>JAKAQS010000287.1 GCA_021819585.1 Acidobacteriota bacterium
TCCAGCATCCCTGGAGACGCCCCTTCCAACCGCAAACCGCAACACCATTGCGGGTGACTCCATAACTTCCTTCAAGGGGACATTTCTAATGAGCGCAAGACGGGGACATTTCTAATGTGCTATGACACTCACGAGCGTGTTGACTTGACCGCTTCCGTCAACCAGCTTACGGTCGATAACAGGCGATGACGAGCCGGTTGTCGCCTCCGGAAGCACGGCAGCCGGCAGCCCGTCCTTGCTCTGCTTCCGGAGAAAATGTCCTTTGGGGATGGAGGCGCGGCGCTGCCCTCTGGCGCGGCCAAGGAGTGCGGGGGCGGCCCTGTGATTCGAGTCACAGTGACCCCAGGCATCCCCCGCTAACCTTAAGGGCGATGACGAACTCTCGGGCGCTGGAGGAGTTTGTAGCCCAGCCGCCCCTCTCCCAGGAGTAACCATGCTTACCGAAAGCGTGACATCGTAATGCCCAGGACAGTCGTCATCGGCGCCGGCATCGCAGGTCTTTCGACCGCATACTTCCTCCAGAAGCTTCACGGCAGGGACGCCGACTATCTCCTTCTGGAGAGCTCCGGCCATCTGGGAGGGAAGATCACAACCTATGCCGGCGATGGCTTTCTCGTCGAAGGGGGGCCGGACTCCTTCCTGACCCAGAAGCGGGCCGCGCTGGACCTTTGCCGAGAGCTGGGGCTGGGCGATCAACTGATCGGATCCAATCAAACGGCCACGCCGTCCACCTATGTGCTGAGCAAGGGCAGGTTGCACCCCATGCCGGAAGGCATGATGCTGATGGCGCCGACGATGATTCTGCCGGTTCTGCGCTCCCGCCTGATCTCCTGGCCGGGCAAGCTGCGCATGGGGCTGGAGATCTTTGTCGGCAGGAACACGACGGACCCGGACGAGAGCCTGGGGAGTTTTGTCCGCCGCCGCCTGGGCGCCGAGATGTTGGAGAAGATCGCAGGGCCGTTGATGGCCGGCATTCACTCTGGAGATCCTGACAGCCTGAGTCTGCGCAGCACGTTTCCGATGTTTCTGGAGCTGGAGGCAAAGCATCGCAGCCTGGTGCTGGGCATGATGAGACGCAAAAAGGCGCAAGCGTCCGCCCAAGCAGGAGCTTCGGCCTCGAAGCCGGCTCCGGACAAGCACACTTCGATGTTTACCACGCTCAGCGGCGGTGTCCAGCAGCTACCCGACGCCCTTGTCTCTCGGCTCGACCCAGAGCGTATTGGGCTGAACTGCCCCGTTCAGTCATTGACCTGGGAGGGTGATCCGGCCCAGGGCGGAGGTTACAGAGTTACCCTGGCGGGCGGCGCTTCGGCGCCGGCGGAGAATGTTGTCTTTGCTACACCGGCCTATGTCACGGCGGAGATCGTGGAACGGTTGGATCCGGCGCTGGCCGGCAACTTGCGCAAGATCCGCTACGTCTCCACCGCGACTGTTTCGCTGGCGTTTCGCCGCAGTGAGATTACCTGTGAGCTGAATGGATTTGGTTTCATCGTGCCCCGGAGCGAGGGGCGAAGGATCAATGCCTGCTCCTGGTCTTCGGCCAAGTTCAAGCATCGCGCGCCGGAGGACAGCGTGCTTCTGCGAGTCTTCATCGGCGGCGCTTTTGCGGAGGAACTGGCTGAACAGGATGAGGATGCCCTGATTGAGGTGGCGCGCCAGGAGTTGAGAGAGATCCTGGGCATTACTGCAACTCCCATCCTTGCCCGCGCCTATCGCTGGAGAAAGTCCGTCCCCCAATATAACGTCGGCCATGGCCTGCTGATCCAGGAGATCGAACGCGGGCTGGCAACGCATCCCGGCCTGTACCTGGCGGGCGCTGCGTATCATGGCTCCGGCATACCCGAGTGCATTCAGCGCGGAGCCGAGACCGCCGCGAAGATCCATCGCGGTGAGCGGCTCCCGCATCCGTCCGGCGCTCCAGCGGCCTGCGGTCCGGCGCCGGTTGCGCTTGGAGCTGCCTCTACCTCCTAGGAGAACCACCTATGTCGACCATGGATATCCGTTCGATCCCTTCCTCCATGCCGGCCCGCCACGGGCATCCGCACACCCACCCGCAGCACTCCTCCAATCACAGTTATGCGGAGCAACCGATGCTGGTGTACTGGGAGATGACGCAAGCCTGTGGGCTCGCCTGCCGTCACTGCCGCGCCGAGGCCGTCTCCACACCGCATCCCAACGAACTGACCTTTGAGGAGGGGAAGAATTTGCTGCGTCAGATTGCCGCGTTCAAGAATCCCACTCCGCACCTGGTCTTCACCGGCGGCGATCCGCTGCGCCGCGCAGATCTCTTCCACCTGATCGACGAGGCCCGTTCGTTGGGGATCAACGCCTCCATAACGCCCAGCGCGACCGCGGACCTTACCGTGGAGGTGCTCTCCCGGCTCAAGGATCATGGGATTGACAGCTTTGGCCTCAGCCTGGATGGCTCAACCGCGGCTCGCCATGAGGCGGTGCGCGGCGTGGAAGGCTGCTTCGGCTGGACCATAGCCGCCGCCAAGGCGGCAGCCGGCCTGGGCGTTCCTATCCAGGTGAATACGTTGGTCGCGGAAGAGACGGTGGACGACGTTCCGGCTGTCTATGAGTTGCTCAAGACCTTCCCTGTGATGCGCTGGAGCCTGTTCTTTCTGATCGAGGTCGGGCGCGGCAAGGTGCTGCAGCCCATCTCCAGCGAGCGAGGAGAGCAACTGATGAACTGGATCTACGACCAGTCCAAGGCCGCCCCCTTCGCCATGGCTACCACGGAAGCGCCGTCTTACCGCCGCGTGGCGCTCAGCCGCATGCGCGCAGCGGGCATGACGGCCGGCGAGATCGAGCGCACTCCCGTCTATCGCGGCTTCGGGATCCGCGATGGCCACGGGATTGTCTTTATCTCGAATCAGGGCGACATCTGCCCTGCCGGCTTCCTCCCGCTGGCGGTCGGCAACATACGCACCGATCAGCTCCAGGATGTTTACCGCAACGCGCCGATCTTCCAGGCGTTGCACGATCCCAACCAGTTCAAGGGAAAGTGCGGGCGCTGTGAGTACCGCGCTCTATGCGGCGGTTCTCGGGCGCGCGCCTTTGCGGCTACAGGGGATGCGCTGGCGAGCGATCCGTTCTGTCACTACGAGCCGCCGGTTCATTAGAACCGGCTTTGCACGAAGGTCGGTCTCGGCCGCAGGCGGTTCCGCTTCCTTCAGCAAGGGAGAGGCAGGAGACGATGAGTCTTGGCCGCCGTTTTACTGCAGAAAGGAGGGCGGCGCCTCGAAGTTGCGGACTTCCGAATCGGTCACGTTCTCTGGCTCGGCCTCCGAGTCGCAGACGATGGTCACGACAGGGCAGGGCGACTCGACGATGATGCGGAACGCAATGGGGAGACGATCCTGGCAAGAAAGGATGCTGTCACTGCGTATTCCGAGAAAGATGATGCCGGCCTGGATTTGCCGGGCGTAATTTACGATGGCATTGGAGATCTCGCTGCCGTAGATCACCTTGCAGATTGTGTCCTGGTCTGATGTGTTGTTGGTGGTTACCAGGTGTTTGAGCGCATTGGTCAGAAGTTCGGCCAGGGTGTTGTCTCCATGAATGGACTGTAATGTGCGAGGCAGCACGTGCGCACAATGAAGCTGCTGATGGATGCTCCTGCTATAGCGGATGGCATGGTTGATCGCCTGCCGGGTGCATGAATGAAAGTCGGTGGCAAAGAGCACGGACCCATCTGACGGGTAGGTCTGAACGGTCTCGGCCGCCACCCGCCCTACGGTCATGATGGGACAGGCGGCTTGGAGCATCACCTTCTCGGCGGTTGGTCCAAAGGCATTGCGCACGGAGCCGTGAGGCTCCCCGGTCCCAAGGATGAGCAGGTCCGTCTCCTCGGCCTCCAACGCCTTCAGAATCCTCTCCGCAGGAACCCCCGACTCCTGCCGCGTGATGCAGTGGAGACCGAGCGAGAGAGCGCGTTCTCTGGCCTCGCGAAGGAGTTCGGACGCCTGCTGGTCCAACGAGCGGGGCGGCGCGAGGAAGCCTGCGAACTCTGCCTTGTCCTGGTCGAGCGGTGCATGCGGCCTGGAGACATGCAGGATTCGGAGGGTAGCGTCGCTCCTCTGGCAAAATTGCAGAGCTGCGCGCAAAACCTCTTCGGAGCCTTCGCCGAGATTGGTGGCCAACAGCACCCTGCGGAAGGGGGATGGTGTCTTGCTTGAACGATCCTGCATAAAGCCAAGTCTCCTTCAGTCGGCTTCTGCGCGTTGCAGATGCATCGCCGCCGGCCCCTGATAGGGAGAACGTAGGGAGAAATAGGAGGCCGCCTCACGCGCGGCCACTCCTTCGAGTTCCGCCCTGCGATGTTTTGCTTGATTCAATTCTGTTTGAAGCGAAATGACGGTGACGTTTGTCACATGAAGGTTCATCTTCCAGAGGCGCGGCTGGAGAGCTGCCGCGGAAGCATAGTTTTGGCCGGAAGGCTACCGTGTCCATCGGACGCCCCTGTTGGCTGCAACGTGTTCGACCGCTCCGCGCCGACTACTGCGCGGCGTGCTCCAATCCACTCGCCGCCGGCCGGCGTGAGCGCCGATGGCTCGGTGGCCGAGAGTTGGTTGGAACGCCGTTGGGGCCCGGAAGCCCCCCGATTAAAGGCGCACGGCGTTT
>JAKAQS010000288.1 GCA_021819585.1 Acidobacteriota bacterium
GCGATGGTACCTGAAGCACTATGGCGTTGATGTGCGCATCGGCTGGAATCCGGATTCATTTGGATACAACTGGCAGCTTCCACAAATCTACAAAAAATCTGGAGTCGACTATTTCGTAACTCAGAAGCTGGGGTGGAACGATACGAACCAGCTTCCCTTCAAGTTATTCTGGTGGGAGTCGCCCGACGGAAGCAAAGTCCTCACCTACTTCCCGCACGGCTACGGGAACAGAGACCTCAGCCCTTCGCGGCTTGCGAACGACTTCGCGCGGGCGCGCACAGACGTACCAAGTATGACGGAGATGATGGATCTGTATGGAGTAAGCGATCACGGGGGCGGCCCTACGCGGGCCATGCTTGATCAGGGCATCCATTGGATGGGTAACGGCGCGGTTGTTCCCGTCATGAAATTCGGCACAGCGCTCTCCTATTTTCAGACCGAGGCAGGCGAACTTGCGGATCAGTCGCCTGAGTGGAATTACCGGAGTATTGCCAAGGGGTTCACTCCGCCTCCGATTCCTTCCGACGGAAAGATCGAAGTTCCTACCTGGAAGGATGAACTCTATCTGGAGTTCCATCGCGGCACCTACACAACGCAGTCGCACATGAAGAAGCTTCTGCGGGAGAGTTCAGAGTGGGCCTTGAACGCCGAGAAGTATGCTTCATTGGCATGGTTAGACGGCGATCATTATCCAGGTGAAGAACTTACCGCGGCATGGAAGAAAATTGCATTCAATGATTTTCACGATCTTGCGGCAGGCAGCGGTATAACGGCCATCTATAAGGATGCGCAAAAGGACTACCAAGATGTGCGATGGTCGACCAGCCGGATATCGGACGATGCGTTGCACACCATAGAGTCAAAGGTGGATACTTTGCCGCAGCCTGGCGTGAGGATGTCGCCGGCGGTTCCACTTTTTGTCTTCAATCCGCTCGCGTGGCAACGCTCCGGCCCGATTCTTGTCAACGTTCAAATGCGTGAGCCGGAGGCAGATGTGTCTGTCCTGGATCCCCAGGGGCATGTAATACCTTCGCAGATTCTGAAGAGGGATGCCAAGACAAATACTTTTAAACTCCTGATTGAGGCGAAGGATATTCCGTCGATGGGCTATGAGGTGCTGCAGGTGGTTCCTGGCGAGAGGCATTTTGCGAGCGATCTGCATGTTACCGGAACCACGCTGGAGAATGACTCACTGCGTATTACCGTGGACCCGAAAACCGGGTGTATCACCAGCCTGTACCAGAAGAAGGCCGATTTTGAAACGCTGTCGCCCGGGTCTTGTGGGAATGAACTGGAGGCGTACAGGGATGAACCGGCAAGGTTTGACGCGTGGAATATCGATCCCAGAACTCTAACCGAACTGCCGACTCTGCTGAACCATGCCGACTCGGTTCAGGTGGTGCAGCGCGGTCCGGTGCGCGCGGCGATTCGTGTGGTGCGCACATGGCGGGATTCGAAGTTCGTACAGGAGATTCAACTGGACGCGGACAGTGATCAGGCGGTGGTTGTTAACGACATCGACTGGCACGAGAAACACGTCCTGCTAAAGACGGCCTTTACCCTTACGGCCAGCGGTCCCTTCGCGACTTATGAGATTCCGTTCGGTTCCATTCAACGGCCGACGACACGAAACAATAGCTGGGAACAAGCACAATGGGAGGTTCCGGCGCTCCGGTGGGCAGACCTTGGCGATGCAAGCCATGGGTTTAGCCTTATTAATGAGTCCAAGTTCGGTTACGACGCGAAGGGGAATGTGCTGCGCCTGTCGCTGCTGCGCGCGACGACCTCTCCCGATCCAACTGCGGACCAAGGACATCACCACTTCCGTTACGCGCTTTATCCGCATGCTGGAAGCTGGAAGCAGGCCATGACCGTGCGGCGAGGTTACGACTTCGACTACAGGCTCAAAGCGATGCCGGTGGAAGCTCATGCCGGCGCAATGGCCTCCGAATCGTCTTTCGTATCAGTGACGCCAGACAATGTTACCCTCACTGCGATGAAGAAGGCGGAAGATAGCCACGCTTTGATCTTCCACATGTACGAGTGGGCGGGCAAGAGCGGCGAAATTGAACTGACGGTTCCCCCTGGCGCCACCGGGGCTGTCGAGACCAACCTGATGGAGAAGCCTGTAGGTGACCGGCTGCCACTGAACGGGAGCCGGGTCACAGTTGCTGTAAAACCGTATGAAATCGTCGCCGTGCGGGTCGATTATCCATGATTGCCCCCTGCAGGAATTCGTGTCGGTCACCTTCTCGAACGATCCATGTATGCGGAAAAAGGGGAAGTGAAACCAGATAGGCCACTCGCCGCGCTTCATCAGAGACGGGCATGGCCGCACTCAGGGAACAGAGTCCATCACGGGAGCATCTACCGGGAGCAAAGGATCTCCTGAGGATCATTTCAACCTGTCGCCAAACTGCCTGGATCGGGTCCAACCGTATCGGCGACCCGTTCTCGCTGGATCGGCGGCTGCAGTGGCATTGGGACAGCTTTGGCCGAGACTCGTCCTCTGGTGGCGCGTGTGCCGCCGAGCTTGCAGCCGGGCAGCCCCGCCCCGGCTGCCCGGCGCCGATGCTCAAACTGGCAACCAAGCACACTGCTTTTCATCGTTCGACAAAGGGCCGTGGCCTCCTCCTCCTCGCCATCTGGACGAGGGCGGGTGGCCCACCTCTCGGCTTTTGAGATGTGGGTTTGCAGGATGCTCCCGGTCGGCTTCCGCCTGAGAGCAAGGCTCGCCTGGCTGGGCTCCGGGCATCAGTTCTCCGTAACGGCGAACGTGAGCAACCATATCTCAAATATGACCTACTACGCGGCCGGGGAGGTGATCACAAACCAGTTTGGCGATCAGTTCACCTGGAGCGATAGTGGGGATGGAGCAAGGTAGAGGAGGCGATTCACCAGCGACACACAAACGATATGGCGCGAGCCTACGATGATGGCCTGCGCCGGAAGATGTTCCAGGCGCAGGCCGATCAGTTTGACGCCGTGGGCCATCCGGACCAGCGTGCGGAGAACGGATCTGCCAAGCTGGACCGCACGCACCTGGATCAAAAGGGAAAGATGGTGTTTGGCATGGTAGCTGATAACCTTTCCAGGCAACTGGTGGAGTTGGGTCCGGATGTGATCGGCACAGCCGCTCCACCGGCGCAGACGTCGAAGTGACGGCGGGAGGGTTCCGCCAGGCAAGGTAGAGAGTCCGGGTGAGGGCTAGGCTGGTTGCGGAGCCGGAGCAGGCTTCTGACAAAGGCTCCTCTGGTCGTCAGGCCGACGGAGCCGTCTTCCCCCGCATGTAATTGCCCACGCAACCGCTGCCGACCTGACCTGTTGCCGCCAACTTCGGCGCGAAGGCGATTGTTGCAGGCCGCGCTTCTCTCGGGCAAGATCTACGGGATCGATACATATCCGTCAGGGTGTCGGTCTGGTTTCCTTGTGTTGATCAAATCACCCGGCGCGGATGTAGACTGGCAGTGCTTTATCGAACGGCACTACCATTTCCCATCTGTTACCAGGTCCCATGGAGGGTCTATGCAATTCTCGTTCTCGAAACGTTGCATCGCGGAGTTTTTCGGCACCTTCTGGCTCGTCTTCGGAGGTTGTGGAGCTGCGCTCTTCGCCGCCGCCTTTCCCAACACAGGCATTGGCTTTCTGGGTGTTTCCTTGGCCTTTGGCCTGACCGTGCTAACCATGGCGTACGCCGTCGGCCACATCTCCGGATGCCACCTCAACCCGGCGGTTACGTTAGGTCTGGTAGCCGGCAAGCGATTTTCAGCCAAAGAGCTGCTGCCCTACTGGGCTGCTCAGACGCTGGGCGCCATTGTGGCATCGGGAGTGCTTTACATCATCTTCGCCGGCCGTGCGACATGGAGTCTGGATGGCTTTGCCTCCAACGGTTATGGAGCGCACTCCCCTGGCGGTTACAATCTGTTGGCATGTCTGGTAGCAGAGATAGTCCTCACCTTCTTTTTCATCCTGGTGATCATGGGCGCAACCGACGAGCGTGCGTCCAAGTCTCACGCTCCGCTGGCAATCGGTCTCTGCCTGACCCTGATCAATCTGGTCGGCATTCCGATTACCAATTGCTCGGTCAATCCAGCGCGGTCGACCGGCCCGGCGATCGTAGTAGCTGCCGGAGGCAACTTCTGGGCGCTCGGGCAATTATGGCTGTTCTGGGTTGCACCGTTAGTGGGCGGCCTGCTGGGTGGGCTGTTCTACAAAACTGCTCTCGCTGAGAGTTCTACTCCAACGACGGCCTAGAAACCGATCACTCGGCGTAGCCTTTTGAAGGCGCGGACCGCCATAGGGGCGATCGCAGCGTGCTTCTCCCATCTCAGCAGTCTCGCCGAATGGGATGGGAGGAGCGCCTCCATCGTGGTTGCCGTATGGGACTACGCCAATACGGAAGAGGCGATAGCCTGCCCTGGCGCAAAAGACGAAGGGTTCACTGTGAGATAAGGCCCTCCTGGTCTTTGACCGCGTGAATTCGTACCTTGGCGTCTGCGTTTCCCAGGTCTCAAAATCGAGACCCGGGGCACGCAAGGATGGTGCAAAATCAAGCGGTCAGAGAGCTAGATGTCCAGGTTCTTCACATCCAGGGCATTTTCT
>JAKAQS010000040.1 GCA_021819585.1 Acidobacteriota bacterium
CACGACTACATCGACACCAACAATCAGAACCCCCGCGTCTTTACCTGGACCGCATCGGTAGAACGTATCCTCGCCAAGATCGCCAAATGTAAAGAAGCGTTAGACGCACTACACTAGCGGATTGAGATGCCGCCGTTGGTGGTTTCAAAGTCGAGGGTGGGACCGCCGGAGCCAATGTTCATGTCGACCGAGTGGTGGCGTGAGCCAGTCTGACCGGCTACTTCGATGCTGCCGTTTACAGTGCTGGCGGTGACGTGAGCAGAGTAGCCGGGAGCGGCGTCGACAGAGATGCCGCCGTTCGTGGTCTTTGCGGTGAGTCCAACTCCCTGCCAGGTCTTGCCGGCGAGCGTGGCGCGGATGGCGCCGTTGGTCGTGGTAAGGCGAACGTTGCCGCCAAGATCCTTGAATTCGAGACCCCCGTTAGTGGTGTCTCCGTGGATGTCACCTTCGATGGCAACCAGGGTAAGGCCACCGTTCATGGTGTGGAAGTCCCCGGTGAGCTCGTGGGGGACATGGAGCTTGAAGCTGACGGACCAACTGCGCGTCAGTGCCGCCGTCGGGCCGTTGGCCTGGACGGTCTCGCCGGTCTGAATGGAGATCTCATGAAGCAGGGCCTCTGCCGCGGACTTGCTTCCGGCGTGGGCGATGACGCGGGCTTCAAGGTAGACGTCGCGGCGGTCTTCACCGACAACCTCGATGCCACCGTTCGTTCCGTTGACATTGAGCTGTCCGTTGACAAGTGGAAAGACGACCGTGCGAAGTTCGCAGACATGCTCGCTGCCGCCGAGCCAGCGAGAGAGAAAGCTGTTGTCTCCGCCTCCGTCGCCATCTGGGCACGAATGGCTTGAGAAGGACTGGGCATGGAGCGGAACTGCTGCGAGCGGAAGCGCTGCGAGCAGGACTTCGGCCCAGATGAGAACAAAATGGCGCATGCGGTCTCCTTCGTGTATCGGGGGTGATACGCAGAGGATGGGAGGGTGGTTCCATGGAGCTTGCGGAGCAGGGCTACGGAACAGGGGCAGGGATTGCAAGATGGGACGGCAGAGCGCCGTCCCTTCGGCGCAACTCTGCCGCCTGAGACACTCGTGCTGAAACTGGATCGGAAACGTGGAGCACTGGATCGGAAACGTGGGGCCCGTGGCTTGGGATCATGGGCGAGAGCAGCCGCGACGCCGCATGCCGGTACGATTCCGTACGCATTTACAGTGCGGGCGTCGAAGGATCAAATTCGACGGAACGCAAATCCAGGGACCGCGCAGGAAAGTCGGAGAAGCGCACAGCGCCAGCGAGTCGGCACACACAGACCTCTGAGCCGGTCGCTAACAGGCGCGACCCGCTCCGCTTACCAGGGCTCTTGCCTGCGCTTCCGTGGCTCCCTAGCCTCGATCCCTCAGCCAGCCATACAACGGAAACGCCTCAGCCATCTCGCTCACCTTCATCCGGATCGCCGACAGCCTACCCTCATCGTTGCGGTGTTCAACGGCCTCGGAGATCCAACCCGCGATCGTTTTCATCTCGCTCTCCTTCATCCCGCGCGTGGTCAGCGCCGGCGTGCCGATGCGGATGCCGCTGGGCTTCATCGGCGGATTCGTATCAAAGGGAATCGCATTCTTGTTGACGGTAATCCCGGCCAAGCCCAGCGCCTTCTCGGCCTCCGACCCCAGCATGCCCTTCACAAACACATCCACCAGGATCAGGTGCGTATCCGTACCGCCGGAGACAACGCGGAATCCAGCTGCCTGCATGGCGTCAGAGAGCGCCTTGGCATTGGCCACCGTCTGCGCCGCATAGACCTTGAACTCCGGCTGCAGCGCCTCTTTCAGCGCCACGGCCTTGCCCGCCACCACATGCACCAGGGGACCGCCCTGCTGGCCCGGGAACACGCTGCGGTCAATGGCCGCCGCCAGCTCCGCCTTGCACAGGATCATCCCCGCCCGGGGGCCGCGCAGCGTCTTGTGCGTCGTCGTCGTCACCACATCCGCATACGGAACCGGGCTGGGATGCACCCCTCCGGCCACCAGTCCGGCGAAGTGCGCCATGTCGATCATCAACTTCGCGCCCACCTTGTCCGCAATCTGGCGCATGCGCACAAAATCAAACTGTCGCGGATAGGCCGAGCCCCCGCCTACAATCAGCTTCGGGCGTTCGGCGATCGCTTGCTCCTCCAGGGCGTCGTAGTCGATCACCTCTGTATCCTGCCGCACCTTGTATCCGGCGATGCGGTACAGCTTGCCGGAGAAGTTCAGCTTGTGCCCATGCGTCAGGTGCCCACCGTTGGCCAGGTCCAGCCCCAGCACGGTCTCTCCCGGCTCCAGCAGGGCCATATACGCCGCCGCATTGGCCTGCGAGCCGGAGTGCGGCTGCACATTCACGTGCTCGGCGCCAAACAACTGCCGGGCGCGCTCCCGGGCCAGGTTCTCCACGGCATCGGCGAACTCGCATCCGCCATAGTAGCGCTTGCCCGGATACCCCTCGGCGTACTTGTTGGTAAAGACCGTCCCCACCGCCTCCAGCACGGCCCGCGACACAAAGTTCTCGCTGGCGATCATCTCCAGCCCCTCGTGCTGGCGCAGAACCTCCTTGTCAATCTGTGCGGCAATCTCGGGATCACTCAACTTCAGGGGAGCATTCAAATCAATCGGCATATCGTTCCATTTTACGCCGTAGCAAGTCCTCCGCCCTCCGATCCTCACCCTGCCTGCCGCACCGCACCCGCTCAGCCGCTCAGTTCTGGCGAGCCAGCACCACGGTCATATCGTCGGGCTGCTCCTGATCGCCAATCCACTCCTTGACAACCTCCAGCATATGGGCGGCCAACGTGGTCAGCGGCTCATTCCTTCTGGCGCGCACAAACTCCATCAGCCGCTGCTCGCCGAACTCCTGCTCATCGCGTTCCGGCTCGGTCAGGCCATCCGTATAGGCCACCAGCAGATCCCCCGGCTGCAACACCACAGTAGCCTGCTCGTATTCGATCCCTTCCAGCAGCCCCACAACCGCTCCTCCCTCTTCCAGGCGCCGCACACTACCGTCCGCGGAGATCACCAGCGGCGGCAGATGCCCGCCGTTGGAGTAAGTCAGCCGCCGCGTGGCCGGATCGTAGGTGGCCAGAAACAGCGTGGCGTAGCGCGAAGACTGTGTGCTGCGGTGCAGATGCTCATTCAGCATCCTCAGCAGCTGCGCCGGAGACACCATCGCTCCGGACTCCAGCGCCGCCGCGCTGAAGGCCCTGTCAGCCGAGTGCAGAGCGCTCATCAGCAGCGCCGCCGAGATTCCCTTGCCGCTGATATCCCCCAGCGCCAGCGTCACATGGCCGGAGGGCGTTCCTTCCTGCCCCTCGTCCCTTCCGTATCCAAAGATGAAGTCAAAGTAATCCCCTCCCACCGATCTGGCGGGTAGGCAGGTTCCATGCACCTCCAGGGATCCCACCTTGGCCGGCGAACTGGGAAACAGCGTCGCCTGCACCTCCTGCGCGATAGCCAGTTCATGCAGCAGCCGATCCTTCTCCTGCTGCTGCACCAGCAGCTCGCTGACCGACTCCGCCATGCGATTGAACGAGCCGGCCAGGGCGGCAAGCTGGTCCTTGCGCCGCACCGGAATTCTATGCTGCAGATGCCCGGCATCAATCTCCCGCGTGCCCTCGTACAACTCCGCCACCGAGCGCGTGATCGTCCAGCTCAGGTGAAATGCCATCAGCAGAGCAAAGGTCTCCAGCAAGGCAAAGAACGCTGCCAGTCCCAGCAGCAGCCACTTTACGAACGCTCCAATCGTCCCCGAGGAGGCGAAGAGCTTTCCGTAGAGCAGCCTGGGGCGCGAGATCACCGCCAGCAGACCGGAGATATTCTCGCCCGTCCTCCAGGAGGTGACCGGCAGCGTCACGGGCGAGGCAAGGATGGGAGGATTCAGGTAGGGATGCCGGGAGGGCGCGAGCGGCGCGCTGGAGACGGCGTCAAACTCGCCTCCCTTGGCGAAGAGAGAATCCGGAGTGGCCACCCTCACATCCGTATCCTTGTCCACCTTCACGTCCGTGGTTCCGGAGTAATCCGCAAGGTGGCTGTAAGCGTGGGAAAGGATGATTCGCCCCAGACCATTGGCTAACACGTTGAGCTCAGCCCGGGTCAATGCGCGGCTGGCCAGCACGGTCACCATCTTCCCGTTATGGGGCGCGCTTACCTCCGCGCACAGATAAAGCCGCCTGTTCTGCTCCACTATCCCCTTAAACCCCGGATGCAGCCACTTTGGCGGAACGCCGCCGGCCAGCGGTCCGGCGAGCTTCCTCGCTCCGCTCCGCCTCTCCACCCAGGCGCCACCGCGCAACTCCAGCAGCGCCAGCGGCGTGGCATCCTCTTTTTCGAGCATGCCCAGATCGTTCGGAGAGGAGGCGTTGTCAGCAGCGCCTGTATCTGTGCCGGTATCAGTCTGCTTCGCAGGCGCAGCCTTTTGCAGCCCTGGCTCAACTCGTTGCGTGCCGTAGACGGCCGCGCTTCCCGCCTCATCCCGCACCCGCGCCAGGGCGTGCTTCAAGCTCAAGAGGCCCATATCGGTGGCGTACTGCCCGGCCAACATGTACGCGGCCACCGAGGTCAGGGTGAGCACCATCACCACCGGCGCCAGCCCCATCAGAAGGTAGGTGAGAATCAGGCGATTGCGCACCTTCCACAACACCCGGTAGGCGAACCAGCGGAAGAACAGAACCAACAGCAGCGGCGCCAACGCCGTCCAGCCGAGCAACTCGAGAACCTGATCCGCTCCCCGGGCGACATGGACTGTGCTCGCCAGCGAACAAAGAGAGATCATGGCCAGCAGCGCCACGGAAAGCTTGGCCACTCGGCTGCGCCGGCGCCACCAATCCTTGTATCGGTCCTGCACAGGCCGTGACCATTGCTTCCGCAAGCTGTCCATCTCACTGTTCATCGTCAACCAAGCCGTTCCCTGGTCTCTGTTGTCACCACACTGCCGGCAGCTCAGGCCGCCATTGCCGTGAGGATCTCCCCGAGCCCTTCGCTGAGGACACCCTCCCCTGTTGGATGAGATCTTCCGAGACCACGGCCTCTCCATGCGCCTGCCGCACCGGCCTGCCTTGTTTCTCTGGAAAGAACCTGCGGTCCGGACAGGCCGGCAAGAGAAAACTCTCTCCCGCGGAAGAATCTGTCCTGCGCAAACTGTATCACCCCAAACTCCGGGGCAAGCCCGAAATCGAGCGAACAACTTCAATAAAGGAATGATTGAGGATTTACCGGAGCCGCGCGGCTACACGGCCCGCCGCCGGGCGCCTGGAGATTGTGAGGCGCGCGGAGAAGTTGCGGCTGATGTTCCCCTTTGGCGGCCAGAATGCTCGGCGCCGGCCGGAGCTGAATCGCGCGGCTTCGCTCCCTCGTTCTGCTCGGCTTGAGGCCGGGCCGACCGGCTCGGGCCGGCCTTCACCCTGCCGCCCGCAAGCTGCGGAACGATTGCCAGATGAATGAACCCAGGTACCATCCGTCCAGATACTTATAGGGAGTCTCTCCGGTGGTATAGTGCCCGCACGGCAACACCTTGGCCACATAGTCCACGCCGTGGCGGTCAAAGTTCTTCAACACCTCGCGGGAATATTGCACCACGAAGGTCAGGTCATAGGGCGCATAGACCACCAGCGTGCGCCGCGGCCTGTCCCCTTCCCAGCGCGGCCCTCCACTGGCCGCAAACTGCTCCATGAAGCTCATCGGGCTCACCCCGGCGAAGATCTCCCGAACCTGATCCTGGCTCAGGCCGGCGTGCTCGAAGGCGGCCTTGATGTGCCGGGTGCTCTGCCCCGTCCACACCACGTCGCCAAACTGGGTGCTGGCATGGTTGAACGCGCACACCCGCAGACGCGGGTCCATGGCGGCGGCGATGAACCCGTAGGCACTGCCCAGGCTGGTGCCCAGAACGCCGAACTGCTCATAGCCCTGGGACTCCAGCCAGTCCACGCAGCTCCTGATATCCACCACCGCCTGGCGGCAAGCGGCCAGGGTGCGCCCCACATTCGCGCTCACCGCGTAGTCGCTGCGCTCCAGCTCCGGTGGACGGCGCACGTCGTGGTACGGCTTGGAGAGCCGCAGGCAAGAGATGCCGAAGCGGTTGAACATCTCACAGAGCGAATTATGGGAGAATGCATCCGCGTTCCACTGCGGCATCACGATCATCGCCTGCCGGGGCTGCGGCCTGCCCCTGTTGTCCACCCCGGTCGCTCCCGCACGGGCCTCATACCATCTGGCGTTGACCGTATCGTTCTCCGGGTACGGCGTGGTCACCCGGGAGGTGAAGCGCAGAAAGGGCTCCTTGCGCAGCTCGCCCGCCTCCGCCCGGCGCCTCCACTCGCGCTCCTGCTCCAGAGTCTCCGGACGCACATTGGTGGGGTATAGAGCGGGAAAGTGCTGCTCGATGCGAAAGTCCCCAGGCGTCTGGTAGGCATAGAACCTCCGCGGTTCGGCCACGATCCTCCGGTTCAGCTCAGTCATCGCCTCCAGCCCGGAGACCTCACCGCGCTCCACGCGGCCGGCCATCTCCTCCCCACCGAACTCCGCCAGGTACTCGAAGCCCCACTCCAGCGGCCGCTCCACCCGGTTCTCATCCCGGGTGGTCAGCGCTGTCTCCCACGCATACATCCACTTTGCATAAAGCCGTGCCAGCATCTTCTACCAGTCTAACGTCCGGCAAATGCACGGATCCGTGGCGCAGGACACAGCCTCACTCCGCTACTTCCGGGCTTGTGCCCGCTTCCAGCCGCCGCGCCCGAATTCCACAAAGAATCTCGTAGCTGATCGTCCCGCTCCAGGCGGCGTGGTCGTCGGCGGTCACGCCCTCGCCCAGCAGCACCACCTCGCTGCCCACCTCCACTCCCTCGATCTGGGTGATGTCCACGGTGGTGAGGTTCATGGAAACTCTGCCCACCACCACCGCTCTTCGTCCTGCAATCATCACCCAGCCGTTGCCCACCCCAGAGGAAGCCGCCCTGCGCAGCCCGTCCGAGTAGCCCACCGGCAGCAAGGCCAGCCGCATCCGCGATGCAGCCGTAAACGTGCCGCCGTACCCCACGCTCTCTCCCGCTTCAATCTCCCGCACCCCGATCACCCGCGTTTTCCAGGTCAACACTGGCTGCAACCGCGGTCGCAAGACTCCCCCCGCCGCAGGCACGCAATAGCCATACAGTGCGATCCCGGCACGGACCAGCACCCGCGCCCCCTGGCTTCGCGCCAACTCCCGCATCCAGGCCAGGGTCCCGCCCTCATCCACCGCCGAACTCGCCGCCAGATGCAGCCACGCCGGACGAATCCCCTCGGCAACCGCCACCTGCACCGCCCGGTCAAACCTTGCCTGCTGGCGCCGCGTCTGCTCCGAACCAGTCACCTCCGCCGCAGCCAGATGCGACATCACCCCCTCGCATCTCACCCACCGGGAGCCCGCCAGCCGCCGCGCAACCTCCCCAACCCCGGCCAGATCCACCCCCTGCCGGCACATCCCGCTGTCAATCTCCAGATGCGCCTGCACGGCCTTGCCTGCCTTCGCCGCCGCCCGCTCCAGCCGCTCCACATGCTCGACCGTCCAGATCACCGGCGTCAGATCCTGCTCCAGAACCTGCTCCAGAACCTGCTCGCAGTCATCCGCCTCCAGACCACTCATCACCAGCACGCGCATCCTCTGCCGGTACGCCCCGGGCTCCGCGGTTGCATCCGCCCTGCTACGTTCCGCAGCCGCCAGACCCTGCACCACCCGGCGTACCCGCGCTCCCTCCTCCACGTCCGCCACTCCCAGCCAGCCCAGCCCTGCCTTGGCCAGAATCCGCGCAACCCTCACTGCATCATGCCCATAGGCATCGGCCTTGACCACCCCCAGCAGCTCTGCGCCGCCAGGCAAGCCCACCCCATCCTCGCCACCGGCGAGCGCCTGCACCGCGCGCAGATTCTCCACCAGCCGCCGCTCGGAGATCTCAACCCAACTTTTCATCCACCTATTATCTATGCGGCGATCCACGCAGTGAGTCATGCGGCCGGGCCAGCCCGCCAGCAAGCGCAGGGGGGCACGAAACCAAGCGATTCGCGATACCATCAAATCAACCGTATGGAATGGATCATCCAAGCATCGGAGCATCCGTGTCTGCCCATGGCAGACGCCGCGGCAGCCGCACGCGCGGACTCCCGCAACCCGGAGCCCGCCGACGCCGAACGACGCGACTTTGCCTAGCGGCGCAAACCTCTACGCCGCACTCCGCTTTCCCATCTCCTGACGGCAGCCCAGCTTCCAAATCATGAATCCTGTAACTCTTCCTGGTCTCTGAAGCTCTTTCTGCCACCCGATCGCCCGCAACAGCATCATTCCCTGCACCCGGCGCAGGAGGAGCACCCGATGTTTGAACGTCTCGACCAACTCGAAGCCCGCTACGAAGAGCTGGGCCTGCAGCTCTCCGATCCGAAGATCGTGAACGACCAGGAGAACTTCCGCAAGGTCGCCAAGCAGCACCGCGACATGGAACCCACCGTGGAGAAGTTCCGCGAGTACCGCAAGCTGCGCACCGCCATCGCCGACGCCCAGGCCATGCTCGCCGAACCCGATCCCGGGCTGCGCGAGATGGCCCAGGCCGAACTGGAAGATCTCCGGCCCCGTCTGGCCGCCTGCGAGGAAGAGCTCAAGGTTCTGCTTCTGCCCAAAGATCCCAACGACGACAAGAACATCGTCCTGGAGCTGCGCGCCGGCACCGGCGGCGACGAAGCGTCGCTGTTCGTGGCCGAGGTCTTCCGCATGTATCTGCGCTTCGCCGAGCAGCACAAGTGGAGGGTGGAGATCCTCTCCCAGACCGAGTCCGACGTGGGCGGCCTGAAGGACGTGACCGCCATCATCGAAGGCGAGAAGGTCTACTCGCAGATGAAGTACGAGTCCGGCGTGCATCGCGTGCAGAGGGTGCCGGCCACCGAGACCCAGGGCAGGGTCCACACCTCCGCCATCACCGTCGCCGTGCTCCCCGAGGCCGAAGAGGTGGACATCAAAATCGAGCCCAAAGACCTGCGCATCGATACCTTCTGCTCCTCCGGTCCGGGAGGCCAGTCGGTCAACACCACCTACTCCGCGGTTCGAATCACCCACCTGCCCACCAATACCGTGGTGAGCTGCCAGGATGAGAAGTCGCAGATCAAGAACCGCGAGAAGGCCATGCGGGTGCTCCGCTCCCGCCTCTACGAGGTGGAGATGGAGCGGCAGCACCAGGCCCTGGCCGCCGAACGGAAACAGCAGGTGGGCACCGGCGACCGCAGCGAAAAGATCCGCACCTATAACTTCCCCCAGAACCGGGTCACCGATCATCGCATCGGCCTGACCAACCATCAGCTCGGGATGGTGATGGAGGGCATGCTCCAGCCGACCATCGATGCCCTTATCGCGCATGACACCGCCGAGCGCCTGAAGGCGCAGAGCTCGGCTGTCTAACCCAGCGGTTTCCATCTTGATGCGGCGTGCAGCAAATCACCTCCCGGCAGACGGGCCTTCCGCTATCCTCGCCAGATGGGCCCTTTTGCAACCCTGTTGATCGCCGCCTTTGCCGCCACAGGTCTTCACTCGGCTGGTCTCCGATCCTTCACGCACCACTCCTACGGCCATCCGCCCTTCACGTTGCAACAGGCGCTCAGCGCTCCCTATGCCACCAGCCTCACCGCCGCTCCTCAAGGCAACCTCTTCGCCTGGGTGGAGGACGACCAGGGCCGGCATAACCTTTGGGTCGCTCGCGGAGCCGATCCGAGCCAGCCGCGCCGGCTCACCCACAACCCGCAGGACGACGCCCAGGATATCTCCCAGTTGGCCTGGTCGCCCGACGCCACCGCCATTGCCTACACCTACGGAGCCGAGCGGGGAGCCGACGGAGAGCCTGCCAATCCCGCCCATCTGCAGCGCCCCACCCCGGTGGAAGTGCGGGTGCAATGGCTGGATGGAAGTTCCGCTGTCATCGGCCCGGGACGCTCGCCGCTGTTCACCCGCGACGGACGCAGCCTGCTCCTTTTGCATCAAGGCAAGATCTGGATCGCCGCCATCAGCGCGCCCAGATCCTCGCCCGACTCCACTGCCAACTCCGTCCACCAACTGGTCTTCGACCGTGGCAGGGCCAGTTCGCTCACCCTCTCTCCCGACGGTCATCTGCTGGCCTACATCAGTCATCGCAGTGAGCGCAACGAACCCTCCCACAGCTTCCTTGCGCTCTATGACCTTCAGGCTCACACGCTGCGCTTTCTGGATCCCACCACCAGCGACGACTCAGCCCCCGCCTTCTCGCCGGATGGCTCCCGAATCGCCTGGTTGCGCTCGCCCTTTGTTCAACCCCGCGAGTTTGCCAATCCGCGCACCTCGCCCGATCCCTGGACGATCCAGATCGCCGAAGTAGCCACAGGCCAGACCCGCACCCTGTTTACTCCGGCGGCCAACCAGCCGGGAAGCGTCCTTCCCCACCTCTCCACGGGAGAGCCGTACCTGATCTTCGCCACTGAGAACTCCGTCGTCTTCTACAGCGAGGCCGACGGTTGGGTTCATCTCTACCAGATTCACCTCGCTGGCAACCCCAGCGTGGAGTGGCTGACTCCTGGTCCCTTCGAGGTGGAAGACGCAGCCCTGTGTCCGGATCGCCATTCCCTGATCTACAGCTCCAATCAGGTGGCGACCCAAGCCGCGACCCGCAGTGAGTCAGGACCGGCTTCCAGCCGCCCGGGCGGATTGAGCCCGCAGCGTAGCGACGTTCGCGATCAGGACCGCCACCACCTCTGGCGGGTCGACCTGAACCATCCCGAGCTTGCGCCTGTGGAATTGACCTCGGGTGCGGGCAACCAGACCCGGCCCCAGGTAAGCTCCAGCGGAGCCCTCGCCGCTCTGGTCGCCGACGTGCGCACTCCCATGCATCCGGCCCTGATCACCCCCGGCCATGGAGCCGAGGCGACCATCACTTCCCTGCGCCCCAACTTTCTGCCCGCGGACTACCCCGCCGCCGCCTTCGTCACGCCCCGGCAGGTCTTCTTCAACAGCAGCGACGGCCTGCATCTGCACGGTCAGCTCTTCACCCCGGAGAACCCTGCGCCCGCGCACACCCGTCGCGCCGCAATCCTCTTCGTCCACGGCGGCCCCGAGCGCCAGATGCTGCTGGGCTACCCCGCCATGGACTACTACTCCAACGCCTATGCGATGAATCAGTACCTGACCTCCCGGGGGTTTATCGTCCTCAGCCTGAACTACCGCTGCGGCATAGGGTACGGCCTGGACTTCCGCACCTGCCAGAACGCCGGCGCCGACGGCGCACGAGAGTATAACGACGTTCTGGCCGCGGTCCGCTATCTTGACTCTCTGCCCGGGGTCGATCCCCACCGCGTCGGCATCTGGGGCGGCAGCTACGGCGGATATCTCACGGCTCTGGCGCTGGCGCGAAACTCCAATCTCTTCGCCGCCGGGGTCGACTTCCATGGCGTCCACGACTGGAACCTGGAGGACAACGCCTCCGACTGGAAGCAGGGCAGCTTTGCGTCCCAGGACGCGATCGCTGCCCGGGCCCGCGCCAGTTCCCCGATCGCATCCATCAGCCGCTGGCGTTCGCCGATCCTCTTGATCCACGGCGACAATGACCCGGATGTCGCCTACGCCCAGACTCCCATCCTGGCCGAGGCCCTGCGCGCGCGCCACATCCCGGTGCAGGAACTCATCTTCCCCGACGAACTTCACGGCTTCCTTCTGCACCGCGACTGGCTAGCAGCCTACCAGGCCGCCGCAGCGTTCTTTGAGAAGATCTTGCAGCCGTAAAGACGAAGCAGAGAGTGCGCGGCATCGAGCCCTTGCGGCGTCAGGAGGGCACTGATTCAGCCCTCCATGGCGGCGCTCCCAAATCTCCTCGAGATGTGGGGCGCCGCGTTTTCTTTGGGAGGACGCGTCCACAGGGTCGAGACGTCCTTCTACAGTTGCACGGAAGAGGCGCTAATGGCGCCGCGAGACCAGCAGCAGGAGGGCAAACAGGAGCAGCGGAATCAGCGCCAGGCCCGCGTAGAGCAGAAAGCGGCGGCGCTGCGGAGACCGGCGCTTCTTCCACTGCTCGGCATCCGGGCGGGCGGCGACGCCTACCTGGTCCTGATGCAAGAGATCATGGGCCATCTCGCGGGCGCTGGCATAGCGGTTTTTGGGCTCACGCTCCATGGCGCGGTAGACGATCTCCTGCAGTTGCGGCGAGATGGAGGGATCGCGCTCGCGCGGTGGAATGGGTTGATTCAACAGCCGGTCATTCATCACGGCCAGCGGATTGGGCCCGGTGAAGGGCGTCGCGCCGGTCAACATCTCATAGAGCATCACGCCCAGCGCGTAGACATCGCTGCGAGCGTCGCCACGCTTGCCGCGCACCTGCTCCGGGGAGATGTAGTCCGGCGTGCCCAGGCTCTGGGAGAAGTGCGCGAAGGTGAGCCGCCGCGCCCCCTGGCTGCCGGCGATGCCGAAGTCGATGAGGTGAATGGCGTCGCCGGAGTCCACCATGATGTTCTCGGGTTTGAGATCGCGATGCACCACGCCGTTGGCGTGGACGTGCTCCAGAGCCTGGCAGATGCCCACGGTGAGCTTGACGGCGCGCTCCACAGGCAGCTTCCGCTCCTCATTCAGGATCTGGCGCAGCAGCCGGCCATCCAGCCACTCCATCACCATGTACACCTGGGAGCTGTCCTGGTTGGGGAAGACCTTCATCACGCCGGGGTGGTCCAGGCGTATGCCGATCTCCTGCTCACGGCGGAAGCGATCGAAGAGGGCCGGGTCGCTCTCCACCTCGGCATGGGGCACCTTGATGGCTACCTGTTGCCCGTTACGGGTATCGCGCGCCCGGAAGACGGTCGCCATGCCGCTGGTGGCGACGATCTCCTCGAGCTGATAGCCGTCCAGCAGGTCGCCAGGATGCAGGGTGAGGTTGGGAGCAAACATCTAGAGCAACCTGTAGGGACGACCGCGGTAGAGTCCCATCCTCTCTACGGACTTGACGCGGATCAACTGCACACTGATGTTGTCTTCTCCTCCGGCCGCGTTGGCCGCCTCGATCAGCGCCTGCGCGGCTGCCTCCAGACGGCTGTTCCGCAGAATCGTCTCCAGGATCACCTTGTCCGGAGCCGCGCCGTGCAAACCGTCCGTACACAGCAGCAGAATATCGCCAGGAAGCAGGTTCACGGTCATGGTGTCGGCGGCGACAAACAGCTCACTACCCAGGGAGCGGGTGAGCAGATGCCGCCCCTCGTTGCTGGCGGCCTCCTGCTTGGAGAGAATCCCTAGCCGTACCTGCTCCTCGGCCATGGTGTGATCCCGGGTCAACTGGGTTCCATTGCCGTTGCGAAACAGGTAGCAACGCGAGTCGCCGACGTGAGAGACCACGGCGGAGTCAAAACGCAGCGCGCAGGCGACAAAGGTGGTGCCCATGGCATTGCCCGCGCCTCCCTGGCCTGCCGCGCGCCCGGCGTCATAGACGGCCGCATTGGCCTCCTGCACCAGACGCGGCAGAAGCGAGACGTGCATCACGCCCCGGGGCATCTTGCGAAAGCCTTCCAGCGCGGTCTGGACGGCCAGGCGCGAGGCCACCTCGCCGTACTCATGGCCGCCCATGCCGTCGGCGATAGCGAAGAACCAGCCCTGGGAGTGGACCTGGGCCGGCCCCATCGGCAGAACGTGGCCCAGGGAGTCTTCGTTGTTGCTCCGAACTCGTCCCTGGTCAGATAACTCGGCGAACTCAAGATCAAGCATAGGGAGAAACCCGCGCCTTCAATCTGAAATACCTGCCGCCTAAAACTCGTTTGCAAGGTCCGCGGTCCAGAACCGCCCCCGGGGCACGGCGATCGCCCCGGAACAAGGCTCCAGAGGCGATGGGCCGGGAAGCCGGATGGAGAGGAGTAGCCAGGATACCGCAGGAAAGGAAAAAGGCCGGCGCATTGCACACAGTCTATAGCTTTTTCCTTGTTGATGATTCCTCCGAAAGGGGCTCAGGGGCGGTCGCTCGAGCGTCCGGCGCCGGACCAGACCGCGGCGTGCAACTGACCGTAGCGTTCCACGATCTCGGCTTGGGCAGGGTGGCGCCCGTCGCGCAGGACAGACCGGCCCTGCACCACCACATCCCGCACCGCCGAGCGGTTAAGCGCGAAGACCAGCAGCGGCAGCAGATCCGCGGCGGTTGCTCCGGCGATGGAGCAGTCTTCCAGATCCACGGTAAAGAAGTCGGCCGGCCGCCCGGTCCACAGCTCACCGCCAGACAAGCCCAGCGACCGGGCGCCATCCACCGTGGCGCAGCGGAACAGACGCGCAGCAAGAGACGGAGCCGTCATCTGGCCCGCCGGCTCGTCTCGCCCCAGGTCCAGAATCGCCCTCCTCTGGCGCAGCAGGCGCAGGTGATACTCCAACTGGCGGGCATCTTCCAGCGGGTCAATCTGGGCCTGGCTGTCCGAGCCCAGAGCGATGGAGACCCCGGCAGCGAGCATGGCGTCGGCCGGCACAAAGCCATCCCCGAGGTTTCGCTCTGTCGTGGGGCAGGAGCAGACGGTGACGGCGGCCCGGGCCAGGGCGGCAATCTCCCGGGGGCTCACATGGACGGCATGGACCGCCGTAAAGGCGGAATGCAGAAGCCCTTCGCGCTCCAGCAGGGTGACCGGCGTGGCTCCATACTCGCGCAGGCAGGCGGCGTTTTCGGCCAACTGCTCAGAGACGTGCATGTGCAGGGGAAGCCGGTGGGCCTGGGTCCACTCCGCTATCTCGCGCAGCTCCGGCAGCGGCACGGCGCGCAGGCTGTGCGGCGCAACGCCAAAGTGGACTTGCGCTGACCGCACTTGGAGCAGCGCCTCCATGTTGCGAAGAAACTCCGCGCCAGACTCGATGAAGCGCCGCTGCCCCGGGTCCGGCGGAAGCTCAAATCCGGAGCGCAGATAGGCGCAGCGCAGAAGCACGATCCGGATCCCCACCGACTGGGCAGCCGCGATCACCTGCCGGGCAAGCAGGTTGGGGTCGTCATAGGCGCGGCCATCGGAGCCTTTGTGCAGGTAGTGGAACTCGCCCACGGCGGTGATTCCGGAGAGCGCCATCTCCAGAAAAGCCATGCGAGCCACGTCGAAGACCTGCCTCGGGTCGAGCCGGCCGGCGGCGTAGTACATCGTCGGACGCCAGCTCCAGAAGTCACAGGAGCCGGTGGCGCGGCCCTCCCGAGACTCCGTCCGGCCTCGGATCAGGCGCTGAAAGGCGTGCGAGTGGGCGTTCACCAGCCCAGGTAGCAGAGCCTTGCCCGGCAGTTCGACGACCCGGAGGGCTGCGGCAGAGCGGTTTGGCCCGGCAGAGCTGCCTGGCTCGCCCGGCCCCAGGCCGGAGTCCGGCTTGGAGTCCAGTTTGGAGCCGATGCGTTCGATGATCCCCTGCTCATCCACCAGCACTTCGCCGGAGCGGATCCATTCGCCACCGGCATACAGCAGCGCGGGGCGATAGAGCGTCTTGCTGCCGGTAGTGTTCATTCAGTTCTGTCCTCAGTGTCTCGACTTGGCATTTTGGCCGGCGGCCTGGCCTGGCTTTTTGCGCAACGGGTTCGCTTGTTGGTGCAACCTCATTTATTTAGTTTTGGTCTCTCGATTTATCTGGTTTCGGTCTGTTGAGGCTTTTCCTTACCTCTTTCCGTTGCTTCCTCACGTTTTTCCGGCCTTCTCTTGCGCCTCCGTCCACCGATCCAGACCTCGGCGACAGGATTGGCGCCCATGACGTAGAGCAGATCCCTCCAATCCCGGCTATGGAGCACCAGAAAGTCCGCCAGGCAGCCGGGTTCAATACGGCCACGATCGTTGAATCCGAGGGCGCAGGCCGCATTGACCGTGCCGGCGGCCAGAGCCTCCGCCAGCGTCAACCCATTCATGCGGACGGCGAGCCCGAGGGCCGCAGCGGCGGAGAACAGGGGGCTGGATCCGGGATTGAGATCGGTTCCCACAGCTACGGCCGCACCGGCATCAATCAGCCGCCGCCCCGGCGCGGGGGGAAGGCCCAGGTGCAGGGAGACTCCGGGAAGGATCGTAGCCACAGTGGAGCTTTGGCCCAGCACGCGAATCTCCTCCTCGCCGGCGGCCTCCAGATGATCCACGCTGAGGGCTCCGGAGCGCGCGGCCAGCGCCACGCCGCCCAGGCTGTGGAACTGGTCGCTGTGCAGCTTGACCGCCAGACCGAAGCTGCGGGCGGTGGCGAAGATCCGCTCCGCCTCCTCGACCGACCATGCCTCTTTCTCCACAAAGACATCCACGGCGGAGGCCAGCGAGCGCCGGGCGGCGGCGGGGATCAGCTCTCCGCAGACGCGGGCCAGGAACTGCTGCCGCGCTTGGCTGTGGGATTGATTTGGGGCAAACGAAGCAGCGGACCGGGCAGATGGAGGAAGATGAACCAGCAGCGTGGCCAACAGCCGCGCTCCGTGCTGGGCTCGCTGCTCCGCCTGCAGCCGCTCGATGGCCTCCAGCGCCGCCAGCTCGGCGGCCGTGGAACCTCCGTAGCCGGACTTGACCTCGATGGTGACAGCTCCGGAGCTGAGCAGCCTCTCGATGCGCGGCGTTGCCAGACGGGCCAGTTCTTCAGGAGACGCAGCGGAGGTGGAGCGCACAGTGGTGCGAATCCCCCCTCCGGCGCGCAGGATCTCCTCATAGCCGGCGGCGGCGGAGCGAGCCTCAAAGTCGGCCAACCGGTCCCCCGCCCACACCGCATGGGTATGCGGATCGATGAGTCCGGGAACCACCGCGGCTCCCCCCAGATCCACCTCCATGACCGGAGAGCCATAGGCGGGCGTCCACTGACCGGCCCGGCCTACCCACTGGACCCTTCCCGCGGCGACGGCCAGAGCCGCGTCCCTGACCACGCGCAGCTCGCGCATCCGCCGGCCACGGCGCGCTTCGGCTCCCTCGGCGGTGACCAACTGGCCGATTCCCGTAATGAGCAGATCGGTCTTCATTCTCGGCGGGCTCTTCATCCCGCGAACCATCTGTTCTTTGCCTATTCGCGCTCTGCTCTCTGCTGCACGGATCTTCGCGCCCGTCGCTGTCCACGGTTTTTGTTCAAGGCTCTTATACATCAATCTTCTTCACCGCTCTTGCTCACAGAGCTTCTTCTCTTCTCAGCCCTTGCTCACGGCGGACGCTGGGCAGATCCAGCCCCCGAGCCTGGGCAGTGCGCCGGGCCAGCTCGTAACCGGCGTCTGCATGACGCACAACGCCCAGCGCCGGATCGTTGGTCAGACACATGCGCAGACGCTCTTCGGCCTCCTCGCTGCCGTCGGCCACAGCCACCAGCCCGGCGTGCTGGCTATAGCCCATGCCCACGCCGCCGCCGTGATGGAAGCTGACCCATGCGGCTCCGCTGGACGCAGCGGTGGCAAAGTTCAACAACGCCCAGTCGGAGACGGCATCGGAACCATCCAGCATACCCTCGGTCTCGCGAAAGGGACTGGCCACGGAGCCCGCGTCCAGGTGATCGCGTCCGATCACAATGGGGGCCCGCAAGCGTCCGTCGCGCACCATCTGGTTGAACAGCAGCCCGGCTCGATCCCGCTCCCTGTAGCCCAGCCAGCAGATCCGCGCCGGCAGCCCCTGAAAGGCAATCTGGCCGGCGGCAAAGGTGAGCCACTGCTTCAGCCGTTGATCTTCGGGAAAGAGCTCGAGCAGGGCCTGATCGGTAGCGGCGATATCGGCCGGATCGCCGGAGAGCGCGACCCAGCGGAAGGGCCCACGGCCCTCGCAGAAGGAGTCGCGGATAAAGGCCGGCACAAAGCCGGGATAGGAGAAGGCATCCTCCACGCCGGCCAGCTTGGCCTGGGTGCGCAGGTTGTTCCCATAGTCAAAGGCCACGGCGCCACGCCGCTGCATCTCCAGGATCGCGCGCACATGGTCGGCCATCGCCGACTGCACGCGCAGCTTGTACTCGGCGGGCTGCAGAGAACGCAGCTCCTGCAGATCCTCATCCGCCTTGGCCGGGGGCAGATAGCCCCACATGGGATCGTGGGCGCTGGTCTGGTCCGTGACCAGGTCGGGGATGAAGCCGCTCTGGACCATCCGCGGCAGCACCTGGGCGGCGTTGCCCAGCAGCCCGATGGAGACCGCCTCGCGGCTGCGCCGGGCCGCCTGCGCCCAGCGCATCGCCTCTTCCAGCGAGCGCGTCGCTTTGTCCAGATAGCGCGTCTCCAGCCGCCGTTCAATCCTCCGCGCATCCACCTCCACGCACACGCTGACGCCGCCGGCCAGCTTGATAGCCAAGGGTTGGGCTCCGCCCATCCCTCCCAGACCGGCGGTGACGGTGATGGTTCCGGCCAGGGTGTCGTCGAAGTGCCGCCGGGCGGCGGCGCGGAAGGTCTCATAGGTTCCTTGCAGAATCCCCTGGGTGCCGATGTAGATCCACGAGCCCGCGGTCATCTGCCCATACATCATCAGGCCGGCGGCATCCAGGCGGTCAAACTCCTCCCAGTTGGCCCAGTGCGGCACCAAATTGGAGTTGGCCAGGATGACCCTCGGCGCCAGGCGATGGGTGTCGAGGACCGCAACCGCTTTGCCGGACTGCACCAGCAGGGTCTGATCGTTCTCCAGCCGATCCAGGGTCTCCACGATGGTGTGGTAGCACTGCCAGTTGCGCGCGGCCTTGCCCCGCCCGCCATAGACGATCAACTCTTCCGGCTTCTCGGCGACCTCCGGATCGAGGTTGTTCATCAGCATCCGCCGCGCCGCCTCCTGAATCCACCCCTTGGCCGTGCGGGTGGCTCCGCGGGCAGCCCGCACCGGGACATACTCGAACGGCATGGCGGTTTTCATGGCTGAATCTCCCTTCATGGCGCTGTGCTGTTGGCTCACTTCATGGCGCAGGCCGGCCCTGCGAGCACGGCTTCTCTCACTGCGCGGGTTCCTCCCGCAGGCATGGCTTCGCCGCCTGCTTTTTGGGAAGCCGGTTCAGTGTGCTGGCTGGGTTCTGGCGGCTCTGCGCCTTCGATCCCCTCGCCGAGCCCGGCCCATCCTTGCTCGGCAAGGAACCTGGCGGCTGCCTCCATCCGCTCGGAGAGGACGCAGTCGCGGCTCCAGGCGGGTACGCACCGGCGCAGGCGGCTGCGCGCCTGTTCCAACAGCGGCGAGCTGACGTCACCGCGCAGATCCAGCGCCCGAGTGGCGGCCAGGGCCTCAATCGCGATCACCGTGCGGGCCAGATCGACGGCTTGCTCGAGCTTGAGCGCGGAGGTCATGCCCATGCTGACAAAGTCCTCCTGATTGCCGCTGGTGGGGATGGATCCGGTGGAGGCCGGCGAAGCCAGCACACGCATCTCAGCCACCAGCGCCGCCGCGGTCACCTGCGCCATCATCATCCCCGACTCCAGGCCCGGCCGCGAGGCCAGAAAGGCCGGCAGACCTTCGTTGAGGCTGGGGTTCAGCAGACGTTCCGTCCTGCGCTCGGAGATGCCCGCAAGCTGATAGAGCGCGATGGCCAGGTAGTCCAGCGCCAGCGCCAGCGGAGCTCCATGGAAGTTGCCGCCGGAGAGAATGGCGCCGTCCCCGGAGACGGTTCCGTCGTCAAAGACCAGCGGGTTGTCGGTCGCGCTGTTCAGCTCCGTGGCAAAGATGCCGCGGGCAAATTGCAGCGTCTCCCAGGCCGCCCCGTGGACCTGCGGGATGCAGCGCAGGCAGTAGGCGTCCTGCACCCGGACGCTGCTCCCCTCGCCGCCCGGAGCTGGAGCTGATCCCGGCGCCGCGCCATTGCCGGCCAGAGGCGGTGAGGAGATGGCGTGGTGTGATACGGATAGAAAGGAGCGCGGGATCGAGCTGTCCCGCAGCAGGGCGCGCAGATGGCGCGCGCTGAATCTTTGGCCGGTGTGGGGACGCGCCTCGTGCAGCCGGGCGTCAAAGGCCGCCGGAGTTCCACGCAGGGCCTCCAGGGTCAAGGCCGCGCTGGTCTGCGCGTCCAGAAACAGCCGCTCCATCCGCTCCACGCATAGGCACCCGATGGAGAGCATGGCCTGCGTGCCATTCAACAGCGAGATCCCTTCCTTGCCCTGCAGAATCAAAGGCCGCAGGCCGGCTCGCTGCAAACAGAGCGCCGCATCCAGCACCTCACCCTGATACTCGGCCCGCCCCTCCCCCAGCAGCACCAGCGCCATGTGCGCCAGCGGGGCCAGATCGCCGCTGGCGCCCACGCTGCCGCGCGAGGGCACCACCGGGGTTATCCCATGGTTCAGCAGATCGCAGATCCGCTCGGCCACAACTGGCCGGATGCCGGAGAGCCCTTTGGCCAGCACATTGGCGCGGATGAGCATCATGCCGCGCACCACCGGGACCGGCAGAGGCTCGCCGACGCCACAGCAGTGCGAACGGATGAGGTTCACCTGCATGGCGTCGATCTCTCGGTCATCCAGGCGGATGTTGGCCAGCAGACCGACGCCGGTGTTGAGAGCGTAGACCGGCCGCGGGCCACGCAGCGCCGTCTCCACCCGCTCGCGCGAGTTCTGCATCCGCGCCAGGGCGTCAGCGGCGAGCTTCACCTGGGCTCGCCCTTCGGCGAGCCTGACGACCTCTTCGATGGTGAGCGAGTTTCCATCCAGAAGAATCATGCTGCGATGGTAAGCAGGCCAGAGCAGGCTCGTGAAGGCATTTTCAGCGGTAAAAATATGATTGTATGCTAAATTCAATGGAAGAATAGCTTATTTCTGCATTTATCAACGGCTAAAGAGATCAATCACCGTTCTTTCCTTTGTTCTCTTTCTGCCACCTTGCGAGGAGCCATGCCCGACCGCGGCGAACTGGACACCATCGATGCCAGGATCTTGAGCGCGCTGGCCAAAGACGCCCGGCTGAGCGTGGCTGAGCTGGGCCGGCGGGTGGCGCTGTCGGCCTCCGCTACCGCCGAGCGCCTGCGCCGCCTGGAGAGCCGCCAGATCATCCGCGGCTATCGCGCCGAACTCAACCTGGAGGAGTTGGGGTACACGATCACGGCCTTTGTGCGGCTGACTTGCGATGGTGCGCACTACAAGCCGTTCCTGAAGTTCATTCCCACGCTGGAGGCGGTGCAGGAGTGTTACCACCTGACCGGCGGCGACGCCTTTCTGCTCAAGGTGGTGCTGCGCTCCATGACCGAGATGGAAGAGCTGATCGAGCGGCTGCTGCCCTACGGAAGCCCAACCACAAGCATGGTGCTGTCTACCCCACTGGCGCGCAAGCTGCCGCCGCGCCTGTAACCTCGATCCCGACCTGCAGGAGATGTGCGGGGCCGCCGGATGCGGCTGAGTGCGGGTGCCCATTATCTTGGTCTCCGCCCCGCGGGTGTCCCACATCTTGGTCTCATCGAGATGTGGGTTCGCAGGAACTCCCCGGGCAACCCAAAGACCACTCCC
>JAKAQS010000041.1 GCA_021819585.1 Acidobacteriota bacterium
GTTGTCAAAGAACTTATTGCTGCCGGTCATCCCGTCACCGGCCTGGCGCGCAGTGACGCTGGCGCGCGAGCCCTGCAGGCGCTGGGCGCTCAGATTTTACGCGGCGATCTGGAAGATCTGGAGAGCCTGCGCCGTGGGGCGGAAGCCTCTGACGCCGTCATCCACACCGCCTTTCAGCACGACTGGTCCAGATTTGCGGAGAGCTGTGCCTGGGACCAGCGCGCAATCGAAGCCATCGGGGCTGTGCTGGAAGGCTCCAACCGGCCCTTCATCGTCAGCTCCGGCGTGGGCGTGGCGGAAGGCCGCGCTGCTACCGAGGACGATCCGCCCTTTCCCGCCACCGCCGCCTTCCCGCGCGTATCGGAGCCGACGGCGATGGCCCTGGCTGCGCGCGGCATCAACGCTTCGGTCATGCGCCTGCCCCAGGTTCATGACACGGTCAAGCAGGGTCTTGTCACCTACCTGGTTCAGATCGCTCGCAGCAAGGGCGTCTCGGCCTACGTTGGCGCGGGCCAGAACCGCTGGCCGGCGGCGCACATCTCCGATGTCGCTCACCTGTACCGGCTGGCGCTGGAGAAGGGTTCGGCCGGGGCCAGATATCACGCGGTCGCCGAAGAGGGCGTCCCGGCCAAAGCCATCGCCGAGGCTCTGGGCCACGGCCTGGAGCTTCCGGTAGTCTCCATCTCCCCCGAGCAGGCGCAGGAACACTTCGGCTTCCTTGGATTCTTCGCCGCCAGGGACGGTCACGTCTCCAGTGCGCAAACTCGGGCTAGGATGGGATGGAATCCATCCGGTCCTTCGCTGCTCACGGACCTGGCCGACATGCGCGGCGTCCAGAACTGATCCCTCGCCCGACACAACTTCATCCCTCAGGAGATCCATATGAAAAAGACATGGTTTATTACCGGCGCCTCCCGCGGCTTCGGCCGCATTTGGACGGAGGCGGCTCTGCAACGCGGAGATCAGGTAACGGCTACGGCCCGCAATCCGGCCGACTTAGCCGACCTTCGCGAGAAGTTCGGAGACGCGGTCCTGGCGCTCGCTCTGGATGTTACCCGCTCGGGGCAGGTCCAGCAGGCGGTTGAACAGGCATTCACGCACTTCGGCCGGCTGGATGTTCTGGTCAACAACGCCGGCGCCAGTCTCTTCGGGGCTACCGAAGAGGCCACGGACGAGCAGATTCGCAACGTTTTCGAAGCCAACTATCTGGGTATGGTCCGGGTGATTCGCGCTGCGCTGCCTCTGCTGCGCAAACAGGGTAGTGGCCACATCCTGGGCGTCTCCAGTGGGCTCGGCATCACTTCGCTGCCGCTCGTCGGCTTCTACAGCGCGACCAAGTGGGCGGTGGAAGCGATGCACGAGTCGTTGGCGCAGGAGGTCAAAGGCTTCGGCATCAACGTCACCCTGGTCGAGCCGGGAGGCTACGCCACCGGTTTCGCCCAATCCGGGCAGATTGCCGATATGCTGGCGCCATACGATGAACTGCGCAAGCAGTTTCTGACGGCGCTGGCCGGCATGGAACGCGGAGACCCGCACGCGACCGCAGCGGCGATTCTCAAGCTGGTGGACGCGGACAATCCGCCGCTGCGGCTCGGCCTTGGCACCTCGATTCTGCCCCGTGCGCGCGCGGTCTATGCCGAGCGGCTGGCCACCTGGGAGGCATGGCAGGACGTGACGAACGCCGCCATGGGCGAGCCGAGCAAGACCCTTGACCCGCGGATACAGCAGTTCATTCAGGCGGCATCGGACAATGCATAAGTCCCTCGATCGCCGCATTCTGTAGCCAGAGAAGCTCGGCGGGGGGGCCATGGCTCCCTGCCGAGCCGTCAGCCGGCGAGGAGAACATCGAACGGCTGCCGCGGCCCCAGCCCAACGCAGCAAGGCGCGCCTTGGAGATTCACAGCAGGTGCGTGATCAACTGGTTGGCCAGCAGCGCCGCCACGTAAGCCACTGTGGTCATATAGGCGAACTGCAGCGCCGGCAGCTTCCAGCTATTCGTCTCTCGCCGGACAACGATCAGCGTCGAGGTACACTGCATCGCAAAGGCAAAGAAGACCACCAGAGCGATGGCGCCACCCAGGGCAAGATCATGCCGCAGGGCGGCCTGCAGCCCGAGCGCGTGGGTGGAAGGATCCACACCGTACAGGGTTCCCAGCGTTCCCACGATCACCTCGCGGGCCACCACGGAACTGAGCAGTCCGACGCCGATCTTCCAGTTGAATCCCAGGGGGCGAAGCACCGGCTCGATGGCGCGGCCCAGGTGCGCGATGACGCTCTGGGAGAGATCGGAGAACTGCCCTCCATGAATCGGCAACACGCTGAAGACCCAAACCAGGAAGGTGACCCCGAGGATCACCGTTCCGGCCTTCCGCAGGAAGAGCTTGCCGCGATCATAGAGCCGGAAGCCCAGCGACTTGAACGTTGGCCAGCGGTACTGGGGCAGCTCCAGAATGAACGGAGCGTGCGAAGCCTTCATCACCGAGGAGTTCAGCATCTTTGCCGTCAACAGAGCGGCCAGAAATCCAATTCCATAGAGCCCCAGCATGGTCAGCGCGCGCAGCCCCAGCACTCCGCCCAGGAAGCGGTGATCGGGGATGAAGGCCGCAATGATCAGCGTATAGATGGGCAGCCGCGCCGAGCAGGTCATGAACGGCGCAATCAGAATGGTGGCCAACCGCTCGCGCTTGTTTTCAATCGTGCGGGTGGCCATGATGGCCGGCACGGCGCAGGCATAGGCGGAGAGCAAGGGAATAAAGGCTTTGCCGTTCAGGCCGATGGAGCGCATCACGCGGTCGGCGATCAGCGCCGCCCGGGCCAGATACCCGGAGTCTTCCAGCACGCCGATAAACAGGAACAGCAGAAGAATCTGGGGCAGAAATACCAGCACCGACTGCACGCCATTCCACAACCCATCGCGCAGCATGACGCGCAGCCAGTTATCCGGCAGCAGCAGCGCCGCCCGGGCTCCGGCGCTGGTCAGCACGGTTCCCAGTCCATCGCTCAGCGGCTGGCCCAGGGTGAAGACTACCTGAAACACCGCTACCACCACGGCCAGAAAGAAGATCGGCCCGAAGATGCGGTGCAGCAGAAGACTGTCCAGCCGGCGCGTCCACAGGGAAGCCGCCGGCGTCCGATACCGGGTGCGGCCAGTGACCTGGGTCGCCCAGCTCCGGCAGGAGGCGGCGCTTTGCAGCACCGGCAACTGCACCGGCCGCAGCCCACTGTCCAGCTTCAGGCCGGCGCGCAGCAGAAACTCAGGGATCGCATCCAGACCCTTGCCCTGCGCCGCGCTGATCAACGCCACCGGATGGCCCAGCTCGCGCGCCAGTCCCAGCGGATCGATCTTGCCGCCGCGCGCCTCCAACTGATCCGCCATATTCAACAGAACCAGCGTCGGCAGGCCCATGGAGAAGACCGGAGCCGCCAGCATGAGTTGCCGGTTCAAGTGCGTCACATCCAGAATCAGCAGAATGCAGTCGGGTTTGGGAACCCCCGGCATCTTGCCCGTCAGCACATCCACGGCGACGCGGGCGTCTTCGGAGTAGGTGGACAGGGTGTAGATGCCCGGCAGATCGATCAGCGTAAGGTCATTGCGCCCAATCCCCTTCATCTTGCCCGAGTGGTGTTCCACCGTCACTCCGGGATAGTTGGCTACCTTCTGGCGCATGCCCGTCAGCCGGTTGAACAGGGTTGACTTGCCACAGTTTGGCGGTCCAACCAATGCGACAGTGCGCAGCCGAGGCGACCCTCCGGGGGTCGATGGGGCAACCTCCTCGATCGGTTCGGCAACTGAGGTGTGGCAGCTCATGCGGCCTCCTCCCGAGGTTCGGAGGTAAGCTTCACGAAGATATGCCGGGCGGTTTCATTACGAAGACCAACCTCGACTCCGTCAATGCGATAGACACGAGGGTCACCGGCCGGCGCATGGCGCAGTATTTCGACGCTGGTTCCCGGAAGAAATCCAAGATGTGCAAGGTAATGACTGACCTCGTCAGGTAGCTCGATCCGTTCCACCACCCCCGCGCTGCCAACCCTCGCATCACTCAATGCCAGAACATTCATCGAACCACATATCCGACCAAGTTGGTCCTTTTTACTATACGACAGAAACAGCGCGTTTGCCCAACTTTTACCGTTCGAATATCGAGAACTTGAGTTCTGCCGGGCTTCTGCCATATCTTCCAGCGGTCTTGAGGAAACCTCCCTCGGCTGGACCCACCCCCGCCGAACAGCACAAACTGCGGCTGATGCGGGGCGCCATGGCTTGGCATGGTTTTGTCGGATAAGGTCTCCCATTGGACACCGTCGCTTTTCACGCTTGGGCAGTGAGCATCGATCGTTTGTCCGGGCACACCAGAATCAAGCCGGAATGGACGCGGCAGAATCCGGCCCGGCCGTGATTGTGCGCCGCGCCCCGCTCCCCGGGCCTCGAAGCGGCAGGCTGCCTGCTGGGCGCCTGCTCGCGTTCCCCTCGGGCGGATCTCTCCCGGCGGATGGACGATAAAATCCCGCTCCAAGGTAGCGAAGATCACCGTCAGGGAGAGCTCCGTACCGGTATGATCGGTCTGATCGACGAAGGAGGTAGCGATGCAGTTCAAAAAGATACTCATTGCCATCGATGACAGCGCTCTCTCAGCCCATGCGGCCGACGTAGGGCTTGATCTCGCTGCCCAGCTTGGAGCCGAGGTGGCATTGGTGACGGCAGTCGACCCGGCAGGGGCCCCATCCAGCGGAGAATCCGGGATCTCCGCCTCCGAGTGGTCGAACTTCATCAAGCGGGATGCGAAAGCTCTTCTTCACGCCTTCGCCTCGCGCAGGACGGTCACTCCTCCGCCCCTGCTCTTTGTTGAAGAAGGAAAGCCCGCCGCGCGGGTGGTGGAGGCCGCCCGAACCTGGCGGGCTGATCTGATCGTGATGGGGAGCAACAGCCGCAATCCCGTGGCGGACGCTCTGCTGGGTGGGGTTACGAAGGGAGTGCTCCATCACGCGCCCTGTCCGGTCATGCTCATTCGAGCCGAGTAACCATCGGTTGTCGGTTCCCGCCCATCCCATGGCGGCCGGCGATCTCCCTCAGCCGCACTGCCTTTGCAGTAGCTTGGCGGGGATCAGCGATTACGGCTCAGGCCGAGCCCCTTGTGGGGGCGCGGCCTGAGCACGCAGCGAAAGAGGGCCATGCTCGGGCTTACTTGCCGGTGATGTTGCTGCCAAAGATGATGCCGATCTCGGCCACAGCGCGGAACTGGCTGGCCGATGTGCCCGCGCTGCCGAAGGCGGCTCCCGCCGCATAGCTGCCGGCGTGGACCCAGGCGAGATCGCCGCGCACGAACAGCGCGCCCTTCTGCCAGGTTGGGGTTGCGGTGAGGCTGGTTCCATTGCTGCCCGGTCCAAAGAGCAGGTTGACGGCGTCATCTGCGGCGCTGCCGGAGGTGGTGAGGTACTCCACGCGAGCCGGCAGGGAGAAGCCATGCTTGAAGGCGTAGCTGACCAGCAGAGCGCCGCCGTTGGTGGTGGCTCCCTTGCTGACGCCCACCCGGGCATCGGTGGGCACGTCGCTGAACTGGTAGTAGGGCTGAACGATCCAGTTGCCCTTGGTGTAGGTGTAGATCAGCGCGACCATGGAGCTGTTGTTCTGCACCGGGGTGGCCAGGGTCTGGAACTTGGTGGATCCGGCGTTGCCCATGGCGTCAAAGGCCAGGCTGTGAGCGCCCTTGGTGAAGGTCAGCGAGCCGCTCAGCCAGGAGTAGCGGTTGGAGTAGTAGCCGTCGTTCCAACTCAGGGAGGCGGTGAAGTACTTGCCCAGGGTCTGGTTGATCTGGATGCCGCGGTTGACGGCGTTCTCCTGGTTCCACAACAGGCCGCGCTCCACGTTCATGTTCTGGAAGGTGAAGGTGGACTCGGCGCCCATCAAGGTAGGCAGAGAGCCGATCTCGAAGGTAGTGGTCTTGCCCACGGGCAGCTTCAGGAAGGCGACCGGAACCGGCCCGAAGAAGTCCTTGACGGTGTCGGCGGCGGAGAGGAAGGGCGTGGCCAGGGCGGGAATCGCATACGCGCCGGTCTGGATGAAGTACTGCACGGGACCATCGGCCTTCTGGATGAACAAAAAGCCGTTGCTCAGAGTGGCCTGGCCGGTGCTGTCGCCCGGCATCGGGTTGTTCTGCGAGAGGCCGTAACCGGAGACGATCCCATTGGCGGACAGCTTGCCCAGCGGGCCGGCGTCAAAGACGGCCGGCGGCAGCCACTGCAGCGGTCCAGTCAGCGAAGGGGTGGGCAGCGGAGCAGGCGCCGCCGGCGCCTGCGCAGCCGCGGGCGCCGCCGCAGGAGTTGCAGGCGTGGCGCTCTGGGCCACTGCCGCGGCGGAGGTCATTGTGAGAGCGCTGCCCAGGAGGCAAGCCAGGCAGAGGGCTGCGAAGAGAGCCCGAGCGGACGTTGCGGTGAAACGTTGCGGTGTCAGCGTCATAGAGGTTCCTTTCAAGTTGGCCAGTGAGCGGGAAGTTATGCAAAGGTCCGGGCACACCTCGACCCTCGGCGGATTCGTTGGAGAACCGGGGGCGGTCGGAGGCGTCAGGTTTTGTCGTCGATAGGATCTCCGCAGGTACGCGAGATCCGGGAGCCCGATGGATGAAGGCTGAGGGATGGGTGAGGCGGCCGGACCCAAGTTGGTCTCGTCCGGCTGCCTCACCGAGGTCGGGGGCGAAAGGATCGCGCCGTCAGGAGTTGGCTGGCCGCGCTTCTATCAGAGCAGACTTGCCCGTTCGCTTGCTGCTGGTCAGGAAGTGGAAGGCTCCGAAGATCGCCCATATCCCTGCGATCGAAAGCGCCAGCAGAGGTTCCATCTTGGTGCCATAGCCCATGAAGGGGCCCACCAGATAGAAAGCCATGCAGGCAAGGTTGGCGCACAACCCAAAGAGCGGAATGGCCATATGCCGCACCAGGCTGAACTTTGGATGCTTGTGATAGGCCACCATGCACAGTGTGCAGCTCAGCGCATAGAGGACGAAGGTGCCAAAGTTGGAAGCCAGCGTCACGGTCAGCAGACTGTTGGGCAGAGCGGCCATCTTGTCGTGGGAGAAGTAGCCGAAGCTGGAGAGCAGGCCGTGCGGAAGAGCCGCGATGGCTGAGGCAGCCGGGGCGCCTCCGTCACAGAAGACCAGGGAGACAGCGATACATCCGACGATGGCCGAGATCAACGCCATCGTCCAGACGGCCTGATGCGGGGTCAGCGTCTTTTTGTGCAGGCTGCCGAACCGCCCGGAGACCTCCTTGTCCTTGCCCATGGCGTAGGTCACCCGTGCTCCCGTGTTCATGCAGGAGAGCGTGGTGCCGATCAGCGCCAGCACCACGGTGAACGCCTCGGCGAGCATGAAGGCGCGTCCGTGGCCGGGGCCGAAGACGGCGTCTCCCACCACCACCATCATGTCGCCGATGGGTGCGGCGGAACCGGCAGCGCTCTGCATGGTGTACCCGCTGTTGAGGAAGTAGTTGGCGCAGAAGTACTCAAAGCAGTAGAAGACCACGCCCTGCAGCAGCAGTGAGGTGATCACCGCAATGGGAATATCTCGCTTGGCGTTCTTTGCTTCGCCGCCCATGGAGGTGACGGACTCAAAGCCCACCAGAATCAGGATGGCGACGGTGGCCTGAATGAAGACCCAACTGATATGGTGCGGGCTGACCACCGACTTGGCTGAAGGATGGGAGAGAAAGTTGCCCGAGGCGTCCTTCTCGGGGTAACTGATGTGGTAGGGAACGGGCTTTCCTGCCGCATCCAACTCGGGCAGAGGAACTCCACTCGCGTCGCGCACGATGGTCCCTGCGGCGACGCCACCCTCCGTGGTTGTGGTGGTCTTGAACTCGTAGCTATAAGCCTCGCCGGAGGTCGAATCAAACTGATAGGCGATGGATCCGGGAGGGTGATTCATGCGGTAACCCAACGCCATCACGCTGAAGATCATCAGGGCGACAATCTGGATCACGTTGATGCCCAGGTTCACCCCCGTGGATGCGTTGGCTCCGCGGTACGCGATGTAGGCAACCGCGAAGGCAAAGGCCACGGCCACGCCCATCATGAAGAGAATGCCCGGGTTGGAAGCGCTCATGAAGCTTGGATCCAGCGTTCCCACCAGATAGCCGATCACGATGCCCATGGTTCCCACCATCACGCCGGGATAGATCCAGTAATAAAGATGAGACGCCCAGCCCACAATGAACTTTGAGATGCGGGCGTACTTCCAGGAGCGTTCGCGGCTTAGAAATGCCTGTTCCGCAAAGTAATAGGAGCTGCCCGTGCCGGGATAGAGCTTGGCCATCTCGGCATAGCAGACTGCGGTGGAGAGACAGAGGAGCAAGGCCGCGATGACCCCCATCCACATCGAAGGTCCTGTAACTCCGGTTGTCGCCTGGATGAAGAAGGTCAACCAGAGAAAGGCGCCTGGCGCAATCAACGCCATGGCGTTGCTTGTGAGTCCCGTAAGACCCAGCGTTTTTTTCATTTCAACTGCTGGTGTTTCTGCCATGTATTCCTCCCGGGGCTTGGAGCCTATGCTGGATTCGTTGGTCGCGAATCAGAATGACGCCTGAGATTGTGATATCTCCGATAATCACGGGGGGGCCATCAGGAACTCGTAAAGAAACATTTTTTCTTTGCTGACCCAGGGGAAAAGAGGAGATTTTGCCGGACAGAAGTGCTCAAAATGATTGTCCGGGCAACAGCCTCTGTGTATTCTGGACAAAAGTCATGTCGATTTCCCTTTGAGGGGCAGTTGCTTCGAGCGCCTTTGGAACGTTCTCCGCAGCGGATGACTTCACCGGCAAGCGAACGGAGTATCACGGCAAGGGATAGGGGACTCCGGCTGTGGCCGGCGCCAAAGAATGCCTTTTGGAAACTCCGGAGGCCGCGCAGGCTGTCTCTGGAACAGAAGGAACCGGAAGCGATGCCGGAGACCGCCGGCCGAGGTTTGCGATTGAACCAACCAGACGAGTCGGTGGTGGAGGAGGCCGGCAGGCTGCACGCCTTCACCCTGCGGATGACCCATCTCGATGTGCATCAGGAGCCAGGCCCGCAACTGACCTCTCTCCTGGTCCAGATCTTCGGGTTCGAGTCGGTGGCTATTCTGGATGCCGACCTGGACAAGGTTTATGCGTTGGGTGAGTGGGGGCCGGAGATGGAAGATGCTCTGCGCAGCGCTTACTTCTTTGCGAGTTCCTGCGACGAACCGGAGATCGGCCTCTCGCGCCGGGCGCTGCGGATCGGAGAGTTGGCGATTGGCTCGGTTATGCTGCGGGGAGAGTTGAGCCCGCCGGCGTGCGACTCCATTGCGAGCCTGATTGCAATTACTTTTGATCGCTATCACTCGCTGGCCAATGTGAGCCGGACCGAGAGCGCGCGCCAGGCGGAGCAGTTGCGGACCACCGTGTTGGATAGCCTGGCGCATGCGTACAAGACGCCCTTGACGGCCATTCGCGCCGCCACCAGCGGACTGCAGGCGATGGGAGGCCTGACCGGCGGACAGGATGACCTGGTGCGTCTGATCGACGAACAGACACAATCTCTAAACGATCTGACGACGCGTCTGCTGATGACCGCCAGGATTGAATCCAGGGACATCGCACTGCACAAGCGTCCGGTGGCGGCGGGGCCGCTACTGGAGGAGGTGATCGCCACTCTGGCCGACCGTCTGGCCGGCTTTGATGTGGAGGTGAAGCTGGAACGCGAAGCAATGACGGTCTGTTGCGATGAGGAACTCATGAGATCCCTGTTGACGCAGTACATCGACAACGCGGGAAAGTTTGCCGTTCCAGGCTCCAGGATTACGATTGAAGTTGTGGAGCGGCGGCAGCACGTCGTCTTCTCCGTGCATAACTTCGGCCCCAGCATCGCGCCAGAGGATCGGGAGCGAGTCTTTGACCGCTACTTCCGCTGTGCCGCGTCTGCGCACAGGATCCCCGGCACCGGGATTGGGCTCTCAGTGGCCAGGCAGGTGGCGCGGGCTCACGGGGGCGATGTGTGGCTGGCCAGCGATCCGGTGACTGGAACGGCGTTCTTTGCATCCTTGCCCAAGGAGGGCTCCCAGCCAAAGGGAGCGTAGAGACCATGAAAACAGCGATGGGAGCAGGCATTCGGGTCCTTCTGGTAGATGACGAGATGGCGATTCGGCGGGCGCTGCGCGTGCCCTTGACGGAGCTTGGTTTTGAAGTGGCGGAGGCCGCGCGCGGGGAAGAGGCGCTGCGCCTGGTGCGCTCCGAACCGGTGGATGTTGTATTGCTGGACCTGCAGATGCCAGGCATCGGGGGAATGAGCACGCTGGTCAAGCTGCGTCAGCTTGCCCCGCGGCTCCCGGTGCTGATTCTCACCGTGCAAGACTCCGAGGATCTCAAGGTGGAGGCGCTGGAGGCCGGTGCCGATGACTACATCACCAAGCCGTTCAGTATCCGCGAGTGTGTCGCCCGGCTGCGCTCGGCCGTGCGCCGAGCCAGAACGGCCAAGTGCCCCGGGGATACCCCGCTGGAGATTGGACAGATCCGGCTGGACCCGGTGCGGCGATCCGTAACGCTCTCCGGCGAGCCTGTGCATCTGACCAAGAAGGAGTACGAGATTCTTCATTTTCTGATGCAGAATGCGGGCCGGGCCGTAACGTATGGCAAGCTGCTGACACAGGTCTGGGGACATGAGTACCGCAATGAGGCGGCCTATCTGCGCACCTTCGTCCGGCAACTGCGCAAGAAGATCGAACCGGACCCCGCCAGACCAAGGTATTTGTTGACCGATGCCTACGTGGGCTACCGGTTTGCCGACCTTGACGAGGCTTGGGATGCCGATCTGCAAAAGGGAGACGGCGAGGCGCAAGCTGGGGGCAGCGACCGGCTACGGGCTCCTCTGGCCATACTCATCGGAGATCGTTTCTCAGGGCAGGAAGAGAACCGATGGAAGGACCACGAGATGGAAGACGACCTGGGCGGCAACGGGCTGACGTGGTTTCCATTGGCCTAGGAGCCCGTCGGGCATAGAAGGGTGACGGGGGCTACAGCGCGGCGATGCGTCGCAGTATAACTTCACCGATCCCGAGGGCCGTATCATGCCGGATGGCGCAAATAAGGGTAGCTTCGTGCAAGGTTACAACGGACAGATTGCGGTGGACGGGGCTGCGCAGGTGATCGTGGCCGCCGATGTTACACAAGAGGCCAACGACAAGCAACAGCTTGTGCCGATGCCTCCGCCCACGCCGCACGAGCAACGGAATAGCACTGCCCCAACTCAGCCTGCAAAAACGCTATGAGCGACAGACTCCTTAGGACGGCATGAGGTTTGTCATGCTATAGCATTTTCAGTGTAGGTGTAACGGGGGCGCCTCGACTTCGATGGGTGTTTTCCCCAATGAAAACTCCGCTGCGAGCCCTCCTCGGTGTACCCATCAACACTGAAATTGCTTTAGGGCCGTCTTTCGTCCGGTTTGATTTGGAGTCACGAATGCCAAATGACAAAAATGCCTCCCCGCCCGTTTCGGGCGCATCCAGCAATGACGTTCTACCGAAGGATCGCAACGCGTTTGCTCTCGCGGGAATGCGAATTGTCGTAGGCCTGTTTTTCGCTACTTTTGGGGAATACAAGGTCTTCGGTACGCAATTTGTCAGCAGCGGCTTTCATGGCTATCTGGAAGCATTCCTCAGTGGACGGGCCTATCCATTCATGGCGCCTGTCCTGATGTGGATTCTGGCGCATTGTGCGACCTTGATGGCGGTTCTTGTTTCCTACGGGGAACTCCTCATCGGTCTGTCGCTGATTTTCGGCGTGCTGTCACGGATCGCGAGTGTCTTTGGCTTCGCCCTCATGATCGCGATGTGGCTATCCGCCGGCTATCCAGGAGCCCATGCGGCGTTCTGGCAGTATTGGGGCGTTTCCTTGGATTGGTCGGTCTTTGCGTTGTGTTTTGTGGTACTGGTGGCCGGCCGCCCGGAAGATGTGTGGTCCTTGCGATGGGTCAGCTCCCGCCTAAGGACGCAAGGTCGCCGCTGAGTTCTGAAAGAATGCAGTCGCCCGGTGAACCGGACCAGCATCCATTTTGTCAGCAGCTCGTCAGTCCACTGTCCTGAGACGGCGCCCCCTGTCTTCTAGCCTGGCGGCTACCTCAGCCACCAGCGCTGATGGTGAAGAAGTTTACGCGGAAGCACCTTGCTCGATGCTCCAACCGCACCAAGGTGAAACGTCGTCTTGCCGAGGTCGAGGCCTACTGAACGAATTTGCATGTCAATGATCCATGTTAGAGACCGCTGTTTCCATCCTCTGCTCAAGCGGAGGGCTAGTGTCCTGCCCTAAAGAATGGCGCTCCGCCGAGGTTATCCTCGACAAAGTCAGGCGTTGTAAAGAATTAACTATGACGGGAGATTAGAGCGGCGAACCAGCTCATTCGTAGGCTTGTCGGAAGTGATCCGCCCGGGCGCTCTCAAATGACGGCATCTGGCCAACGCACCCATATCGGCGGCACTCGCATGGAGCGCGCCGGAGGGGGAACTGGAGATAGCTTTTGCGAGGTGGGAGGGAGGTGAATCTGTAAGGAGCGGCCAGCTCAAATCGAATTGCAAGTCGTTGATTTGATTGGTTGCGGGGACAGGATTTGAACCTGCGACCTTTGGGTTATGAGCGACCTGAGATTTCGGTAAGTATCGGACAACAGGGCACGAGTGGTAACCCTGAGGAACCCTTGGGAACGGCTGGAAACCGGGTGTTGGGGACTTAATGGGGACCGATTTTCGGTCTGCCCAACGAGGTCCCCAACGATCCGCCCAACGACCTGCTCTTGGTCGTGAGCCGGCGATTTGATCGCCTCTGCGGGGTAGCAATGCATCCTCTTCCTTCCGCCACGATGACTGACCCTCAAGTCGTTCTTGAGAGATTTTCCGAGCTCCCTCCCAAACCTCCACGCTCCAAGCTGGAACCCCATCGCGACCTGATCAGGGAACTGCGTCGCAAAGGGCAAACTTACCGTGACGTGGCTCGCCTCTTTCAGGAGAGGCTCGGATTGTACGTTGCGCCGAGCACGCTCCACGGGCGGTAAAGGCGGCGTGGGTAAAACCGGCGTCCTCGTCGCTCTTGCCGAGTGGTTTCAGGCAAACGAGATTCCCGTCACTCTCCTCGATCTCGATACCGAGAATAAAGCGCGTGGATCTCTGAAACACTTTTTCAACGGGACTGTGCCCAAGGTCGATGTTCATACCCCAGCGGGTCCGGATGCCATCGTCGATCATCTCGACAACGGCACTCCGATCATCCTTGCTGACATGGGAGCTGGTGCGGGCCAGGTTGCTGCGGGCTGGTTCGATTCCATGTATGAGGATGTCGCGGCTACAGGCGTCCGATTCACGGCGGTAGGCATCGTGACGCCGGACCCTGCCAGCGTCGAGAGTGTCCTGGCGTGGGCGAGTCGGCTACAGGATCGGGTGGAGTATATCATCGTCGAGAACGCGACGAGTGCGCTGGCGGATTTCACATACTGGCGTTCAACGAAACAGGCCAATCAGTTCCGTCAAGCCTTCGCGCCAGCCATTCTGCCGATGGAATTTCGCTTGGCCGAACTTGAGAATCCGCTCCGTCAGCATGGCATTCAACTCGGCCAGGTGGCGGACCGCAAAACGGTGGTCGATGAACTGAAGAGGGCATCGCTCGTCATGCGCGCGCAGAGCTATCGGCGGCGACTCTTTTCGGAGTTCGACCGGGCTCGGGAGGCGTTCTTGCCATGAGCGCAGTTCCCATATTTCAAAGCCTTGAATCCGTGCCAGCGGGAGAGCCGACGATGTTCGACTCTCTCGCCCGGCTTGTGCCGGACGAACTCCAAACCGCCTACTATCGCGTCCTCGCCCATACCCGAACACTCAGCCCCGACGATGAAATGCTGCGCATCCTCGAAGCGATGGGCATTCCGGCGTTGCTCACTCGGCACACCCCGAGGGATATTGCGGACGAACGGGAACGGTTTCAAGAGTTGCTTGAGGCTCATCAGCAACACTCAGAGCAGGCCCAGCAGAACATGCTGGGCTATGTCCATGAACTGGAATCAAGGCTCGCCAATCTGCCCAGCGAGATTGAATCTGGCCTCGATCCGAAGCAAATTTCCAAGATGCTTGGTGAAAGCCTGCGCCAGCACTTTCTCCGTTCGGATGTACAGGACACCGTGAGCGCGTTGCAGACCACGAATGCGGCCATGACGTATGCACAGAAGGAACTCTCTACCGCTCTGCGCGCGCTTTCGGATTCGCATGGCGGTGTGGTCGCGCAAGTGGAGCGCGCCAACAATCGGATTGAATATTCACTTGAGAGTCGGGCAAGAACAATGGATGCGCTTCTGCATGAATGGAAGTGCGATCTGCTGCGAATTTGGATTCCCATGGTGGCCGGGCTGTTCGGCGGCATGGAGATACAGGGCTGCCGCGACGCGCCTGCGGTTACCACAGCGGCAATGCCAACAGTTCCGCCTGCGGCTCCTGAAGCTCCGGCGAAGACTCCCAGAGATGCCGTCAGCGCAAAACTAAGGCACTTAAAATGAACAGTATGAGCTCGTTTTTGCCTGCTGTTTCCTAAGTTGTCAACTCATAAGTTGACAACTTGCAAGCAGACAACTCATAATAAGGACGTTTAGGCAAGGACTCCCGATGTCCGGCTCAACTATCAAGCCTGATCCGTTTTACGACCGCACCGTCGAACTGGCGGCGCTTGATCGCGCGTGGAAGCGCCATGGAAATGGCGGGCAAATGCTGCTTCTTTATGGCCGCAGGCGATTGGGCAAAACCTTTCTTCTCCAGCGTTATTTCACTGCCGGGACGACCGGCAATGAGCCGGCAAAGCCACATTGCTACTATCTGGCCGAACAGTCCACGGCGGCGGCGCAGCAGCTTACCCTGGCGCGCCAGTTGATTGCAGCGCTACCCGCCGAGGGGGTCACGGCAGAGGAAATTGCCGTCTCCTGGAATGCGCTTCTGCGCTACGCCTCGCAACAGGCGCAGGCACGGAAAAAGGGCGCGGGCCGCTTCGCCCTGATCCTTGACGAATTTCCCTATCTGATTGCGCAGACTCCTGAGCTGCCCTCCATACTGCAAGCGTGGTGGGACCGCGAAGGAACTCACTCTCCTCTCTTCGTGGTTCTTTGCGGCTCGCAGCTCTCGGCCATGGCCGCGCTCGGTGAGGAAAGCGCGCCGCTCTTCGGGCGCTTCAATGCCGGGATCTTTCATCTCGATCCGCTTCAGTACGAAGATGTCGCCTGCTTCTACGCAAACAGCCCGCACTATGGCGTTGTTGAAAAGCTGCTGATGTACGGTGTTTTTGGCGGAACACCGCGTTATCACGCTCTGGTCGATCCGTCTCGCCCACCTGCCGAAGAGATTGTCAATCTCTTGATGCAGCCGCGCGCCATTCTCGAAAATGAAGTGCGCTTCCTCCTTGGCAGCGAACAGATTCGCGACCCTGCGCCTTACAACGCAATTCTTGCCGCGATTGCTGGCGGCGAAACAAAATTCAACGGCATTCAACAGTTGATCGGTGTGGAACGCGGGGCGCTTTCAAAGTCTTTGCGCACCCTTCTGGAACTGGGTTGGATTCGACGCGAATTGCCTTTTGACGAGCATTCCGAACGTCGCGCACTGTACCGCGTTGCCGATCCGTTCCTGGCTTTCTGGTATTGCTTCGTCGCGCCGCTTGCCAGCGACTTGCAGTTTTCTGATCCTGCGGCTGTGTATGCCGCCCATATCGCGCCTCGCTTGGCCGAATACATGGGCTGGTCGGTCTTCGAGGAAATCTGCGGGCAGTGGCTTCAACGTCACGCCAAACAGCGTTTCGGTTTGACAGTTCGCAAGATGGCCCGCTACTGGAGCCGGGATGGTCAGACCGAAATCGACCTCATGGCGGAACTCGCTCACGGAACCTACCTCTTTGGTGAATGCAAGTGGCGCGCGGATAGCGTAATGCGACTGAACGATCTGAGTGCCCTCCAAGCCAAGGTTGCCAGCCTTCCAGAGGCTCGCTGGCGGAACAAGCCAAGCTACATTCTTTTCGCGCTGGGCGGCTTCTCTACTGAACTGAAGCAGCTAGCTGCCGATCCTGCTGAACGGCTTTATCTCGTTGCGCAAGCTGAATTCCTTGGAGGTAGCAGTTAAGATGAGGCGAAGCGTCAGGGACGTGCTCACAACCCCAAAATGGCTGCACACGAAGTATGCCCTGCAGTCTCCTCGCGCGCTAAGGTGGCAACTAACTGCGCAGTTTGAAACCGAAGGAGGGGCAGTAATGACCATAGGAAGTTTTTGACGACAGGCCTTCCGGACCACCTGCGGTTCCAAGTTCTTCTGTGCCACAGCCAAGACCGGCACCAACACCGACGGGACCGCCACTTAAAAACGACCGCCATTAAATGATCTCTCGCATCACATGATGCGGCAGGCTCACAGAGGGGTTTACTCCCCACGCCTGTTCCAGGACTTTCGGAGAACGGCTGTGCGCAACATGGTTCGGGCCGGTGTTCCAGAGCGTGTGGCGATGGCGATCAGCGGGCACAAGACGCGCTCCGTCTTCGATCGGTACAACATCGTCAACGAGGAGGATCTCCGAGATGCGATCGAACGCACCCAGACCTACTTGAACGAAGGCGGCCAGAAGGCAAAACCGGCTGGCGTCGTTCGGATGTGGGGTGCTCGCCGGGAGCTTCTCCGAGAACACGGACAGAAGGTGGAGCGTCGAGCAAAAACTACGGTGGCCGCTCTCGGGCGGCCATCGATAAACTGTTGATAATATGGAACGTGATTGGTTGCGGGGGCAGGATTTGAACCTGCGACCTTTGGGTTATGGGCGACTTGGATAACACGTATATTGTTGATTATAAAGCATTAATGGCGACTCAAGAGTGCGGAAAAGTACGCATCGGACAGGCTATCGGGAGCGCAGCGGGAGTGAATTCCGACTGTTGCCGTTGGGTTTCCCAGTAACAGGTCGTAGGATTCTCCAACGCAAAGGGTCAGACGCGGAGCCTTCTGTTCGACGAACCCTCAATAGCGTATCGAGCTATTCATTAAAGGTTGGGGCGGCCACCCAGGGGCAGGCACCGGCCACAGCATAGGCCGGTCCGAGTTCACTTTGGCAGATCTTCTTTTTGGAACCGCCGCATCGAGCGGAGGTGAGTTCGGCCAGATTCAAGGCGCGCAGTCAGGAAATCTCTGGGAATCGGGTCTCCCAACCCAAGTAGTTTCGGTGGAATAGTGTCAGAAATAAGCATAGACTTCTAACAGACGGTGAATCATGAAACGCCTGACAGAAGCCATTCTTCAAAAGACAAACGCACTCCCCGAGGGAGCGCCGGTTAGCGCCAAGATGCTGCTGCATTTGGGCACACGCCCTGCTGTCGATCAGTCTCTCTCGCGGCTTGCGCGGCGAGGGAAGCTCCTGAGAGCTGGCCGGGGTATGTACCTTTCCCCGGTGACAAGCCGGTTCGGGACCCACGCGCCTTCCGCCCATCGACTGATTGCTGAGGTGTCCGCGCAACGTGGCGAAGACATTGTGCCCTCGGGCGCTGCATCCGCGAACGCGCTTGGACTCACGACTCAGGTTCCCACGCAGATGATCTATTGGACATCGGGCCGGAGCCGCAAGCTGAATCTCGGGAAGCTGGTGATCCAGCTGGTACATGTGCCCGCATGGCAACTTGCGTTCGCTAAGGAACGCGCCGGAGAAATCGTCCGCGCTCTCGCCTGGGCCGGACCGGAGAGCGTCCATGCGGTTCTGAGAGAGCTTGAGGCCAAGGTTCCCCGGACGGAGATTCAGAAGGTCGCGCAGCAAGTCTCCCGTTTTCCAAGCTGGATGGCGAGTGCCCTCAGCAGGAGCGTTGCTGATGCCTGACAGCTACTTCCAACTCAGCAAGAAGAATCAGGCGAGTGCTCTCGATGCGGCTTCGGCTGCTTCCGGGCGTGCTCCTCATTTGCTGGAGAAGGACATCTGGGTTGTCTGGGCGCTTTCCACGCTCTTTCAGTCTGAGTTGGGAGCCCATCTCGTCTTCAAGGGTGGCACTGCGTTATCCAAAGCTCACAAGGTCATCCTTCGCTTTTCAGAGGACGTTGACCTCACCTACGACATCCGCACACTGGCACCGGAATTGGTTCGCAGCGCTTCCGATGGCATCGACGCCATCCCGCCGAGTCGGAGCCAGGAAAAGAAATGGTCCGACGAAATCCGCAGAGGGCTTCTTCCTGCGTGGCTTCGAGAGCACGCTCATCCCGTCATCCAAGCTGAGTTGAACGGGATGAAGAATGTATCCACCCGTGTCACCGAGGACTGCATCTTCATCGACTACGAGCCGGTGGCACCAGCGTCAGGCTATGCGCTCCCGAGCGTGAAACTTGAGTTTGGAGCACGGTCCAGTGGTGAGCCAAGTACCATCATCCCCGTATTCTGCGATATGGAAGAACTGGTATCTGGAGTCTCGTTCCCGACTGCGGAACCGCGCGTCATGAAGCTGACGCGAATATTCTGGGAGAAGGCGACTGCTGCGCATGTGTACTGCCTCCAGGGCAAGGATGGCCTCAGCAACCGCTTTTCCCGTCACTTCCATGATCTCGTACGGCTTGAAGAAAGCGGACATCTCCTCGAAGCTCTTGCGGCCCAAGACGTTGCCGAAGCCGTTGCAATCCACAAGAACGCATTTTTCGCAGAGAAGGATGCCAGCGGAAACCGAATTGATTATGTAGAAGCCGTCCGCAATGGTCTGACCCTTCTGCCAAGTGGAAACGGATATGATGCCCTTCGCGAAGACTACGAAAGGATGGTTGCAGAAGGACTCTTGTTCGGCACAGCCGAGACGTTTGAAGATCTGATGACAAGATGTTACGGACTTCAAGCGCGGCTGAAGCGTGGCGCGTAAGTCCGCTACTTTTAAGGGCTCTGCGCAGGAAAGTGTAAAGATGGCTGGTTTTGCTGGGTTTCGTGAGGGTGGGTGTTTTGGCTATTCTCAGGGCTATGGCAGACAACGACTGGACGCGGATTCTGGGTTGGCCGGGCTACAAGGTATACCGGCACGAGCTGGACGAACAGGGCAAGCGATTGAAACTGTGGGCGCGGCGGAAGCGGGCCAACAAGCAGTTGGTGTGCTCAGGGTGTGGCAAGCCGGTGAGCGACATCGTGGAGAGCTATGAACGGGAGGTGCGGGACCTACCGTGCTTTGAGTACCTGACTACGGTGGTCGTAGAACTGTATCGGGTGCGCTGCCCGGACTGTGGCGTGCGGACGGAAAGGGTGCCGCTTCTGCCGTCGAAGGCCCCGTTCAGCAAGCGCTTCGAGGACGAGGTGGGGCAAGCTTGCGAGAGCGCGGCGGCCATTCGGGTGGCGAAGCGGTTTGGTCTTTCGGCCAGCACGGTGCGAGCCATCGATCAGCGTTATCTGGCCCGCTGGGCGGAGACGCGGAGCAAGCCTGCGCTGCGGCAGATGGGCGTGGGCGAGATCTACCTGGGCAAGAAGCAGAAGTTCGTCACGGTAGTGAGCAACCTGGATACCGGCGAGCCGCTGTGGTTCGGCGCCGAGCGGAAGAAGGAGACGCTGGATGAGTTTTTCCGGCAACATCTGAGTCCCTTCCAGCGCGGTGCGGTCCAAGCAGCCTGCGTCGATATGTGGGTACCGTTTCGGCAGAGCATCGAGCAATGGCTGCCCAACTGCCGCATCGTTTACGACAAGTTCCATATCCTGAAGCACGCTGGTCAGGCCGTTGATGAAGTGCGCCGAGCGGAGTTCTTCCGCAAGGGCGGCGCGGGAGCTGGTCAAGGGCAAGCGCTGGCTGCTGTTGACCCGTTGGGTGCATCTGACGGCCCCCAAGAAACAGCAACTGAACGCATTGTTCGCCTTGAACCGCCGACTACTGAAGGCCTACCTGCTCAAAGAGAGTCTGGACCGGCTGTGGAGCTGTCGCTACGAAGGCGCCATGCTGCGCTACCTGAAAAGCTGGATCGCCCAGCTACGCTGGCAGCGGCTCAAGCCCATGAAGAAACTGGCCGATATGCTGCTGAACCATCTGGACGGAATCCTCAACTACTGCCGCACCAAGGTGCCGCTGGGGGTGGTCGAGGCGGTCAATGGCAACGTCAAAGCCCTGCTGCGCCGCGGACGTGGCTACCGCAATCTGAACTACCTGCTCCTCAAAGCGCAACGCCTGGCCGCCACGAAGACCCAATGGGTCGCCTTTCAGAAAGCCGCGTAAAATGACCCTCTTTCCGCTTTCTCGTCAAGAGCCGGGGGTTCTATGTAAGCCGGTTGGCGAGTCAACGGCTCTACGTCGCTAGGTGGTGAAGGGTGAGGAAAATCTCGATAATGAGCCGATCTGGGCATTCACAGGCGCAACATTGGGCGAGTATGATTTCGTCTAAGCTTATACGCGCATTAAAACCGCAAAAACTTCGACAGGCGTATGGTCGGTGGGCAACCGGCCTCTTCCGTCACGATTGAATGACCTTATTAATTGCTGCCATTGGCCTGCTGGCCTCCATCTACGCTGTCTTGCCACGGGAACGCCGGCTGGAACTCCGGTTACGCCTCACTGTCTTCGACAGAATCTTGGCAGTTCTTGCTTTCATCTTGATTTTGTATTGCGAATACTACGCAGTGTTTCTCAGCCATCCGATCCACGGCATACGGATTGCTTGGCCGCTCGATAGCTGGCCAAAGGGACTCAAGCCCGCCGATACTATCGACATCATTCTCTTATCGTGGGCTGCTCTAACGGCGGTTCGGATGCGCCTCAGACGGTTGTCCCGATGGAATGTTGACACCTTTCGCAAACTACTCGACGAACTCTATTGGGCGGGCGGGTATGAAGAGATCTTCAATTTTCTCGAACGGCACCGCAATGAGCTTTTTCGGTTAAAAGATTCCGATTTCCGAATGGCGCGACTTCGCCGTTGGTTTGAGCCTGCCCTTTGGTTCCGAGCAATAACACTAGATCCTGCATGGTTGGAGTTTGCAAATAATTCCCCTGTGCCTCATGGTCAGTCCCGCACAATACGAACGTCGAAGCTGCGATCACTTGCTAAATCAATCGTGGAATCTCTCCAATTTCGCTTGAGCTGGATGAGGCATTTATTCCCGGATTACAAGAAAAGTGAAGAAGTTGCTGCCACCATCATTCGCAACATTCTCCTTTCAGAGCAGTTCATATCGCAAATGGTGGGTCGGCGCCCATACCTGGGCATCTCGATAATGGAAGTATGGACACGGGATGGAAATCGGAACGAATTTATTCAATCCTACCTCTGGAAACTCATGGAAGAGCCGAGATCGGAA
>JAKAQS010000289.1 GCA_021819585.1 Acidobacteriota bacterium
CGTTCCATGGCGAAAGCGAAAGACGCCGGCGACCAGATTCGTAGCGAGATCCCCTCAGCGACCCTGGTTCCTTGCGTCCTGGACCTGGCCTCGCAGGCTAGCGTACGTGAGTTCGCAGCGTGGGTTTCCGGACAGTATCCCGGACCATCCATCGACCTGCTGATCAACAATGCCGGCGTGATGGCGATCCCCAGACGCGAACTGACCGTGGACGGCTTCGAGCGGCAGTTCGCCACCAACTTCCTCGGCCCCTTTGCTCTTACGGCTTTGCTCTATCCTCATCTGCGGCAGAGAGAAGGTAGCCGGATCGTTATCGTCTCGAGTTCGGTAACCAAGTGGGCAAAGATGGACTTCGGCAATCTGCAGGGTGAGCGCCGCTACCGCCCGATGATGCAGGCGTACAGTCAATCGAAGTTGGCGGACCTGTTGTTTGCATTGGAACTTCATCGCCGCTTGACCAAGGCTGGATCTCCTGTAAGCGCAACCTCGGCCCATCCCGGTTATGCCATCACAAATCTACAGACCAGCGGCCCGGGAAGCGGGCCATCTGCTCTGCGAGTGGCTTCATCCCTCTTCAAGCCGTTTTTCTCCCAGGATGCGGCTCACGGCGCGCTTCCTACCCTCTTTGCCGCCGTGGCTCCTCAAGCTGTCTCCGGCGACTATTACGGCCCCGATGGTTTATTCGAGTTGAAGGGAGATCCAAAGACCGTTTCGATCCCAACCCCGGCGCAGGATCCCAGAGACGCTCAACGCCTCTGGAGCGAAGCTGAGAGGCTGACAGGAGTCATCTTCCGAATCTGACTTCAGCGCATCGAGGATGCATCTCAAATCCGGGATGCCAACCGAAAGGCGCGCTTCCATGAAGTGATTCCAAGGCAGTTTCATCCCTGAGCTTCTTTGTCGAGCATTATCGTGTTTGCGGTGGTTGAAGAAGATGATAACGCGCTCCTTGCACAAGGATGACAATCCGGCCTGCCTGCCTCACGCTCCGTGATGTTCATCCCGACGCACCGCTGGTCCTGAACCACGCCCTGGGCAAGCAACTTCAGGCGCGAGGTTGTCCTGGCAAATCCTTGCGGCAGGCGGCTTTGCAAAGGAATCATTCCATCGGTCCACTGGGGGCATGGGGCCGGTTGCCTTTCAGGAAGAACGAGAGCACGAAGAAGATGGCCGCACCGACGGCAAAAACCTGATAGCCATCGATGTAGGCCAAAGAATATGCCTGTACGATCACGCCGCTGTAGAAGCGCCCGTAGGCCTGATTGAGGGCGCCGGTGGGGCTGAGACCGGCATAGAACAGGGCGTGGGAGAGTTGGTGAAGAGATTCGATGGGATAGACATCGGCGGGGGTGAGGTGGGTGACCAGAATCTGTTGATGAAACTGGGCTCGCCGGGCAAGGATGGTGGTGACGATGGAGGTTCCGAAGCTCATGCCGATGTTGCGCATGAAGTTAATCAGCGCGGAGATGGAGTTGTTCTTCTCCTTGGGCAGGCCGACATAAACGACCGTGGTAATGGGAACGAAGAGAAAGGGCAGGCCGATCACCTGAAGGACACGAATCCACGAGCCGGCCCGGAAGCTGATGAGCGTATCCATGTGCTGAGTTGAAAACCACATGCCGAAGGCCATCGCCGCCCACCCAAAGTGTACCAGGCGCCGCGCCTGAACTTTGCCCAGCAGCCTTCCCACCATCGGCAGCTCCATAAGCAGAAACAGACCGCCAAAAGAGAGTAGCAAGCCCGCGCTCTCCGCCGTGTAGCTCATGAGCGTCTGCAGGTAGAGAGGCAGCATGACCAGGGTGCCGAACATCATGACGCCGAAGCCGAACATCATGAGGTTGCAGGTGAGGAAGTTGAAGTGCCGAAAGAGGTGGACGTCGATGACCGGAGCATCCTGGAACCACTCCCAGATGATGAGGGCGAGCAGAGCGGAGGCGGAGACGAGGGTAAGTATCAGGATGAAATGGGAGCCAAACCAGTCGTCCTCCTGGCCCTTGTCAAGCACCACCTGAAGCGCGGCGATGCCGATGGCCAGCAGACCGATGCCGATGTAGTCAATCGGGTTTCGATTGCGGGTTCTGAGGCGCAGATAGGGAGGATCTTCCACTAGCTGTCTGACCAGAAAGAGCGCCACGATCCCAACCGGGATGTTGATAAAGAAGATCCAGCGCCAGGAGTAGTTATCCGTGATCCAGCCACCCAGCGTAGGACCGATGATCGGGGCCAGCACGGTGGTGATTCCATAGATGGCGAAGGCCTGACCGCGTTTGTGCTCCGGAAAAGCATCGGCAAGAATGGCTTGCGCCACGGGTTGCAACCCGCCGCCTGCCGCCCCCTGCAGAACGCGAAACACGATCATCATCGCAAGACTTGGCGCCATCCCACAGAGCACAGAGCTGGCAGTGAACAAGAGCAGAGAGGTGAGGAAGTACTTCTTGCGGCCGATGGTGTTGGAGATCCACCCGCTGAGGGGCAGAATGATGGCATTGGCCACCAGATAGGAGGTGAGGATCCAGGTGGCCTGATCATTACTGGAAGCCAGGCTGCCGGCCATGTGCGGCAAGGCCACGTTGGCGATGCTGGCGTCGAGCATCTCCATAAAGGCCGACATCGCGACGACGCCGGCGATGAGCCAGGGATTGTGCGCGGGCGTCCACGGAGCCGCAGCAGATACTCCGCGCGGCGCCGACGCTGGGAACCCTGCTGCATTTGAATCGGCCATATCGATATCCTCGCTACCGGAAGGGCTACCTGAGGCGAATGCTCGGCTCTACCGAGAGGCCAATTTGAAGAAGATGGTTGGGGTCCTGCCCGGGATCAAAGACGATGCGGACCGGCACCCTCTGGACCACCTTTACGTAATTGCCTGTGGCGTTCTCCGGCGGCAGCAGGCTGAACTGCACGCCGGTAGCTCCTGCGATCCCCTGAATCTTGCCGTTATAATCCCGATCCGTCTCGTCCACATGAATCTTGACCGGCTGGCCAGGGTGCATGCCCTTCAGCGCTGTCTCCTTGTAGTTGGCCGTCACCCAGATATCCTGAGTGGGCACAATCGTCATCAGCGTCTGGCCAGGAGCGACGTTCTGTCCGGCCACCGCGGTGCGCTTTCCGATGATTCCCTCGGTCGAGGCCACGATGGTGGTGTATTGCAGGTCCAGCTCGGCGCGATGCAATTCAGCTTCTGCCTCTTCGACGGCGGCTGCGGCGGCCTGGGCTTTGGCTTGCGTTACCTGCATCTGCTGAGGCCGGGTATGGGCGCGGCGGAGTTCAGCTTCCGCATCCTGCATCCTGCTTCGAGCCTGCGTTACCTGCTGGTCAGCAGCGGCTACGCCGGCCTGGGCTCCGGCAACATCGGCAGCGCTCGCCTTCGAGGCCGCAACCGCCTGATCATATTGCTGGCGGGAGATCTCGTTCTTGCGAATCAACTGACGATAGCGCTCGAGATCGTCCTGAATCTTGACATCGTTGGCCTCGGTCTGGGTGAGACGTGCTTCGACCTCCTGAAACTGCTTTTCCGCAGCCAGAATTCCGGCCTGCGCGCCCTGCACATCCGCCTCGGAGGCGTTGACCTGACTCTGGGTGCTGACGGAGGTAATGGGCACGCCACCCAGCGCCGCGTTGGCTTCAGCCTGCGCCTCAGCCAGATGCGCCTTGGCCAGATCGACGGCAACCTGATAGTCGGTAGGATCGAGTTGCACCAGCACCGTTCCCTTCTCGACATACTGCGTGTCGTCGACGGTCACTCGGGTTACGTAGCCGGAGACGCGCGCGCTGATCGGATGCAGGTATCCATCGATCTCCGCGTCGTCGGTGGTGGCGAATTGGGATTCGTAGCGCCAGATGCCCACCGCGCCAAGGATCAGAACGGCCAGAACGGCCAGCAGAATGCGCTTCTTTTTCCCGTTGGCCTTTTCGTTGCCGGGAGCATCGTCGCGCGCCCCTGCCGCCTCTGCGCTCGAGTTCGACACCCTTGCCTGGACTTCTTCACTCATCGGTTGTTCTTCATGGTTCATGGCTATTTCTCTCCCAGATAGCTAAGGCCTTCATGCTCGGCTACACCCATCGCGCGAGCCAAATTGAGTTTGGAGATGCTGTACCGGTAAAGGCTGGCAACGTAAACTTCGTCGGCCTGGGCGACGGCCTGCTGCGCCTGAACAACCTCCACGTTGTTGGTGACGCCGGATGAAAACCGATCGCGAGACTGATCCAGGGTCTGGGCTGCAAGCGTGGTATTGGTCTGCGCCACACCCACCTGATCCGCATTGGTATTCAGATTCAGCAAGGCAGTGCGAACGTCGTAGTCGATCTGCTCCCTCAGGTTGGAGAGTTTGCTTTGTACCTGATTCAGGCGGGCTTGTGCCGTCTGGATCTCTCCTCGGACTCGACCCCCCTGGAACAAGGGCACGTTCACTGAGCCGGCGACCAGATAGGTCTGGTGGCCGTCGGTCAATCCTCCAGCGCCGATGTCGCCCCAGCTTGCATTGACCCCGGCAGAGGGATAACGCTGAGCACGCGCCGCGCGCACCTGCGCCTCCGCCGCAGCGACCTCCGCCATCGCGGCC
>JAKAQS010000290.1 GCA_021819585.1 Acidobacteriota bacterium
TCTTGCTGCTTCACCTGATCAAAGTCCCAGCCCGGAATCTGCTCCTCCAGGTTGCGCCTGGCCTGGTTCGCGCTGATGTAGGAGATCCCGACGCGAACCTCGAGGGTCTCTCCTGCGCTCGTGCTCAGGGCGCCGGCATAGCCCACCTTGTCCCCCGTCTGCTCCGCCGTCTGCGAAAGCTGTGTCCCCTGCCATGTCCGCCACTCCTGCATCGGTTGCGAGAAGACGGCGTAGAAGTACTCTCGCGTCACCTGGTTGGAGGTTGGTGGAAAACCATTCTGGCCATAGGCTCCGAAGACCCGTCTGCTGCCCTGCACCACGGTGTTTCCCTGCACATCCAGCGCCGCGTCGCCTTGCATCCTCAACGCCACATGGGCCTGCTGACTGGCGGGAAAGATGAAGCGGTAAATCACTGCGTTCTGCGTGACCGTATACTCCGCTTTGATCCCCCAGGTCTGCAACTCGGCCTCGTAGGAATAGGGCGTTGCTTCCTCAAGGTCATGGTCGTACTCGGACGCATAGGTTCCGGCATGCGTATCCGCCGCACCGGTGGAGACCATCAGGGTGACAGGTCCGGTGGGGAAGCCGTAGATCTTGTCCGCCAGATAGCGGTCTCCCATCCCCGGCGTCGTCTCCGGCGCCACCCGCGCCATGCCAAACGGGTACTGCACCAGCGGCTGCGTGGAGGTCAGCAGGATTCCAATGCCGCCGATGTTCGGATTCACATAATCCACCGGTTGCATGTCTGCGGAGTCTTGCGCATGAACAGGGCCTAGCGCGGGAAAGGCGGTCAGCAGAAAAACTCCAAAGCCCCTCAGGATCAGCTTTACGGTTCGATCTCTCAATGCGTGTTCTCCTCGGCGCTGCCGGGTTGGTTTGGATGCTCGCTATCCGCCACAGCTCCATCACGCATCTTACGGCAACTCGCTTCATCAAAGCGCGCAGGCAAAGCCCGCTCACCCACACCAAGCCGATCGCCGCCTCTGTTCTGGGTGAGCGGCATGCACCTGAGATCGTCGCTCCGGTGTCTTCATGGCAGGCCAGTCGGCGAATCCAGCCGGTGGATCAGCTCCAGCGTAGCTCTACCGGCGTCCGGCGCGCCGCAAACTCCTCATACGGGGAGATTACGAGCTCCTTGAGATGTCGAAGGCCATCTGTGTAAGCGAGCATGACGGCAACCACATTCTCCGTTCTTCCATCCAGATGCAGCCACGGCTCGGGCAGGTAGAACTCTCGCTGTGGTCCTATCGTCTGATAGTAGCCGACGAACTTTCCGTTCAGGTAAAGCAGCGCGTCACGATCCGCGTCGATCCTGATCTTCCAGGGACAGAAGTACTCCGCGGAACCCAGGAGAGGAGATGCGGCTTGAAACCACGTGTACGCCGGCACAAGGTCAGCCGCTCCGTCCGGCTCGCCCGGCCGGCCTGGCCGCCACATCTGCGAAGAAGCTGCCCCATGTTGCATCGTGAGCTGCGTCGCCGGGAACCTCTGAATCGCCACTTTCGCAATAGCCTCGGACTTCTGCCGGCCGCCGAGACGAATGCTGGTGATCCCTTTCAGATCCTCCATTGCTGCGCCTCCGTTTGCGCTGCCAAAGGCCTCGTAGGAGATCTCCAGGAGATTCATCCCTTTTTTAGCCCAGTGATCCAGCTCGCAGGAGACAAGCTTCTCCGGCGATGACAGCTCTGGAATCCATCTTCCATTCAGAAAGACCTGCTTTGGATCTTCCGTCTGCGTTTCGAGAAAGAGTCTGGACTGGTTCCGGTACTCGAAGGCGGCGCGATATTTCACATATCCGTAGGGCAGTCTGCCCAGCTTCTCCAGAACGGTGGGAGCGGTGTTGAGCCACTCTCCCTGGGCGAGATCAAACCGTTCCACCAGAAACTCGCCTGCGTTGAGAGCTACCGGCTGACAGGGAAGTTGCGGCGTGCTGATCTCCACCTGACAGCTCTGCCAGAGCGGGTCGTATTCGAACTTCGCCGGCTTTCCATCCACCAGGACCGCAACAGGCTGCCTGGCCGTCAGCACGCACAGTGGGTGATCGCCCCCTGCGTATTCAAGGGTCATCGCTGCGCCGCCACGGTCGGCTTGGCCGGCGCTCATCAGTGCGCAGTCCGTGATCACGGCGGCATCAATCCGCTTTTCCGCGCCGGAAGATCGCTGTTCCGCCATCCAGGCGCGCTCGGCCAAATCGCGCGGCAGCACGACGATCTGCAGCTTGCCATTCCATAGAAACATCTGTGGCGACATTCCAACGGTAGTTGCAAAGATGGCCGTTCTGGTCTCCGCATCGAAGCTTTGGTAGAGCACCGCGCCCTGAATCTGTGGCTCCTCTTCCGCGAGCAGGGCGATCTCCGCCAACTCTCCCGGGGCTCCGTAGACGAAGAGGACGTTGCGATCTCCAAGCCGTCCGCAGGCAAGAAACTCCACAGAGGAGTAACGAAGCTGCTCGCCGCAGACGGGGATCTGTACCGGCAGCAGCTTCATCCCCCGTGCGCTGATCGTAAGCCTTCCCTGGCTGGGAATCGTGATCTGCTGCCCGTTCTCGCCTGCGGGATCGGGGAACTTGATCTGGAACTTCTGATCCGCATCCGCGTTCTCGCGCACATACAGCAGGCCGCTCTGCTGGTTCTTGCGCAGACTCACTGAGACGCCGGGATGGGTCGAGACCGCGCTCTCCGCCTCCCCGGCGCGAACCGTCATCGATCCAAACTGGTCCAGGAAGTTGCCGATCAGCCGCGCTGCATAGTATTTGCTCCACAGGCCGCCCGGCTCCCGCAGCGGCGCCGCATAATCGTACGAGGTGGTGATCTTGCGCGCAGCCCATTGGAAGTTGGTGCCGCCAAATCCCATATAGAAGCTGGTGAAGGAGGCTCCCTGTTCGATGACGCTCTTCGTCAGTAGGTTGAGCTGAGCTGCGTCGATGCCTTGCTGATCCACAGACAGCTTGCCTCCGTACTGGCTGAACCAGCCGCCCTGCAGCTCGGCGATGCCCAGCGGTGACATGGGCTTTTCTTTTCTCAGCTTGGCAAGCCCCGGAGTGATCTCCTTCTGGATGTTCCAGCGCGGGTAAAAGTCGCAGGTATCGGTGATCCTCGCCATCACCGGATCGGAGTCATCCCGCGTCTGGCGGCACCAATTGGTGATGAGTGGAACATTGATTCCTCCACTCCACGCCATGTTGGCCAGCGCGGTGATGTACTTCAACTTCTGCGGGCCCGGCAGCGGCCAATAGTCGTACTCGTTTTCGATTTGGATCAGGATCACCGGCCCATCCGCCGTGATCATGTTCTTGCGCGCAATCGGAAGCACCAGGTCGTACCAGTGCTGCGACGTCTCGATGCTCTCCGGCGCGTCACTACGCAGCGGGAACTGCTGGGCGATGATCCAGTGCGGAAACCCTCCCGCATCCCACTCCGCACAGACATAGGGTCCGATCCGGAGGATCATCCACAATCCCATCTCCTTCACCAGCGCGATGAAGGCCTCGATTTCGGTCATGTCGGCCTGACCCTCCACCGGCTCGTGGTAGTTCCAGAAGACGTACGTTTCAATGGTGTTGATGCCGGCCAGCTTCAGCTTGAGCATCCGGTCGCGCCACAGCTCCCGAGGACAGCGGCAGTAATGGAAGCAAGCGCTGTAAAGAAAACGATCCTGGCCGTGAATTGTGAAGCACTGCGAGTCATAGCGGATGATCTCCGGATGGCTGAACTGGGGCTGACCTTCGGCCACCATAGCGCCTCGCGAATCCATCCCCGGCAGAGCGAAGAGCTGCATCGGTTTCGAGAAGTGGGAAAGGATCGGTAAGGACGTTAGTTGTCCAAGGAAAGTTCTTCTCGACGTCATGGATGCATCCTCCTCACGGATGGAAATCATTTGTCGTCTGTCCGACGGCAGGCGAATGGGTCGCCGGGACGATGCGTGGCAGCCGTTGCGCAACCCCGGAGAGATCTGTCTTCGACAGGAAGGGAAGTGGTGAGCTTCGCGGACCATTTGGGAGCAGTCGCTCAATTGCTGACCAGCCCCCAACAGCGTACCGGCTCGAGGCGCGAGAATCAAACGTCGCTCCCGATTCTGGCGATTGGAGAGTGACGCCGCATCTCCATCTCCATCGTTATCCTTTGGAGTCGATGCCCCGAAAGTTACGCTCCTTTCTCCACTCTGGGTGAACCCGCATCTCGAAGGGCAAAGAATCGAGATAAGGGGCACGCAAGGTGGTGGAGGATGAGCGAGGTGAGAGCCACCTGCCGAGTAGCGATTCACTGAGAGACGGCGCGGCGGCCAGGCGTTGGCTACCGCTGCCGAGGGGCACGGGCGCTACGGAGATTTTTCCTCCTGCGAACGCCTTCGCTGCCCTCAAGCTCCCGCGCCGCGCACAGCCTCCACAAACGCCCGTAGGCGATCGGAATCCTTCTTCCCCGGGCCAGCCTCCACGCCGCTGGCCACGTCCACGCCCCAGGGTTGGAACTCCGCGATCGCCTGGGCTACATTCTCCGGGCTCAGCCCGCCGGCCAGGATCACCCGCGGGTGCGGCTCACAGCCGGCCATGGC
>JAKAQS010000042.1 GCA_021819585.1 Acidobacteriota bacterium
CCGATCTGATGAAGAAGGCGACAAACTGGAAGCCGCCAAAGATATTCCAGGACAGAGCGCCGTGCGCGGTCTGGGAGTTGACGATGTCGCGCAACGAAAGCGAGCCGGCCCGCAGGACGACGCCTACCAGCGAGAGTCCCAGCGCCAGTTCATAGCTGATCACCTGCGCGGTGGAGCGCAGCGAGCCAAACAGCGAATACTTGTTGTTGGAACTCCATCCCGATAGCGTGATGCCGTAGACGCCAATGCTGGTGACGCCGAGGACCACCAGGAGGCCGATGTTCACGTTGGCAATCTGGAACAGATCTACCCCATGAACCATCGTGGACCGGCCGAAGGGAACGACGGCGATGGAGATCAGGGCGCAGCCCAGGGCGATGATGGGCGCCAGGATGAAGAGGGGGCGCTCGACCGCCAGCGGCATCATGTCTTCTTTGAGAAAGAGCTTCAGACCGTCTACCAGCGGCTGCAGAAGGCCAAAGGGGCCCACGCGGCTGGGCCCCCACCGGTTCTGAAGGTGACCCAGGAACTTGCGCTCCAGGAGCACCGTGTAGGCCACTCCCATCAGCGTGATCACCAGTACCACGGCGATCTTGAGGATGCTCAAGAGAAGAAAGACTTCGAAGTTCGTGAGGTGACTCATGACGTCCTGTGGTCTCTGATGGCTTTGATCAAGATCCCGGGAGCAGGCTCTTGTGAACAACGACGGATGCGTTAGTCCGCAGACGTCATCTGGCCGGCGCTCGCGCCTGCGTCGCGGCTTGATTGGTGGCGTTGCACGTCTTCAAGCATCGGCGAGTAGCGGGTGAGGGAGCCGGAGGTGAAAAGGGTGTCTGAGCTGGGCAGAACCAGATCCTTGCGGGTCATGGCAATCTGCGTCAGGCCGGAAGATGCGGGTGTGATGTGCTGATCGTTGCCGCTGAGCAACTGCCGGCGCAGCAGCTTGTCGTAGCCCGGAACCAGCCGCTGGATCTCGTCCAGGATGGCGAACGGATCAAACGGGCTGAGCTTGGGTTCGAGCTTGTTGGCGGTCAGGAAGACCGCATGGCGGTCCGCTTCTCCAGAGGAGGCGCCACGTGTCTGACCCATATCGGCGCGCAAACCGTGGCTGAAGGGCACCAGGGAGTGGAGGTCATGCCCCATATGGCCGGCCAGACGCACGATCAACTCAAAGTCGGAGCGAACGCCGGACTTGTCCGCAGCCTTGGAGACCAGTTGCAGGTCCCCATAGCTATTGGTCACTGTGCCGGCTTTTTCATACAGGTTGGCGGCCGGCAGCACCACATCGGCCAGTGCGGCCGTCTCGGTCAGGAAGAGATCCTGCACGATCACAAAGGTTGACGCCAGCGTTGCCGGATCGATGCCGTAACGTTTGACGGGGTTGGAGCCGACCACGTACAGCGCGGAGAGCTTGCCTGCGGAGGCGGCGTCAAACATGGCCAGCAAGTCCATGCCGACAGTAGGGGGGGATTTGTACTCAGCCGCCAAAGCGGAGCCGGAGAGCGGCTGATAGCCTGGGAGCACGTCGGGGAGCACTCCCATATCGGCGGCGCCGCGAGAGTTGACGTAATCGGAGAGCAGAGCGAAGCGGGCCTGTGGCAGAGCGGCGATCAGGCTCGCCAGCTCGCCGCCGTGGAGTTCGTTGCCCACCAGAACCACCAGATCCTCTTCCGCGCGGACCGCTTTGGCAAAGTCGTTCTCTTCGCCCAGGCTCTGGATAAACGCTCCATAGCCAAACGGCGTTACGGGCGCAAAGGCCTTCGCCTGACGGCGAAGCTTGATCTCTTCGTGGTTGGCGACATACAGGCGCGCCCTGTTGAGACGGACGTTGGTGCGAATGTTCCAGGCCGTCAGCGGCGCCTGGTTGGTAGGGTCGCCGCCCACCAGCAGAATGGCTTGTGCGGTCTGCACCGAGCGCTGAGAGGCAAATCGCGACTTGCCGGCCGTCGCGCCGGCGCCATCCACTGAGGCGGCCAAGGTCACGAAGTCCGCCGTGCGGTGATGGTCGATGTTGTTGGTGCCAATGACCGTGCGGGCAAACTTCTGGAGGAGATAATTTTCCTCGTTCGTGGTGCGGTTGGAGCCGATGACGCCGATCGAATCTGCGCCGCGATCCTGGCGAAGATCGCGCAGCCGGATCCCGGCATAGCTCAGGGCCTCCTCCCAGCTCACCGGCGTCAGCTTGCCGGACTTTTTGATCAGCGGCTGGGTCAGCCGCTCGGCATGGTTGGCGAAGTCGAAGGCGTAGCGCCCCTTGTTGCACAGGAAGTCGCCGTTGATGCCGGACTTGTCCCGGTTGTCGCCGCGCACAATCTCGGCTCCGTCCGTAACCGGGCGGACTCCCAGGGTGGTCTTGCATCCGTCGCCGCAATGGGTGCAAACCGTGGCTGTGTGGTTCATCTCCCAAGGGCGGGTCTTGTAACGGTAGGCGCCGGAGGTCAGCGCTCCCACCGGGCAGGCGTCGATGCACATTCCGCACTGCTCGCAGTCGAGCTGGGCCAGATCCTCCCCATGAGACGAGACCCCTGAAAGCTGTGGAGGCACGTTGGGAGCGATCACTGAGGAGCTGCCGCGATTCTGCACCCCCAGAGCGAAGATGTCCATGCCCTCGCCGCACATGCGCACGCAGCGGTAGCAGAGAATGCAGCGGGGGCGGTCGAAGTAGACCACCGGAGACCACTTCTGCTCCTCCCGATGGTTCTTCGGCTCGGCGTAGAAGCTCTCTGCCGCCCCATACTTGAAGGTCATGTCCTGCAGTTCGCACTCTCCGCCGGCATCGCAGACCGGGCAGTCGAGAGGGTGGTTGCCGAGCAGCAGTTGCAGCGTGGCCTTGCGGGCCTGCGCGATCTCAGGACTCTCGGTGATCACCACCATGCCCTCAGCCACAGGGGTGGTGCATGCCGTTTGCAGCTTGGGCACCTTCTCGATTCGCACCACGCACATGCGGCAGGCGGCCTGGAGCGAGAGCCCGGGGTAGTAACAGAAAGCGGGGATCTCGATCCCGTGCGCCTTGCAAGCCTCCAGCAGCAGCGTGCCCGCGGGGGCGGTGATCTTCTTGCCGTCTACGGTAAAGGTAACCTCTGCCATCAATGGGCTCCTGCGTGTACGTTTGCACCCATCGGGGTGATCTTGATCAGGGGGCTGGCTACGCGGGCGCCGTTCAGATACTCCTCGAATTCGCCGCGGAACTTCTTGACAAAGCCCAGGGTGGGCATGGCGGCTGCGTCGCCCAGCGGACAGAAGGTTCGGCCCAGCATGTTTTCGGCGATGTACTGAACGTTGTCGATGTCCTTTTTCGTGCCCCCGCCGGCATGGAAGCGCGTGAGGGTCTTCTTGATCCAGTCGGTGCCCTCGCGGCACGGGATACACCATCCGCAGGACTCATGCTGATAGAAGCGGATGGTGCGGAGCGCGAACTCCACGATGGAGACCGTCTCATCCAGAACGACGATGCCGCCGGAGCCGAGCATTGTGCCTGCCTTTGCCATCTGATCGAAGTCCAACCCCACGTCGATCTCATCGGCCCGCAGCACAGGGCAGGATGCGCCGCCAGGCACCACAGCCTTCAGTTGCTTGCCGCCGCGAATCCCGCCGGCTACGTCATAGATGGCTTTGCGCAGGGAGTAGCCCATGGGAAGTTCGTAAACGCCCGGACGCTCCACATGGCCGGAGATGCCAAACAGCCGCGTCCCGCCGTTGCGCTCTGTTCCCAGTTTGGCGTAAGCTTCGCCGCCCATCAGCAGGATGTGGGGAGCGTTGGCGATCGTCTCCGCGTTATTGATGATCGTCGGCCCGCCATAGAGACCCACCACGGCCGGGAAGGGAGGACGGATGCGGGGAACGCCTCGCTTGCCCTCCAGGGATTCCATCAGAGCCGACTCTTCGCCGACCTCATAGGCTCCGGCGCCGGTCTGGGTGATCACGTCGAAATCCACTCCCTGGTTGCCGAAGATATTTTTGCCCAGAAAACCCCGGGCGTAGGCATCGGCTACAGCCTTCTCCATGATGTTGAGCAGGTACCGGTACTCCCCGCGCAGATAGATGAAGCCCATCTTGGAGCCCACGGAGAGGCCGGCGATCATGGCGCCTTCGATGATCGAATGCGGGTCTTCGCGAAAGATCAGGTGGTCCTTGCAGGTGCCCGGCTCCGACTCGTCGCCATTGACCAGAATGTACTTTGGCTTCTCGGAGACCTTGGGAACAAAGGACCACTTCATGCCGGTAGGGAACCCTGCGCCACCGCGTCCCCGGAGACCGCTGGCCTTCATGGTATTGATAATCCACTCCGGGCCTTCGGCGATGGCCTTTTGCGCAGCTTTGTAGCCATCCAGCTCCAGGTACTTGTCGATGTTGGCTGCACCCAGACCGAAACGGCGGGAGAGAACTTTCACTTCATCGGGGTGTGAGGCAAGAGTTGGCATACCGGTTCCTTACCGTGAGATTCCAGTTTACGCGATTTTGTCGAAACGCTGGGCTGGCGTTGTGCTCTGCAAGAATGCGGCCGGCGTGGGAATGAGTGCTTGTGGAAGGCGCACGGAACAAGGGTTGCCGCCCGGCGCGAGAATTGTACGGCGGAGCCTGTACATCATGCCCACCGAGGGTGAATCGGATCGTTCCAGTCCCGGAAGGGAGAGCCCGAACGGCGGCCGCGCTGCGAAGGGGAGTGTCTTCTTCCGGTAACGTATCGAGACGTTGGCCAAGCATCCGACTCGAGAACATGGGGGCGACCGTGCGCAGACTGGCTGGGCCGGATTCAGGTAGCATCGACGCTGCCGCCGCGGAACTCAAGGCTATTGGCTCTCGCGGGTGCGATAGGTGTCCAGAACCGCGTCCAGCTTCTCTGGAGTCAATTCGTCGTGGAAGTCATAGTTCACCTGAACGGCCGGAGCCCAGCAGCAGGCGCCGATGCACTCCACCTCCTCCAAAGAGAAGAGCCCGTCCCGGGTGGTCTCTTTGTGGTCGATGCCGAGTTTGTTCTTGCAGTGGTCAAGCAACTCGAAGCCGCCGCGCAGCATGCAGGAGATGTTGGTGCATATCTGCACGTTGTACTTCCCGGCCGGCTTGGTGCGCAGCATGGAGTAGTAGCTGAGAACGTTGCGGACGTCGAGTTCGAGCAGGTCAAGCCGCTGGGCGATCTCGGTGACCACCGCATCGGAGACGTAACCCACCTCATCCTGCGCGTAAAGCAGCATGGGGACCAGCGCGGAGCGCTTCACCGGGTAGATCGTCGCGAGCTTGTCAAAGCGGGCGGCTGTGGCGGGCGTAAAGATCGACTGAGTGATGGAGGCCATAATGATCTTCCTGCGGCGGGATGGAGTGAAAGTAATCTTGCAACCGCAACTACCAGATTACCGCGCTTCGGTCAGCATCTGGCGAGCGAACTGTTCCGCGGCTATGTCCATGGCGACGGAAGCCGCCGGTTCATGGCCCGGGCCCAATGTGACGGTTCCGTCCTCGTTCAGCATAAAAGGCGCCGCGGGCTCCCCGCTGTGTTGCATATCACTGGATGAAAATCGGAGCCAGCGGTCGTTCACGCGGAGGGTGATCCGGTCTGCGCTCACCTCAACAACGGCGTGGTGGGTGCTGTTGAGTCCGTGGGCGGCGGCGTAGCTGCGCAGCAAAGAGGCCCAGGATGTCCAGAGTTCGGCATGGAGGCGAGGGTTCAAGTCAGTCCGTGTGCATGCGCGGTTGAAGAAGCGGCAACTGCGTAAATCGGCCGCGGCGGAAACAGCCGAACCTCGGTGATCTCCTCGTCCTCCAGGGAGTGGGGCGGCCTGCCTTGGGGAGGGCTTTCCCACCGCCGTCCCTGCGCGGTCTCCGGTGATTGAAGCATCGAAGCTCCTAGCGGTCGATGGCTCCCAGGACGATGTCGATCGAGCCGATCACAGCGACCACGTCCGCAATCAAACGGCCCTTGCACATGGTCTCCAGAGCTTGCAGATTGGCGAAGTCGGCGTTGCGCATATGGACCCGGTAAGGTTTGGAGGTGCCATCCGAGACGACGTAGTAGTTCATCATCCCATGCGGCGCTTCAACGGAGCTGGTCGCTTCGCCGGCCGGAACCTGGAAGCCTTCGGTGACGATCTTGAAGTGATGGATCAGAGACTCCATCTGGGTCTTCATCTTCTCCCGGTCAGGCAGCAGGATCTTGGGCGCATCGGCGTGGAGGGGCTGATGATGCATCGTGGCCAGAAGGTCAAGAGCCTGGTGGCAGATGCTGGTGGACTCCCGCATCTCCTGCATCCGGACCAGATAGCGAGACCATACGTCGCACCCATTGGAGACCGGCACGTTGAACTTGAATCTCTCATAGCCGGAGTAGGGCATATCGCGGCGCAGATCAAAGTCCACTCCGGAGGCGCGCATGCCGGGACCGGTCATGCCCACCGCGATGGCGTCTTCGGCCGAGATGTGGCCCACGCCCTTGAGCCGGCCCATCCAGATGGGGTTGGCGTTGAGCAGCCCCTCGTATTCTTCGATGTGCTCCGGGAAGTCGTTGAGGAAGGAGCGAATCCGGTCGTAGATGCCGGCGGGAGGCTCCAGCGCAACGCCCCCGATGCGGATATAGCTGCCCATCATCCGCTGTCCGCTGATGGCTTCGAAGATGCGCAGCAGATCCTCGCGCTCGCGGAAGCAGTAAAGAAAGATGGTAAGCGCTCCAATGTCCATGGCATGGGTGCCGAGCCATACCAGGTGGGACTGGATGCGGGTAAGTTCATTGAGCAGGACACGCAGAATCTGCGCCCGTTCGGGAACCTCCAGGCCCAGCAGCTTTTCCACCGCCAAAGCGTAGGCCGTGTTGTTAGTCATCGGGCAGATATAGTCGATGCGGTCGGTCAGCGGCGTTACCTGGTTGTAGAACTTCGCTTCGCAGGTCTTCTCGATGCCGGTGTGCAGATAACCGATATCGGGAGCCAGAGAGACTACGGTCTCGCCATCCACCTCCAACACCAGCCGCAGTACGCCGTGGGTGGACGGATGCTGCGGGCCCATGTTGAGCACCATGGTCTGGGAAACCACCGGATCAGAGCCATGCTGATGGTGAGAGGCGGAGCCCCGAACGACATCTTCGACATCGGGGACAAGAATCTCTTCGGCGGGGCGAATTCCGGCCAGGGTTGCGCCCGTGGTGTCTCTCACCGCAGCGCCGGATCCAACAAAGCTGGTAGGACGGTCGTCCTCCTGCGTCTCCAGGTCGAGAAGGGGGTTGTGACTCATTAGCGATATCCCTCCACGGGGTAGTCCTTGCGCAATGGATGGCCGTTCCAGTTGTCGGGCAGCATGATGCGGGTGAGGTGGGGATGGCCGGCGAAGTGAATGCCGAACAGGTCGAAGACCTCGCGTTCATAGAAGTTGGCTGCGGGCCAGACGGAGGTGATCGAGTCAATATGCGGGCTTTCGCCCATCACCCTTGCCACAATGCGAATGCGTTCTTTTCGGCTATGGCTGAGGATGGAGTAGCTGACCTGAAAGCGGGGAGCCGATGGCGTATCGGTGGGATACCAATCGACAGCGGTGACGTCTTCCAGGAAGTTGTAGCCAGCCGCTTTGATGGCTCGGGCGGCATCCAGAATGGTCTGAGGAGCCACGCCAAGGGTCAGCTCCTGACGGTCCCACTTGGCATCGGTGATCAACTGTTCAAGGCTGACGATGGCCGGGTGGCCGGCAAAAGCCTCAAAAACCGCCTGCTTGCCAAAGATGGATGCCGGATGAGCTGCAGGGTTGACCGACGAAGAGGTTGAGGGCGAGGAGGGATTGTCAGCCATAGAGTCTTCCTGAATCGATTGGAGGCGCTGGAGGAGAGCGCCTGAGGAACAAAATGTGAGGTCCGCTCTTAGAGGTCCGCTCTGTCGTCGGACCAGTTGAGGATGCCCTTCTTCCAGACATAGAACAGGCCCACTGCCACGAAGCTGAGGTAGACCAGCATCTCCCAGAAACCAAAGAATCGTGATCCGGTGATCGCCGGCAGGTGACGATAGATGACCGCCCAGGGAAGAACGAATACAGCTTCCACGTCGAAGAGAATGAACAACATGGCAACCATGTAGAACTTGACCGAAAAGCGGCCGCGCGCATCTCCGACTGGATCCATGCCGCACTCATAGGCGCTCAGCTTGGTGCGGGAGCGCTTGTGTTTTCCCAAAAAGAAGGACGCAGCCACCATGCCTGCGGCCATACCCAGGGCTGCCAGGATCTGTAGGACAAGCGGAAGGTACTGCCACAGGTACGGATTCGACGAATTCATGGCTAACTTCGAGTGTAGGAGTGGCGCGGTCCAGGGGTCAAGAGAGTCCCGGGCGAGAGATGCATCGTTCAGAACAGCGAAGCGTACCAGGCGATGACCGGAGCGCCAAGAATCGCGGCGATCAGCCCGCCGATGCAGAGAAACGTGCCCAGCGGAAGACGGGTCATAGCGGTTGCGCGGCGCCGGGCGATTAGCGTACCCGCATACCCCGCGCAGAGAATCACCCCAAGGAAGACGGCAAAGGCCCCCAGCCAGAAGCCAAGGAAGGCGGCCATCATGGCGGCCAGTTTGATGTCTCCCATGCCAAGGCCCTCACGGCCGCGCAGCGCCTTGTAAGCGAACCGGATGAAGAGCAGGATCCCCGCCAGAAGAACCATCGCGTAGAGGCGGCCCAGGATCAGGTGCTCCGGGCCGGTAAGCACGATGTTGCCTTGATCCATCGCTCCCCCAACGCTGGTGAGCGGGTCGGGGCCGCGGAGCAGAAGGTCGTATTGGTGGGGCAACAAATAGGCGGCGCGAACGCAGATCAGGAGCAGGCCGATCAGAGATCCGCTCAGGGTGAAGGCGTCGGGGAGGGTGTGGGTCTGCCAGTCCATCACCAGCAGACCCAGCAGCAGAAAACCGAGGATGGCCAGCCCGGTTGCGTCCATCATCGCGTTGACCACGGTGTTGAAGGGCATGCCGGGCTTGAGCAAAGGAAAAGTTGTGCGCGCGGCGAAGGTGAGCCATGCGGCGAAACCAATCTCGACGAGGGGATAACGCCAGGCGATCGGCTTCCCGCAATGCCTGCAGCGGCCACGCAGAAGGATCCAGCTCAAGATGGGGATGTTGTCATGCCAGGCGATGGTTTGCAGGCAGTCAGGACAGTGGGAGCGGGGCTTGAGAATGCTCTGGCGCCCCGGCAGGCGGGAGATGCAGACGTTGAGAAAGCTGCCCAGCAGGAGACCCAGGAGAAAGGCTGGCAGCTCGAAGACAAGCGGTCCGGTCAACATGGGAGTCCAGTATAGAGGGCCGGGCGGTTGGTTCCGGTTCCAGCATCTGTGTGGGACCACAGGATTTGCCCCTTAGAAGCCGGTGTACCGGATGCGATGGATCCGCTCGATCGATCCCTTCCATCCCTCTAAATCTTCAATCCAGGCGCTCATTTCCTGCCTCGAAGTGAAATGCGCGCCGGCATCGTTGCGGATCTTCCGGTTGCGGAAAGAAAGCCAAGAAGCCAGTCTGGCCCGTGCAGTTGGGCCTGGCCGTTGCTAGAGTGGGTTGATGGAGTTTCTGAATTGGTTGCGCAGAAGCCTGCGGAAGGCAACTCCGCCGCTGGCTGACAAGCTGCCTTTGGTGGGTTTGCTCGTGCTCGCGGTATCCGCGGGGTTTGGGCTGCGCTCCTGGGACTTCAGCCGATCCAGAGTGCGAGCGGCGGCGACCATCACCGAGAATGTGGCGAAGCTGAACCAACAGGGCGAAGTGGTCTACACGCCGCGTTTTCGCCTGCGCCTCCCGGATGGGGAGTTGCTGACCCTGGACGCGGTGAAGAATCGGTCGCAGGAGATCGAGTTCCCTGCTGGGGAGACCGTGCCGGTCTTGTATCCACCCGGAGATCCACAGGGGGCGATCCTGGCGACCGTTTGGCTCACCTATCAAGGAGCGGTCGTCTTTGCCGTCCTGGGAACATTGCTCTTCGATCTCGGTTGGGCGCTGCGAGTGAAGCTACGCCGCGCAGAGAACTCCCGCGTGGGCGCGAAGGCGGGCTCCGACGGGTGAAAGGATCGTTCTCAGGGGTGGCTGGGCCTTGCAGATGTTGGGCGCTCAGGCAAACCTTTACGTTGACGTGGCCCTGGGCAGCGGCGTAGCTTGAGGATCAACACGGGAAAGGAGGATGATCCAACGCCTATGAAGATAGATAGTTCCAGTTGTTCAAAAACACGTGAGGTGACTGAGGCTTAAGGCATTCGTGCTTTCAACCTGGAGTGCGGAGGGAGCGGAAGACCCCCTCTGCTTGGATTCAAACTCCGAGGCGCCAAGCCGGCCGGGCTCATCCTTTGGCCGGGGACGGATGCCTCAGGTCAATCTCAACAGATCACTGCATCGACGGCTCGCTCCACAGGTGGAGCGAGCCGTCGATGTCTGGCGGCAAGCCTGTTTCGTCTCACCCGCCGCATCCTGCGCGCTTCAGTCAAAATGAGCGCGTGCTGGGCAAGGACCAGAGTTCAAGGAAAAGGAGCCTGCTTCGGAACAGACTGCCGTGGTTGGAGTGGCGCCGACGCGAGTTTTGCCGGAGGGTTTTGGCCGATCAGACCTTCAGGAAGATGCGGCGGCGGTACATGATGTAGATCGGAATCCAGCAGACAAAGACGAAGAGGATGCAGTAGACCATCGAGGCCATGGGTGCGTAGGGGATGAAGTGGAGGATGCTGAGGTAGAACCAGCGCAGGAAGGCTACACCGGGCTGGGGATGGATAAGGTTCAGGGCGCCGGGTAGGAGTTCGGAGAGAACGTAGGCCGCGATGGCGTTGGTGCCAAAGACGAGCAGGATCATGTAGCGTTTGCGCATCTGGGCGTCGGAGGCGGGTGGAGATCTGCGCGCTGGAAGAATATCGATGAGGTAGATGCTGAGGGCCAGGAGCAGCAGACTCCAGCCGGCGGCGTAGAGGACGTAGGAGCTGGTCCAGAGCTTTTTGTTGACGGGGAAGGTGAAGTTCCAGAGGCCGCCGCCGAGCAGTCCGGCGCAGCCGGCCAAGGCTATGGCCCGAGCCTTCTGGACGATGGAACGGGTGGAGCGCAGCCAGATGCCGGTGAGCATGCCGATGAGCGTGGTAGCGACGGCGGGGATGGTGCTGAGCAGGCCCTCGGGATCGCGGACGCGCTCGTAGAGGTGGTTGGGGGAGAAGATCTGGCGGTCGAGCCAGGCGGCGAGGTTGGCGTTCTTGTCCAGCAGAGGGATCTGATGGGTGGGCACGCCGAAGCCGGGGACGGGAACGAAGCGCATCAGGATCCAATAACCGATCAGGCAGGCGACGGCGGCGGCGGCCTTGTCCTTCCAGGAGGAGCTATAGAGGTAAAAGACCGCGACGAGGAGGTAGCAGATGGCGATGCGCGGGAGGACGCCGTAGAAGCGCATGGTGGCGAGGTGGAAGAACGGGAAGCTATTGACTACCAAGCCGAGCAGATAGAGGATGACGGCGCGGCGGAAGGTGTGGCCGAGCAGCGAGGATCTCGAGTCGCCCTTGGCCAGGCGCGCCTGGGTGGAGAAGACCGTGGAGATGCCCACGAGGAAGAGGAAGGTGGGGAAGACTAGGTCCGTGGGCGTGAAGCCGTTCCAGTCGGTGTGCTTCATCGCCCAGTAAGCGGCGGAGCCGCCTCCGTTGTTGTTCACCATGATCATGAAGCCGATGGTGAGGCCGCGGAGCACGTCGACGGAGAGCCAGCGATGCTGCTTGGGGATTGTGGCGGAGCGTTCGGTAGCGGGTAGGACGGCCGAGTCTGTCATGGGGACGCTTCGGGTGGTGCAGAGGTGCTGGACAAGAGTCTACGCCAAGAGAGCCTCTGTCCTGCGGATTCTTTCACCTCATCTGCTGCTTCCGGGAGGGCTGCGGAACGCACCAGGGCCGGGCTTCGCCACCTCCGCCCGCTGGTGGAGGGTAAAGGGATCTCCTCCTGCCTTGCGGAGCCTTATAACGCAGTTGCCTCTGGATCAAGCTCCAGAGGCGTTGATAGGACACGGCTCCAGGGCGAACTCCCGCCGGGAAAACCATCCCCTATACTGAAATCTCCATGGACAACCCCTCGCCCGAAGCCGAGCGCCTTCCCCAAGCGGCGACGCCCTGGAACTACACGTTGGACCACGCCTTCGACGAGATGTTCGCCGGCAAAGACCAACTGCGCGAGCACTACGTCCCGCTCCTGGAGCACTTCACCGCCCTCCCTCAGGATGAACTCCAGCGCCGCAAGCAGGCCGCCGACCTCAGCTTTCTCAACCAGGGCATCACCTTCACGGTATACGGTCGTGAGGAAGGCACGGAAAAGATCTTTCCGTACGATCTGCTTCCGCGCATCATCACCTCCGCCGAGTGGGCCAAGGTCGAGCGCGGTCTCATCCAGCGCATCACCGCCCTTAACCTGTTCCTGCGCGACATCTACAACGAAGGCCGCATCCTCAAGGCCGGCATCGTTCCCCGCGAGATTGTCTACTCCTGCTGGCACTTTCGCCGCCAGATGTCCGGCCTCCAGGTTCCGCGGAACGTCTACATCGCTGTCTGTGGGACGGATCTGATCCGCCTCGAAAACGGTGAATTCGTTGTCCTTGAAGACAATCTCCGCGTCCCGTCCGGCGTCAGCTACATGCTCACCAACCGCCGCGTGATGAAGCGTATCTTTCCGCAACTCTTCCGCGAATACAACGTCAAGCCCATCGAACAGTACACCCAGCTCCTGCTGGGAACCCTGCGCTCACTGGCCCCTGAAGGCCGTCCCGAACCCAATATCGTCCTCCTCTCCCCCGGCGTCTTCAACTCCGCCTACTTCGAGCACGCTTACCTCGCACGTCAGATGGGCATCGAACTGGTGGAAGGCCGCGACCTCGTCGTCCACGACAACGTCTGCTACATGCGTACCACCTCCGGTCTCCGCCGTGTTGATGTCATCTATCGCCGTGTGGACGACGACTTCATCGACCCTCTCTGCTTCCGTTCCGACTCCATTCTCGGCGCCGCCGGGCTATTTCACGCCTATCGCGCCGGCAACGTCACTCTCGCCAACGCTTTCGGCACCGGCGTCGCCGACGATAAAGCCCTCTACGCCTACGTCCCGGAGATCATCCGCTACTACCTCGGCGAAGAGCCCATCCTCAACAACGTCGAGACCTACCTCTGCACCCGCGAAAAGGAGCGAAACCACGTTCTGGCCAACCTCGACAAGCTGGTTGTCAAGGCCGTAGGTGAATCGGGAGGCTATGGCATGCTCATCGGCACGCAGTCCACCCCCAAGGAGCGAGATGCCTTCGCCGAGAAGATTCGGGCCAATCCCCGCAACTATATCGCGCAGCCCACCATCAGCTTTTCCCGTGCGCCCTGCCTCATCGGCGACGAACTGGAACCTCGCCATGTGGACCTTCGCCCTTACGTCCTCTACGGCGACAAAGTAACCATCGTCCCCGGCGGCCTCACGCGCGTCGCTCTCACTCGTGGCTCACTGGTCGTCAACAGCTCTCAGGGTGGAGGCTCGAAGGATACCTGGGTGCTGAGCTAACTGGCCCACAGCCTCATTCATCAAGATTTCAAAGTTTCTGTAAAGTTAAGCTCAACGGGCAAGACAAATTCAGCCAAGGAACCGACCGCATGCTCTCCCGCGTCGCCGACTCGCTCTACTGGATGAGCCGCTACCTCGAGCGAGCCGAGCACGCCGCACGCCTGCTGGATGTAAACCTGAACCTGATGCTCGACGAGAGCTCCATCAGCTCCGACCACCGCTGGCTCCGCATGCTCCACGCCCTCGGTAACCCCAGTCGCCTCAAGTGGAGCGGCAACGCCTACGAACTCGCCCGCAACCTCACCTTCGACACCTCCAACAAATCCTCCATCGTCTCCTGTATCATCGCGGCGCGCGAAAACGCCCGTCAGGTCCGCGAACAGATATCCACCGAGCAGTGGCAGAAGCTCAACTCCCTCTATATTGAGGTCACCAGCCCTCAGGTCAAGCGCGCCATGCGGACCGATGCCGCGGCCGACTTCGGTGGAGGTCCCACCGCCTTCCTCCAGGCTGCGATGGAAGCCGTTCACCAGTTCCAGGGCGTCACGGACTCCACCATGTCCCACGGCGAAGGCTGGCAGTTTATCCAGGCCGGCCGTTACCTCGAACGCGCCACCGCAACCGGACTCCTGCTGGAGGCCTATTCCGAAGACGTATGGGGCAATCCTGATTGTGTTCCTGAAGGCAACGAGTACCTCGACTGGACCGGCCTGCTCCGTTGCGCAACCGCCTTCGAAGCCTACTGCAAGGTCTACACCGCCGACCTTACCTCCGAACGCATCCTGGAGTTTCTTTTACTCGACGCCGAGTTCCCCCACTCCCTCCGCTTCTCCATCGACAGCCTCAAGCACTCCCTCCAGGCCATCCAGGAAAGATCCGGCAAGACCCGCGCGGAGGAACTCAATCGCATCTCCGGCCGTCTCAGCGCCTCTCTCGGCTTCGCCAGCGTCGATGAGATTCTGACCGGCGACCTTGTTGCCTACCTGCAAAGCATCCAGCGCCAGTGCCAGGCCATCCACGAGACCATCTACCGCCTTTACGTTGACTATCCCATTCAGACCGCACTGGCTGGATAACCGCCTCTCACCGCAACGAAGGGAAGTCCCAACCCGCTCGCTGAACAGTCTGAGCAAAACAGGAAGCCGAAGAAGCAATGCAAAGCACGCTGTCGCCATCGCAGGAGGGACCGATGTACTACTCGATCCGCCATCTGACCAAGTTTGTCTACAAGACGCCCGTCAGCGAAAGCATCATGGAGACGCGGATGCACCCGCGCTCTGACAGCCAACAGCGCTGCCTCACCTTCCATCTTTCCGTCAGCCCGCGCTGCCGCGTCTTCAGCCATCGCGATCACTTCGCCAACCACGTCCACCTCTTCGACATTCCGGGTCAGCACGCCCAGCTCGTGATCGTCGCTGAATCCGTCGTCGAGATGGCTGCTCACCCCTCCATCCCCGGCTCCCTCCACCCCGGCTCCTGGGATGAGCTCGACGCTCTGGTCCACGAGGGAGATTTCTGGGAGATGCTGCTCCCCAGCGAGTTCGCTCGTTTCACTCCGGAGATCGAATCCCTCGGCAAGCACTTTGGCCTGTATCGCCGGGGCGACCCCCTCAGCACCCTGCACCGGCTCAATGCCCAACTCTACGAATACTTTGACTACAAGCCCAACGCCACCAAGGCCGACTCTCCCATCGAACTGGCCCTCTCATCCAGAGCGGGCGTATGCCAGGACTTCTCCCACGTCATGATCTCGCTGGTTCGTTCGCAGCTCAGGATTCCCTGCCGCTACGTCAGTGGCTACCTCTACCACGGCGACCGCGACCGCGACCGTTCCGTAGCCTCCGCCACCCACGCCTGGGTCGAGGCCTTCCTCCCAGAGCTCGGATGGGTCGGCTTCGATCCCACCAACAACCTCACCGCCGGCGATCGCCATATCCGCACCGCCATCGGTCGCGACTACGCCGACGTCCCGCCGACCCACGGCATCTACCGCGGCCGAACCAAAAGCGAGCTGAGCGTAGCCGTTCGTGTAGAACCCAGTGAAGGCACTCCACCGCTCGACCGCGAACTCCCCATCCCCGAAGACTGGTCGATGCTGGTAGAAAGAGCCCAGGCCCTGCCCGAGCAGCCCCCGCCCCTCTCCCGCCGCGCCCAGCAAGCCCAGCAACAGCAATCGCTCAAATAGCCGGCCCAAGCGGTTACGGGTTGTGGGGTTGCTCGGGGGCCAGATCCAGATCGTTGGCGATGGCAGTGGCCGCGGTGTAGGGGTCGCCTTTGGGTTTGGCGGGGAAGCTGGTCATGCGGCGGTTCCAGGCGTCTCCAAAGGCGTACCAGTCGATTGGTTTTGGAGTGGTGTTGGTGTCCATGGCGACCAGCAGAGAGTGGAAGTAGAGCTGCCAGCGAGGTGCATAGTAGGTTGAGGTCAGGCCCGCGTAGTCGCGGTTGGCGTACTCGTGGAGGCTGGACTCCGAGGCTTTGCGGTCGCCCCAGGTAGTGAGGATGGAGCGGTCGTCGTAGTTGAGACGGCGGAGTTCCTCCGGGGACGAAGCCCAGGGTGGAACGTAGCTGAGCCAGCGTCCGAGCAGGAAGTACTGGTTGGTGGCGAGCAGGTTGTCCTGGAGATGCATGTCGCGCATCCAGTGGCGGGTGAGGGCAACGAAGGCCTCGCGGTCGCCGGAGACATAGGCGGCGTGGATCTCGGGAAGCCGGACACGGGCCTGGTTGGCCATCACCTGGCGGGCAATGTCGACCAGGTCGTACTGGTAGGTCTCGGTGTGGCGGAGGGAGGGCGCCACCTGGAGAAGTTCGGTCAGGGCGGGCTGGAGGTCGGCGAGGGGGTAGTGTGCGCCATGGGGAGCCCAGACGCCGGCGTGGGTGGTGGTGAGGTCTGGCTGGGCGTTGAAGAGGGAGTCCTGTCCGGAGTCGTCGTCGCCGCCACCCTTGGCCGTGCCGTCGCCGGCATGGTAGCCGTAGGCGGTGTGGAGCAGGATCTGCCAGGCGCGAAGGGCGTGGGGGTCAGGCTGCCCGTTGTGCGTGGGGCTGCCGTAGCGGCGGAGGGCGTACTGTCGAGCCCAGGCTTCGAGGTCGACCGGATGCCTGTGCCAGGCCATCTCGGTATAGAGATCGAAGGCGAAGGGGTTGGTATCCAGGCCCTCGGTAAACAGAGCGGTGCCGACGATGTGGGAGCCGGGTTTGGCGGCCATTTTCGGGAAGCGTACGGCGTAGTCGTAGAGGGGTGCGCCGAGGGTGGTGCGGCCGCCGAACTCCCATAGGCCGCCGAAGAGCCAGTCGGCGCCGTGGAACTGCCGGTCGCGGTTGTTGCGAGCGATGCGGCCCTGTTCGATGTCGGCGATGAGGACGTGGGAGGTGTCCACCGCGGAGATGATGGCCGGGAGCGGATTGTTCTGCCAGGCCATCATGAACCAGAGAGCGCCGGGATGGGCTGCTTCCAGCGCGGCCTGGATGCGTTTGGCGGCGGCGCCCGGAGGAACGTCGCCCGTGGAGCCGCCCTCCTGGAGAATCTCCATGTCATAGATGGAGGTATCGCCGAAGATGTCGCGCTGGCGCCGGTAGAAGCTGGCGGCCAGCGAGATGAAGCTTGGGTCACGGGGGTCGATCCAGCCAGGGCGGGGAAAGCCGTCCCAGTCGCCTTGGGTGATGACGTGGGCGCCGGGGTGAAGCTCGGCGAAGTCTGCGGGGACAATGCCGTAGTAGCCGGGCAGGACCGGGGTGATGCCGAGGGCGCGGAGGCCGGCGATGAGCCGTTTGGCCGAGGCGGCGCGCTTGCGCAGGAGTTCCAGGGAGATGGGCTCGTCAAAGCAGCACATATTCCCCATGAGCTGCCAGTTCTGATGGGCGGGCTGGGTGATCCATTTACGGATGGCCAGGTCGGAGTAACCGGCGTCGCGGAAGGTCTGGTAGAGGACAAGGTCGGTGCCGCGCTCGATCAGAATGGCGTTGGCTCCAGAAAGGGCGAGGATGTCGATCTCATGCTGCCAGCGGGCATCGCTCCAGTACGGGCCGGCGTAGCCGTCGACATTCTCGTTAAGGGCGTAGCGGATCTTGTAAAGAGCAGGCTTTTCGATGGGCGCGGGGGGCGCGGGTAGGACGAGGTTGGGTGGGCCGAGCCGCAGACCGTTGGTGGAGATATTGAGGTGGGCGACGTACTTCAGGTACCAGTTGACGCCGTAGAGGAGGGTTGGGATGGTAGCGGCCTCAACGTGGATGGCGCCGGCGGTGCCGGAGATGCGGAAAGCATCGGGCTGGCTGGGGCTGAGCGTGAGGTGAAACTGTGGGGCGAGGTGGGGCATGAGGCGCCGCAGGACGGCCTGTGCGGGGGCGACGGACGGAGGCGCAGGCTTGGCAGGGGTCTGGGCGCTAGCGAGTACGCAGGTGAGAGTGAGCAGGAGGCCGGCGCCGCGGAGAGAACGAAGAGAAAGCATTCCAACACTATAGCGCCAAGTGCTGAGCAGGTACGTTGATTGCGCAACCAGTGCGTATCGATGAATTCGGCATGGCCCACAGGGAGCCCCGTATCGCAAACCGCCCCAGGTTCGGAGCAGCCGTCCGGTTACCATTCGCCCGCTGCCCGGCGACGGGGATGAGTGCATTAAAATCTGGGTTATGGACGAATTGAAGATTGCAGGCAAGGCATTTGTTTCGAGACTTATCGTTGGAACCGGAAAGTACAAGGACGGCGCCGAGACCAAGGCCGCGATCGAGGCCTCCGGAGCGGAGATGGTGACCGTTGCCGTGCGGCGTGTGGAGCTGGATCGCAGCAAACAATCGCTCCTGGATTTTATCGATCCGAAGAGATATTTTCTGCTGCCGAACACCGCCGGCTGCTTCACTGCCGAGGAGGCGATTCGCGCGGCCCGCCTGGGGCGCGAGGTGGGGCTCTCCGATTGGGTAAAGATTGAAGTGATCGGCGACATGGCGACGCTCTATCCAGATGTCCAAGCGACCGTTGAGGCTACGCGGGTGCTGGTGAAGGAAGGCTTTACTGTGCTGCCGTACACCACGGATGACATTGTGTTTGCAAAGCGGCTGATCGATGCTGGAGCGGCCGCGGTGATGCCCTTGGGTGCGCCGATCGGCACGGGACTGGGGATCGCGAACACTTATACCCTCCGCATGATGCGCGAACTGATCAGAGAGGTTCCCCTCATTGTGGATGCCGGCCTGGGCACGGCCAGCGATGCTGCGCTGGCCATGGAGATGGGCTTCGACGGAGTGCTCTTGAATACGGCGATGGCGGCGTCCAAACAGCCGGTGCTGATGGCCAGCGCGATGAAGAAGGCGGTGGATGCCGGGCGAGAGGCATTTCTGGCCGGGAGAATGGGCAAGAAGCTCTACGCGACCGCCAGCTCGCCGTTGGAGGGGATCTCCCGATAGGCGGGGCAAAAACAGAAAAAGGCAGCGCCAACGGGTCAAGGTTCCGCATCCTTGACCCGTTCTTGCTTCGCAGAGAAATCTTCCTCCAGCTTCCATCGTGTGAGGTGCTTTGTTCTTGTGTCGCGCAAGGCGCTCTCTTCCAGGCCAAAGGCTACCCTGCAGCAGGCGTAATATGTCACTCCCACAAATGCTGCGGAGAAAAGTCGCTCCCAAACTGGCTTGTTGGACAGTCCGATCGGGTCATCGATTTTCGCGTTGCTGAGCTAATCGAGTGCGTACATCGCCAGGCCGCTCAGGAGCTTGGGATAGAAGTCAGTGGACTTCTGGGGCATCACTTCCAGGTTCAGGGAGACGTCCTTCATCTGCTCCAGGGTCACCGGCTTGATCAGAAAGGCTACGTCAGCTTCGCCACTGCCTACCTGGGCCAGGGCTTCGGAGGCTTCGCGAAGGTAACGGATGTGGGAACCTGCGCGGATGGTCTCCTCGCTCAGACCCAGGATCTTCTCCAGAACCACCTTGTGCAGTTGGGTGACGTCGAGCTGCTGTTGACGCTCGGAGAGGCCGGAGAGCAGGGGCGCAATCGCCTCGGGCCGGGGTGTCAGCAGAAAGTTGCCGTCGCGAGTGGCAGCGACGAAAGCGGCTCCCTGGCTCTGCCCCAGGTGATTCAGCAGAGCAGGCGCCACTGGAGCCGAGCCGCTGGGGTTGGCAGGGATCTCCGTAACGATGAAGTACTCTCCCGCCCGGGCGGCGAACTCGCGGGCTTTGAAGCCGGTCAGGCCATAGGCGACGCGGTGCGTAGGAAGGATGGTGATACCCGGCGCGTCCATATTCACGAAAGTCATCATCATCGCCTGTTCGGGGAAGGCCGGCTGGGGAAGGCCAGTGGGCGTCACGGTTGGCGGCGCGTCGGGCTCTACCCCAAGTTGCGCTGCTCGCTCGTGCATGTAAGCCGTGGATGTCTCATACCGGTGGTGGCCATCGGCGATCAACAGCCACTTGTCAGACATGGCCTCCAGCACCCGAAGGATCAGGGCCGGCTGAGTGAGCTTCCACACCCGGTGCAGGACGCCGTATTCATCAGTAATCTCAAGATCGGGCGCGGCGCCGGACTCGAAGATCGCTTTTTCCGCCGTAAAAGTCGGGTCGGAGTAGAGCATGTAAATCTGCTCACAATAGGCGCGGGTGGCCTTGAAGAGCGCAAGGCGATCGGATTTGTGTTTCGGAAAAGTCTGTTCATGCCGGTAGACCACATGGTCAGCGTAATCGTGGAGCCGTCCGAGGGCGATGAATCCCCGCCGTTCGCGAATCGTGCCGGCTCCATCTTCGGCGGCGCCTGCAGGCACGGCATAGGTCTGGGAGTACCCGTAAAGAGCTGGTTCCTGCTCTTCCTTCAGGATGCCCTCCGAGCGCCACTCCTTTAGAGTGGCCGCGGCGCGGGTATAGACGTTTTCGGCGTCGTTGTCGGTGGGAAGTTGGCGGCCAAGGATCACTCGGATCAAGTTGTAAGGGTTGGCGTTGTAGTAGGCATCCTGCATGGCAGGAGTGATCTTGTCGTAGGGTTGGGTGACAACGTCCGCCATGGGGACGCGAGTGGGGTCATAACGAAGAGCACGGAAGGGATAGAGACGAGCCATCTCTCCATTTTACGGGTCCGGTTCACGGGTCCGGCCACTGGCGGCGCCTGGCCGGTGAGATGAGCGGCTCACTCGCCGGGTCTCTCGCCATTCACTCAGCATCCACCTGCGATGGCCCCAAGGATGATCAGCGGCTCCCGCCCATCCAGCACCGCTTCAGGTAGAGGTGTGGCGGCGGGCCGGTGAGACCAGTCTTCCGCGCATGCGAAGAAGCGGAGAAACGGGCGCCGCTGAAGCGTGACGTGGTCCCGTATGGCGCCGCGCAGCATGGGGAAACGTAGCTCGAGGGCGTCGAGGACGGACGCGATGCTGACCGGAGCTGGAACTTCGAGGATCAGGTCGTGTCTATGGTCAGGGATCGCGGCCAACCGGCGCAGATGGAGCGGCAGATCGACGCGGATGGTGTGCGAGGCGTGGATGGTTTGCGCTGCGCTGACTGTCGTCATGGCAACGTCTGGACCTCTACACAGAGCACCGGGGGAAGATCGTGGGTGATGGCGTTCCATGTGTCGCCGCTGTCAGAGGAACCGTAAACCTGGCCGCCGGTTGTTCCAAAGTAGATGCCGCATTCCTCCAGCGTGTCTACGGCCATGGCGTCGCGCAGAACGTTGACGTAGCAGTGTTGTTGCGGCAAGCCTTTGGTCAGTGGTTCCCATTCGTTGCCGCCGGACCGGCTGC
>JAKAQS010000291.1 GCA_021819585.1 Acidobacteriota bacterium
AGCGCCCGCCGACTCTGCCCTGTGGATCGAGCTTCCCCGCGGTTCCTATGCGCCCACCTTTCATTGGCGGTCGCCCTCCACCGCCGCCGGACCGGAGACCGCGCTGCCCACTCCAGATCCGCATCCTGCCCCGGAGGCGTCCCAACCTGCCATCTCGCCGCCGGAGCCAGCCGCAGGCGCCCTGGCCAAACCAGCTCGATTCGGACGCCGGCTGTCGGCAGGCATCGCTCTCCTTTTGGTCATCGCCGCCGCCATCCTCGCCTTCAGGTTAGATCGCAGCAAGCTGCAAAAGAGCGCCATGGACCAGTTCTGGGCTCCCATCTTCAACACCCGGCAGCCCATCCTGATCTGCCTGGCCAAGCCTGTGGTTTATCGCCCCACCCAGGATCTCTATCATCGCTACCAGCTCTCCCACCCCGGCGCCTTCGCCACGGAGGCGGACAGGACCAGCCAGCCCTTGCCATTGAATTCAAGCGACAAGATCTCCTGGGATGACCTGTACCAGGCCTCGGACTATGGGGTGGCGTTGGGAGATGCGTACGCAGCCATTAATCTCTCCATGCTGCTCGGCCAGATGGGCAAGGCAAGCCAAGTGCGCATCGGCAACAGCTATATCTCCTACGAGGATCTCCGGAGTTCTCCCTCCGTGGTGGTTGGCGCCTTTGACAACAAGTGGACGTTACAATTGACCTCCAACCTGCACTTCAGCTTTGTGGAAGATGGAGATGACTTTTCCATCCGCGAGCTGACCGCCGGCCACCGCGTATGGCGAACCCAGTACAACGCCCAGGGTCAGCCAATCGAGGACTTTGCCCTCATCGCCCGGCTGCTGGACTCGAGAACCGGCCAATTTACCGTGGCCGTGGCGGGCGTCAGCGGAGCCGGCACGGAGGCGGCAGGCGAGTTCCTCTCCGACTCGCATTTAATGGGAGAAGCCCTGCGCGCAGCGCCCCCTGGATGGCAGCAGAAAAACCTCGAGTTGGTTCTGGAAACCTCGGTCACAGACTCGGTTCCCGGCCCTGCTCAGGTCGTTGCATCCTACTTCTGGTAGCCGCCGCCCTCTGCTCCGCGGCTCTGGCCCCTCGCAAAGCCGGACCTGACAACGCCAAGTCAGCCACAAGCAGCAAGGCCGCCCGGTTGGGCGGCCTTGCTGCTTACCTTGAAACAAGGGAAGTCTTTAGTACACATCCCGCTCGTAGCGATGCTCAGCCTTCATCTTCTTCAGGTACTCGGCCGCCTGCTCCGGCGTACCTTTCAGACCCTTGGCGATCGACTCCAGCAGCACCTGCTCCACATCCTTGGCCATGCGGCTGGCGTCGCCGCACACGTAGAAGTGCGCCCCGCGCTCCAGCCATGCAAACAACTCGTCGCCGGCCTCGCGCAGGCGGTCCTGAACATAGATCTTGTTGGGCTGGTCCCGAGAGAACGCGGTCTGCAGCTTGGTCAGGAAGCCCTTCTTCTCCATTGCCTCAAACTGCTCCCGGTACAGATAGTCGGAGGCGATGCGCTGATCACCGAAGACCAGCCAGTTGTCACCCTTGGCTCCGGTGACTTCGCGCTCCTCCAGAAAGGCGCGGAAGGGTGCAATGCCCGTGCCCGGCCCGATCATGATGATCGGCGTGTTGGGATCAGCCGGCAGACGGAACTGATCGTTGATGTCCAGAAACACCGGCAACTTGCTGCCCACCGGCGCCCGGAAACCCAGCAGCCCGGAACAGACTCCCTGGCGATCCTTCCCATGTCCGTTATAGGTCACCACGCGCACGGTCAGATGCACCTGCCCGGGATGCGCCCTCTGACTGGACGCTATCGAATACAGCCGCGGCATCAAACGCTGCAAGATGTTGAACAGATCCTGTGGATCCTTGACGATCCCGGGGAAGTCGGTGACCAGATCCACAAACTCGCGTCCCCAGCAATACTCCTCCAGCGCCGCCTTGTTCTCAGGCCCCAGCAGCGCACGCAAACCCGCCGGCGCATTGTCTCCGGCCAGCTTTGCATATTGGTTCACCGCTCCACGCGCCAGCTTGCCGATCCCCAGCTTTGAGGTCAGGGCCTCACGCACCGTGATCTCATTGCCCGGCGTACCTTTTACGGGCTCGATCACCTTCTCGCTGCCGTTAAAACCAAGCGCCTTCAGCAACTCGGTCACGGCTTCTTCGCGATAGGTCGGAACCACCCCGAGCGCGTCGCCCGGCGTGTATGTCATACCCTCGGCCAGTTCCAGCTCGACATGGATGGTCACCTTTTCAGAAGCAGGGCTGGTGAGATGCTCGTTGACCAGAACGGTTGCCAGGTACGGGTTGGTCTTGCTATAGACAGGGCTGCCTCCGGCAGCCTCTTCAGGGATGGCAAGTGTCGATTCGCTCATATTCCTCAGATTATATGGACCGGTATACGCCCAAATGTGATCAGAAGCACAGACGCAGATAGCCAACTGTTCGATCAGCGAACAACCAGCACGGAAAGCTTCCATCCAGAAGACGTGCAGAGCTGGAAGCCAGGAGACTTCACAATTACATGGCCGGCGGATGGTACGGGTCCACGTTTGGGAGGTTTGCCCCCGGCGGCTCAGCCGCGCCGGCCATCTCGATCCTGGCATCCCTGCGGTGTCCCCCGCGGGCCTCGCCCGGATTCACCAGATCACGCAGCTCCTTGCTTGGCTTGAAGTATGGAACCCTCTTGGCGGGAACCGCAACCGACTCTCCCGTCTTGGGGTTTCTCCCTGTCCTGGGCTTCCTCTGTCGCGAGCGGAAGCTTCCAAACCCACGCACCTCCACCTTGTCGTTGGACTTCAAAGCATCGATGATGGAGTCGAACAGCGTCTCGACGATCACCTCACCGTCGCGGCGGGTTAGATCTCCAAGTGCGGTCACGTGATCGACTAAATCGGCTTTCGTCATGAAACCTCCTGCGCTCTGTGGTTAGTACTCACTCCTCGTGTGACGTACGCTCTGCCCAGAAGGTCACAGCAGCTTGGAACCCGGCGTGGGAAGAATCCGTACTCGCCTCGGCAAGGCCTCTATTTACATCACTATAGCATGATATCGCTATACGATAGTCTCTTGGCGCCCGCAGCCCTCGCCGCGCTCCCTCTCTTGGCTGTGCGATGACGCGGTTCAGCAGATCTGTGATTCTATGAAACGGTGAAACTTTGGAGCGGTGGTTCTGGGCCCTGGGCTAATCTTCGCCAGCCGGCCCGAACCGCTCCCTGCCGCTCCATCGCCTACTTCCACAGAAAATAAAATCCCGGCGAACGGTCCAGCATCTGCCCCGGGTTTCTGAACAGCCCGTCGGCGTCCTCAAGCATATCCAGCAAGCCCGGCCTTTCCGCTGAGGGCCGCACCACCTTCGGCTCGCCTTTGATGCCCACCGATCGCGCCGTCTCGATCAGCGCCGTACGGAAACCTCCTTGGGAATCGATTAGTCCCAAGGGCTGAGCCTCTTCCCCGGTCCATACCTGTCCAGTCGCCAACTGGGTAATATGAGCATCGTCTGTGTGCCGGCCTACTGCGACATCATGCACGAACTGCCCATACATGTTGTCCACCAGCGACTGAAAGTAGACTTGCTCCTGGGGCGTCATCGGGCGGGACGGATCGCCGGCATCCTTCAACGCTCCATGGAAGATGGTCACAGGCTTCAACTTGGCCCACTGCATCAGATCGCCGTAGTTGGTCCACTCCATGATCACGCCGATGGAACCCACCACAGAGGCAGGATTGGCATAGATCTTGTCGCATCCGGAGGCAATGTAGTAGGCCCCCGAAGCTCCCACGGACTCCACCGACGCCACGACCTTCTTGTGCTTCTTCTCTCTTACCCGCATCACCTCGTGATAGATCTCCTGCGACGCCGCCGCTCCCCCGCCCGGGGAATCGATGTGGAGCAAAATCGCCTTGATGCTGCTGTTATTGCCGTACTCCTCCAACTCCTTGTTCACCTTCTCGGTGTCCTTGTCGGTGATCACGCCATCGATGTCGATGACGGCAATCGCATTGTGGCCCCAGTTGAGGGCGCCCATCTCCGCGCTCGAGTCCGCGCCCAGCGCCAGTGTCCTGACCGCCGAAATGAAGAAGGTGCCCATGGCCATGATCGCCAGCCCCAACACTCCAACAAGCAGCACCACCCAAGGCCAGGCCGGACGCCGGTCCGCGGGCTGCCCAGGATGGACCCCTCCCCCGGCGTACCAATGGGAACTCGTCTGGCCCGCGTATCCCATAGCACCTGGATACCCAGGGTAACCGCCGTAGCCCGAAGGTGGATACCCACCCCCCTGCGTGAAGGGCGGATTCTCCGCCGGTTGCGGCGTCTGGCTTGGAACCTGCTGCGGCGATTGGGGAGGAAGTGGCTCCGGCATGGCCTTGAGTCTACCAGAATCACCCTCTTTACCAAGTTGCCGCGCAAAGCCTTTGCCCAGGGTTGCAGCGAATTTTGCAGCATCAAAAATCATGGCAATTTTCTAATCCCTTGTCGTAGGATGAAGAACGACTCGAGCTTTCTC
>JAKAQS010000292.1 GCA_021819585.1 Acidobacteriota bacterium
GTGGCCTTTGACGATGTGGCCGAGGCCGAGGCCCTGCTACATGCTCTGCGATTGGGAGCTAAGGAAGGCTGACTTGGCGTGAGGCTCGGGAGTGGATTTGAGGGAGACGACGGTTGGAGGAAGGCTGAGGTGAGCGCGTGAGGCTGACGCTGGGACAGATTGAGGGTTGGATGCAGGCGCACGGAAGGTTCGATCGCGGCGCGGAGGCGGTGGGGTACGCGATCGATTCCAGAACGATCGGCGCCGGCGAGTTGTTCTTCGCGGTGCGCGGCGAACGGCTGGATGGGCATGATTTTGTGGAGTCCGCCCTGGACAAGGGCGCTGTAGCAGCCGTGGTGAGCGAGAGCTGGACGCCTCCGCCGGGGGTTGCGGAGGAGCGGCTGCTGCGGGTTCCGGTAGTCAGCGGAGAAGAGGATGCTGTTTTGGCGGCGATGCAACGGCTGGCCCGAGCGGTGCGGCGAGCCTGGGGCGGAATTCTGATCGGCGTGACGGGATCGGCCGGAAAGACCACCACAAAAGAGTGCATTGCCGCCGTGCTGGAGGCAAAGTTTCAGGTGTTGAAGACGGAAGGGAACTTGAATAACCACTTTGGCGTGCCCCTGACGCTGCTGCGCTTGCAGAGCCGGCATCAAGCCGCGGTGGTGGAGATGGGCATGAATCACGGAGGAGAGATCCGTGCGCTGGCGGCGATGGCCGAGCCCGACTGGGGGGTGGTGAGCAATGTGGGGCCCGTACACCTGGAGTTCTTTGCCGATGGAATCCAGGGAATTGCACGCGCCAAGTATGAGCTGGTGGAGGCGTTGCCGCCCAACGGAATCGCCTTTTTGAACGGTGACGACGCGCTGGTGCGGGGCTTTGCCAGGGGCATCGAGGACCGCGCCGTGCTTTACGGGAGCAGCGAAGGCTGCGCGGTGCGTGCGGAGGCGATTGAGGACCAGGGGCTAAGAGGAATCGAGTTTGGGCTGGTGGCGGAGCCCAGGGCTGGTTCCGTGGAGGTCTGCGGGGGCGGATTGCAGCCGGCTCGCAGGCGAGTCAAGCTCTCTCTGGCGGGGCGGCACAACGTGATGAACGCGTTGGCGGCAGTGGCAGTAGGCTGCATTCGCGGTGTGGAACTGGAGGCTGCATGCCGAGCTTTGGAGCAGATGCGGCCTGCCGAGAAGCGCGGCAATGTGATCGCCTGGCGAGGCGCGCAGGTGGTGAACGACACGTATAACTCCAACCCCTTGGCGCTGCAGTCCATGGTGGATGCGCTGCGCAGGACCGAAGCCCGGCGGAGGATTGTGGTGGCGGGAGAGATGCTGGAGCTGGGGCCGGAGGGCGCACGGCTGCACGCCGCCTGTGGCGAGGCGATGCAGGGGATCGACGTGGTGCTGGGTGTGCGTGGGCTGGCGCGGGAGCTGGTGGACGGGGCGCGAGCCCTGCCCCAGGGTTCCGGGCCGGTGCAGGCGGAGTTCGTCGAGACCCCAGAGCAGGCTGGGGAGTGGCTGCGCCGGCATCTGCGCGAGGGAGACGTGGCGCTGCTCAAGGCATCGCGCGGAGTAAGGCTGGAGCGGGCCCTGGAGTCGCTGGGAGCGCCATGATGTGGCGCCGGGCCAGGCCGGGCTTCCCCGCTCTTGAGGTGGAAAGAAGAGACACGCAGGAGAGGGTAAGATGGGCCCAGAACCGCGATTGGATGATCTGATTCGAAGAAACTGACGAGGCGAGATCCGTTGCTCTATTGGCTGCTTTATCAAAGGTTGTTTCCGTATATTCCGGTCTTCCGGATCTTTCGCTACGTCACCTTCCGCTGCGCCTTTGCCAGCATGACGGCGATGCTGATCGGGCTGCTGATTGGTCCGTTTGTGATTGACCGGCTGCGGCAGTTCCAGATTGGCCAGTACATTCGCGAGGAAGGGCCGAAGAGCCACCAGAAAAAGGGTGGAACGCCGACCATGGGCGGGGTGCTGATCTGCATCTCCATCCTGGTGCCGACTCTGTTGTGGGCCAACCTGACCAACCCTTACATATGGATCGTGATGTTCGCCACCATCGCGTTTGGGGCGATCGGCTTTGCCGACGATTACATCAAAGTGGTGAAGAAGAGAAACCTGGGGCTCAGGTCCTTGCAGAAACTGTTGTTGCAGTTCATCGCCAGCGGAGCGATCGCGGTGGCGCTGGTGGCGATGCGCAGTGAGCATGCGTACTCCACGCGGCTCATGGTTCCATTCATCAAGCGCTTTCGGCCGGACCTGATTCTTACGCCCCTGTTGGCCCATCCGCATCTTTGGCCATTGGCCTTTCTGCCGTTTGTGGTCTTTGTGATGCTGGTGATCACCGGTTCCAGCAACGCGGTGAATCTCACCGATGGGCTGGACGGGCTGGCGATCGGCTGCACGATTATCGCAGCGGGGGCCCTGACGGTGTTGACCTATGTGAGCGGACATGTGGTCTTTGCCGACTATCTCGAGCTGCAGCGCATGCCGATGGTCAGTGAGCTGACCATCTTCTGCGGGGCGATGGTGGGAGCCAGCATCGGGTTTCTTTGGTACAACGCGCATCCCGCCGAGGTTTTCATGGGCGACGTAGGTTCGCTGGCGCTGGGCGGGGTAATTGGCACGGTTGCGGTGATCATCAAACAGGAGCTGCTTTTGCCGTTTATCGGCGGCGTGTTTGTGCTGGAGATCCTGAGCGTGATCTTGCAGGTGGGGAGTTACAAGCTGCGCAATGGCAAGAGGATCTTCAGGATGGCGCCGCTGCATCATCACTTTGAGCTGCTGGGTTGGTCGGAGTCCAAGGTGATTACGCGATTCTGGATCATGGCGCTGGTCTTTGCCCTGTTTGCCCTGACCACGCTGAAGTTACGATGATGAACAAGGACCGGCGGATCAGTCCTGGGGCGTGAACGCCAGCTAGGGATGGGTTGTCCGGCCTGCGAAAGATGATAGCCGGCAGGAGATTCCGCGATGAACAACGAGCTTCCCATTGTCTGTATCCCCGGTCTTCTCTTTACCCCGCGGCTCTATGCGGAGCAGCTTCCGTCGCTATGGCGTTTCGGACCGATTACGGTTGCGCAACATGGTCTCCAGGAGAGTGTGGAGGCGATCGCGCGCTCCATTCTGGCCTCAGCGCCAGAGCGGTTTGCGCTTGTCGGTCTCTCGATGGGCGGTTACGTCAGCTTTGAGATCCTGCGCCAGGCCCCGGAGCGGGTGGCGAAGCTCGCTCTGCTGGATACCACTGCCCGGCCCGATTCGCCGGAGAAGACGGCCGATCGCCGCGCCCTGATCGGCCGGGCGCGGAGCGTTCCCATCCGGGAGATCTCCGACGAACTTTTTCCTCGTCTGGTGGACCGCTCGCGCCGGCAGGATGAGTCTTTGCGCAATCTCTTTCGGCAGATGGCGGAGGAGACGGGAGTGGAGGGGTTCATTCGGCAGCAGACCGCGATTGTGAACCGCCCGGACTCCCGGCCTGGGCTCAAGGAGATTCGCTGTCCAACGCTGGTTCTGGTTGGAGAGGGCGATGAGCTGACGCCGCCTGAGTTGGCTGCCGAGATCGCCGATGGAGTTGCCGGGGCCCGGCTGGTGAAGGTTCCTGGCTGTGGCCACGCCTCCACCCTGGAGCAGCCACAGGCGGTCACCCGCGCGCTGGTGGAGTGGCTGGAGGGCTGAGGATTTCGCCAAGGATGTCTCCCCGATTGAGGTGATCGTCGAGGCGATCGTCGAGATCAACGGAGAGCTGGGTGCGCCGGCCAAACGCCAACGGAGCGTCGGCTCCACATGGTCTGTGGCCTTTGCCGTAGGGTGCGCATCCTGCCGGTGACGGCAGGATGATAGCCTTCTTAAGGCTAGGGATGCAGGCGTGAGATGCCATCGCTGGTGGTTTGCGCGGGCGGTTGGCGGTGGATCTCTTGAGGGCAACAGAAGCCGGTCTGGACGTTTTATGGAGATAAAGAAACAGAATCAGTTGAAGAATCAGCGCGTGTTGGTGGTGGGGCTGGGGAAGAGCGGGATCTCGGCGGCGCAGTTTTTGAAGGCGCGCGGCGCCCGGGTGACGGTGAGCGATGCCCGGCCGGCCACGCTGATTGCGGAGATCTCCGAGATGCTGGATCAGGGCTTTATGGTGGAGACCGGCGGCCATGGGCTGCTGACCTTCCGGCGCCAGGATCTGATCGTGGTCAGCCCCGGTGTGCCGCTTTCAACGCCGGAGTTGAAGCAGGTACGCGCCATGGGAGCGCACATTATTGGGGAGTTGGAGCTGGGGGCGGAGTATTTGCAGGGCCAGATTGTAGCGGTAACCGGATCCAATGGAAAGACCACCACGACGACGCTGATTGGGGAGATTCTGAAGGCGTCCGGCAGACCGGCTCTGGTGGGTGGAAACATCGGGAGGCCGGTGACCTCGATGGTGGATGAGAGCACGCCGGAGAGCTGGAGCGTGCTGGAGGTTTCGAGCTTCCAGTTGGAGACGGTGGAGAGCTTCAAGCCGCGCATTG
>JAKAQS010000043.1 GCA_021819585.1 Acidobacteriota bacterium
ACGTTGATCAGCCGAACCGGTTTGCCCATGCTGACAAGGATGAAGAGCATCGCCATGAAGACCCCTACCGTGCCCAGGATCTGGCCGAGGAGAGCGACTTTGGCGTAGGACGTCCAATGGTGCAGGTAATAAGGAAGCATGACGACCAGGGCTGCGTCTCCCACGCCCACGCAGAAGATGAACTGACCGATGTAGAGCCCCCAGGGCATGTTGCGGCTGAGATCGGTGATAGCCAGGCCCACTTGTTGCTCCTGTATCCACCCGAGCAGGGCCGCAAGGATCAGGAGAGCCAGAGCGCCGAGCCAGAGCCAGTATCGACGACCACCTGCAAACGCCTTTTCGATCAGGAACACGGGCTCGCCCTCACAGGAAATAGAACACGTTGGGACCAGTGCCCAACTCCGGCTTCCGCCGGATGCTGTAGCTTTCTTCAAGCGCTATGGAGATCTCCGAGGATGCATCGAGCACATCGCCGAAGAAGATCGCCTTCTCCGGGCAGGCTTCGACACAGGCCGGAGGCTCACCTTTGGCCAGACGCTCGGCACAAAAGTCGCATTTCTCAACCACTCCCAAAGTTCGCGTGGGGAAGTCCGGATTGATCCGCGGAAGCGCTTTGCGGGGATCAGAGAAGTTGAAGCTCCGTGCATCATAGGGGCAAGCGGTGATGCAGTACTTGCAACCGATGCAGCGATGCCAATCCATCATGACCACGCCATCCTCGGGGCGCTTCCAGGTGGCTCCGGTGGGGCAGACTTCAACACACGGGGGGTGGTCGCAGTGGTTGCAGAGGATCGGCAATGGGCTGCCGGTGTAGTTGCGGCGGGTATAACCGTTTTGATCGAGGGGAAAGACTTCGGCGAATGTCTCGTTCCAGATCCACTTCACCTCGTGCCTGGGATCGGTGAACTGCGGAACGTTGTGCGTTGTATGGCAGGCCAGGCTGCACAGGTTGCATCCAGGTCTCTGGCGGCACTTGCGCAGATCGATGGCCAGGGCCATTTGCTTCTTTGGAGGGTCAGCCTGGGCAGTGCTCGGGCGGGCGGCTTCTTCGGCCTTGACCGCATGTACGGCGTGCATGGCGCCGGCAGCCAGAACCGAGAGGCCGGTGAGTTCGAGAAACTCCTTGCGGGTAATCTTCAAGGCGTCACCTTGGGCGCGAAGGCGCGCGGATCGTTGTGACAGTTCCAGCAACCTGGGCCGGAGACCCCGGAGTAGGCATGACAGCGGTCGCAGAACTGTTGCTTGTCGTGGCAGGAGAGGCAGGTTCCATCCAGGCTCTTGCTGTAGACCTTGCCATTGAAAGCCACAAAGCTCAGATTATTGTGGCGCACAGCATCCTTGCGCCACTGGAACAGCATGTCCATATGCGCAGCGCGCATCTGTTCGACGGGCGCAACGCACTGGCCCGCGGGGGAAGATTGCAGCCGAGGCATCGATGCGGACGACCCCACTGCGGCGGCGCGCCACAGAGGAAAGGTGAAGAAGACCACGAAGAGTCCATAACCGAGGAGGATGAGCCAGCGTTCACGCATGGGCGGGTTCCTCCTCGGCGATCTGAATTGGCTGCCCGCGCAGGTCGGTGGTGCGCTGCTTCTCCCCTTTGAGGACCAGTGCGTTGCCCAGCAGTTCATGCACTCCAGCTACTTCGATGCCGGGCGCCCAATATTCCAGCAGCGGCGGCAGGACGGCTTTGTCGATCGCGCAGATGCAGGCGAGCGCGTTCACATCGTGACGTTCCTTGACATACTTGACGGCCATCGCTCGCGGATATCCGCCGCGAAGACGCATCTCGAGGTTCTCGTCTGTACCCAGGCCGGAGCCGCTGCCGCAGCAGAAGGTATGTTCGCGGATGGTGCTATCCGGCATCTCGTAGAAGTGATTGCAGGAGCTGCGCAGGACGTAACGAGGTTCGTCCAGAAGACCCATGGCGCGGGCGGGATTGCAGGAGTCGTGATAGGTGACTCGCCAATGATCGTTCCGCCGCGGGTCGAGCCTGACCTTTCCCTGGTGTATCAAGTCCGCCGAGAACTCGGCGATATGCAGCATCTTGGTGGAGCGAACGTGATCAAACCTGGTTCCGGTCACGGGTGACACCGGAGTTTCAAGAAAGTCCGCCGGCCCGTTCATGGTGTCCATGTACTGGTTGATCACGCGCCACATGTGCCCGCACTCACCGCCAAGGATCCACTTGACCTTGAGGCGTTTCGCCTCGTCATAAATTTTGGCGTTGAGCCGCTTCATCAGCTCATGCGAGCTGAAGAGGCCGAAGTTGCCGCCTTCGCCGGCATAGGCGCTGAAGGTATAGTCGAGCCCGATCTCATGAAAGAGAGCAAGATAGCCCAGCAGGGTGTAGTAGTGCGGCGTCACGAAGTAGTCCGCCGAGGGAGCGACGAAGAGCACCTCAGCGCCCTTCTTTCCAATGGGAACCTCGACGCGTACCCCGGTGATCTCCTCTAACTCGTCGGCAGCGAAGTCGATGTTGTCCTTGAGCGAGTGAGGCGGAATGCCGAGGTGGTTTCCGATGCGATAGCACTTCGACGCGGGGTCAAGAACCCAGTTTGTATTGCAACCGATGAGGTTCAGCAACTCCCGGCCGATCATGGTGATTTCGGCAGTATCGATCCCGTAAGGGCAGTAGACCGAGCAGCGCCTGCACTCGGTACATTGGTAGAAGTAGTAGAACCACTCCTTGACGACGTCTTCGGTAAGCTCTCTTCCCCCGGCGAGTTCGCCAAAGAGGCGTCCGCTCGCGGTGAAGTATCTACGGTAGATAGAACGCAGGAGTTCGGCGCGAAGCACCGGCATATTCTTCGGATCGCCGGAGCCAAGGTAGAAGTGACACTTGTCCGCGCAAGCTCCACAGCGCACGCAGAGATCCATGAAGAGCCTGAAAGAGCGATACTTTTCCAGCCTCTCCTTGATACCATCCAGCAGGATCTGCTTCCAGTTCTCCGGAAGCTTCCAGTCTGGATCAGAGGGCTGCCAGGGCCGAGGGTTGGGTAGGTCGAGCGAAGTCAGGTTCTGTGGCGTGGCGCTGTAGCACCAGGTTCCTTTGCGGAAGTCGGGTTTGGTAGCTGTCCAGTCCCCTTCAGGAGAACGCTGCTCGATTTGAATCAGATCACTCGACATCCTGCTACTCCTGATCCTGGTGCTACTGGGGAATCCCCGCGCTCTTCAGCTTGTCCTTGTTCTCTTCCAGCCATTCGGCATAGGTATGAGTCTTTACCGGAGCGTTCCACGGGTTGATATGACGAACGGCCCGATTGTTATTGGCCAGGTTGCGGGTGGGAGAGAGCCAAACGCCTGCCATGTGAGCGATCTTGCTGAAGGGGATATAAGCAGCCAGTGAGCAAGCCAGAAACAGGTGGGCAAAGAACCATGGGCCGCAGTTGCGGGGAAGAACGGGAGAAAAGACTGCCAGGCTGATCGCGAACTGCTTGATGGAGGCAACGTCCACGCCGACGAGGTAGCGCATCAGCACGCCGGTGAGACCAACGCCGAGCAGGAGCCAGAGGGCGAGATAGTCCGACAGCAGAGAGACATAGCGGACGACCGGGTCAGCGAGCCGGCGCAGCAGCAGATACGCCAGGGCGACAAGGAGTGCGAGGTCGCTGAGATAGAGCGGATGAGCGCCGGTGTGGAAGGGAGCATCCAACTTCTGGAGCGTAAGGACAAAGGCTGGAACCGGCTGAACGAAGAGGCGCAGGTGCCGCAGGAGGATGATCAGCAGCGACCAGTGAAAGAGGATAGCTGCCAGCCAGAGTCCAAGGCTATCGCGGGTATGGACGGCGCCATCGCCGGCGCGGGAGCGCGAGTTGCGCAGCAAGGAGCGGAAGGTGAGAACTTCCAGAAGCATGCGCGCGGCGGCCGCGAGTCCCGTCGACGGATTGTCGAGCCGGGCGGGAGGAATCCATGCCAGCGAGCGCTGCTGTCCGCAGGTGGTTGGGATGCGGAAGGGAACAGGAGAGCTGGTCCAGCGCCACAACCGAGCCGGCAAACCAAGCAGAAAGATGGCGCAGGCGGCGTAGGCCGCGGCCGGCGCCAGCACCAGGAACGGCTTCGGAAGGAAGGCGAGAGCAACTCCGGCACAGGCGGGCGCCAGAGCGATCAGAAGAGCGAAGCCGGCCCGGTATCTCATAACGACTGCCTCATCCAAGGCTCCAAGGGCCGCAAACGCCGCTGGCTGCGAGAACGGATCTGAAGGATCTCTTCTTTGCAGGAGTTGTACTGCTGAAGAGCGCATTCGGTGAGCTGACCAATATGTTGTTTCAGGTTGGGGAAAAGGGTCTCGGCTTGCTGTTCGCGGATCACCTCGTCTAGCCGTGCTGCAAAGCTGACTGCCTCTGACGGGCTGCACTCCTGGACGGCGCGCAGGCGAACGATTCCATCCAGCGCCTTGTTGACGGCCTCTGGATTCATCCGGTCAGCGACTTGATGGACCAAAGTCTCCAGAGACTGGCGCAGGTTGAAGGCCAGAGGATTACGAAACTGATCGGTGGTCCGTATCAGGGTGTCGCGCACCGCCGGCGGATAGATCTCAATCGACTTCAAAAACCAAGCATCGACGATGGAATCAAAGGAAGGCATGACGAGGTTGCCGCGAAGTTTGTAGAAGACGGATGTTCAACCACGAGTCAACTCAACTCATTTCAACTCATTGCGTACATCCGTCTTCGGGAACACAGTTGACTGCGCCCTGCTGATGGCTTCGGCGCGTCTTGCAGCCAACGTCTAGACGCAGCCGGTCGGCTTGGGAAGGCCGGCGATCTTGCACGCTCCGTTGGCCGGCCCGGAAGGGAAGAGATCGTAGATCTCATTGAGTTTGAATCCGGTATCCTTGCAGACCTTGCGCACCATGGGAGCGACGCCGAACTGCACATAGTAGTCCCTGAGGTACTGGACGACCTTCCAGTGGTTATCAGTCATATCCGTGATCTGCTCGGTGGTTGCCAGGTCTTTCGCCACATCGCGGTTCCAGATATCGGGATTGGTAAGAAACCCGTCCTCATCGACGTCGTATGTGTGTTCTCCTACTTTGAATTCAGGCATTTCTGTCTCCTCTTTGGTTCATTCCAGCGTTTATTGCATTTCCAGGAAGCCACATGGACAAGCCTCTGCGCATTTGTTGCAGCCGTTGCAAAGCTCGTGCCGGATCTTATAGTGCTCTCCCTTGGGCAGCTTGACGAAGCAGTTGTTGCTGCAATACATCCAGCACGACTCGCAGTCCATGCACATGCCGCAGGACATGCAACGGGCAGCCTCCGCAATGGCTTGAGTAGCAGTGATGTCGCTCGCCGTGGCCACAGCGTCGTTGCCGGGCGTCCATCTTTCCAGCGCCGGATACCAATCCAGCTTCATCCGGTCCATCTTGATGACAGCAGCGTCGGGTTTGGCCTGGCGGACGCCTCCCTTGAGTGCGGCATCGATCTCTTCGGCTGCCTTGCCGCCCTGGGCGATGCAGGGAGTGACCATGTTGAGGGTTCGCGGCTGGAAGTCTGTTGCCTCCACCACCGGACCGGGGATTTCTGCCGGCGGCTCGCCACAGAGCCAGGCGCCATTGGCGTGGCGATGCACGGCCATAGAGGCCGGCTTTTGCAGACCAATGGCATGGATTACCGCCTGAAACTCGGTGGCGAGCGACTCGGTGGAAAGATCGCTACCCACAACGCAGTTGCCGCGAAACTCGACTCCGAGATCGAGGATGTTCTGAACCTCATACTCAAGGACATTGAGGGGCAGAACATTCCGAGAGATGTGGCGCCGCATCATGCCGCCGGGCAGTGGAGCGGCGTCGAAAAGGACAACCGAATGGCCGCGCTGAGCCAACCGGTACGCGCAGCTAAGCCCGCTGGGCCCGGCTCCGACGACAGCGATCCTGGCGCCCGAGCCTGCGGGCGTCTGCCGGACAAGCTTCAGTTGGTGGGAGATGGCGAAGTCGCCGACAAACCGCTCGAGGTCCCGAATGGCCACGGCTCCTTCCTTGCCTTTGCGATTGCACAGGTTTTCGCAAGGGTGCTGACAGACGCGGCCACTGATAGCGGGAAATGGGTTCAAGATGGTGATGACGTTCCATGCCGCGGCGAAGGCTTCGTCTTCAGTGCGGCCGTAGGACTGATGTTGCGCCAGAGGAACGATCCAGTCACGCACATGGTTGTTGATGGTGCAGCCCGCAATGCAGGGTGCGGTCTTTTCAATATGAGCCGGACGGTGGGAGCTGACATCGCTCCCAGCCCCGGCATTGCGTATTTCAGGCTTTTTGACTTGTTTGAACAGAGCCATTGGATCAGCCTTTCACCGCCTCAGTAACGGATATGAGCCGAACGAGCGTAACTCAAGCCGGCATGTTTGAAGTCGTCGATGTGATAACGGGTGAACTCGAAGCCGGTGAGCTGGAAGAATCTGGGCCAGCCGATCCGCTCGATCCACTCCCCGACGCGCTCGTACTTTCTTGCGCCCTTGGAGTACACGTCAATGATCTTGACGACGGCTTCGACGGCCTCCGGCCAGCGCGGAGGATTATTGGGGATAAAAGGTATGGCCAATTTGGTGAACATCGGCTGGCTGCGCGCGTTGCTCACCTTGCCGCCAACCCAGATGGACAAACCGTCGGTCTCAGGATTATTGAGCGGCATCGCCGGACATACGGTGTAGCAGTTGCCGCAGAACATGCACTGTTCCTCGACGACCTCAACAGAAGCATTGCCATTGACGGTAGCGGAGCGGATGGCGCCGGTGGGGCAGGAGGAGATCAGCGTGGGAACCTCGCAGACCTTGCTTAGGTTGTCATGCTTGATCTGAGGCGGAGTCCGGTGAACGCCAAGGATGGCGATATCGGAGCAGTGGACGGCGCCGCACATGTTGAGGCAGCAGGCCATGGCAATCCGCACCTTGCCGGGAAGGTCCTCATGGGTGAAGCGATCATAGAGCGCATCCATGACGGCTTTGACTACGCCCGAGGCGTCCGTGGCGGCCGAGTGGCAGTGGACCCAGCCCTGGGTATGCACGACGTTGCTGATGGAGTTGTTGGTGCCGCCGACGGGGAATCCCAGGGCGTGCAAATCATTCTTGAGCGGCTCGATGTTCTCCTGCCTGGCAAGCAGGAACTCGACGTTGTGGCGGCTGGTGAAGCGAAGATACCCCTCACAGTAGCGGTCGGCCAGGTCGGCGAAGTTGCGCAGGGTTTGGATGCTGAGCAGGCGCGGGGAGCCGGCGCGCACGGTGTAGATACGCTCCCCGGACTGGGCCACGTGACAGAGCACGCCGGGCGCAACCTTCTCGTGATACTGCCACTTGCCGTAGTTTCGCTTGATCACGGGATGCAGGAACTGTTCATAGTGCGGAGGGCCGATGTCCGTGATCCGCTTTGCAGGAATGGCTGTACTCACTTTTCACCTCCGGTCTCATGGGCATAGATGTAGGGGTTATCGCGGGGCGCAGCGACCATCTCGGGAACGGGATCGAGGCCGATGCCATCCAGGAAGGCCGGCAAGCCGACGCGTTGGATCAGTTCTCCGACGCGCTCGCGGTTCTTTCCGTACTCGCCCCAGAAGTCCCAGATGCGGGACACCAGCTCGGTGACGGTCTCGTGCAGCTCTTCTTTGGGAACAAAGGGAATGAGGACTGAGGCCAGCAGCGCGCCTTGAATGATGGGCGCCTTGGCGCCGACCAGGATGACGGCTCCCTGCTCCTTGCCGGGGCGCAGAGCCTTGTGCAGGACGTTGATGCAGTGCATGCAGCGGACACAGTCTTCATTGCGGATGGTGAGGCGCCGGCCGTCCCAGTCCATGGCATGGGTGGGACAGCGGTCGCACACATCCTTCTGGATATCGACGCCTTCGGCGGCGTGCTGCGCGACGGCGGCGTCGTCCTGTTGGATGGAATCCTTCCATGTGCCGATGATGGCCAGATCGGAGCGGGCGGCGGACGCGACACAATCGTTGGGACAACCGGACATTTTGATCTTGAACTTGTAAGGGAAGGGCGGGCGATGGATCTCGTCCTGGTACTGCTGCGTCAGATCGTTGCAGAGCTTCATGGTGTCATAGCAGGACCACTCGCAACGGCCCTCGCCGACGCAACAGGACGGGGTGCGCATGGCGGAGCCGGAGCCGCCAAGATCGAATCCCGCGGCGGTCAGCTCATTGAAGGTCGGCTCCAACTCCGCGGTGGTGGCGCCCATTAGGACCACATCTCCGGTGGTGCCATGCATGTTGGTGAGGCCGGAGCCGTGGCGCTCCCAGATATCGCAAAGAGTGCGCAGAGCCTGGCTGGAATAGAACCATCCCGAGGGCTGGTTGACGCGGATGGTGTGGAACTGGCTGACCCCGGGGAACTTTTCCGGGTCGTCGCTGTAGCGTCCAATCACGCCGCCGCCATAACCGCGCACCCCGACGATGCCGCCGTGCTTCCAGTGGCCCTGCTTTTCCCTGTAGGAGAGCTCCACCTGGCCGAGCAGGTCCGACGGCATTTTGCTGGTTTGCGTCGCCGATTTAATCTCCTTCACGAAGCTCGGCCACGGTCCTTGCTCCAATTGATCGAGCAAGGGTGTCTCCGGCTTACGGTTTACATCTTCCGGACTCGCCACAATTCGTTCCTCCGTTTCCATTTCGTATCCGTTCAACTGTTTGCACGTACTTGAGCGGTCCTGAAGGCAAAACTCTACCGCACGCCTCGATGAGTATCGATTCCATGTCCGCCTATCAGGCGGAGATCTTGTGATCAGGACGGATGTCAAGTGAAGCCTAGCTAGAGCATGGACCTGACGGAGGGGTGAGTCCAATCGGAAATTCTTATCTGAGATAGTCTGGCGCTATGCGGCAAACGGAGGCTCGCTGGAGACGGGCGTCAAGGGTGAGCCCGTGCGTACCACAAAGAAAGATGGAGTGAGGCTGAAGAGAGGGAGAGTGAGCGGCGACGGGTTCGCCGGTGCGATGAGAGCGCCAGAGCTTGATTCAGGCAGTTTGGGCGAGTTTACGTCTCTTACGCGCCGCAAACTCTCTGGCGTGGGTCAGGAGATGAAGACGAAACGCAGCCGCATTGCAAGTAGGGCTGTGCCCGGCAGGATAGGCGAGCATGAACTTGCGGGTGAGTTTGAGGCCGCGAACGCGAGCCAGCCGCAGAGTGTGGAGCGATAGTTGATCTCGAACGGCCCAGCGCGATGCAAAGGTGAATCCAAGCCCGGCGGCAACGGCGTTCAGCAAACCTTCTGTCGAATCAAGCTCCATATGGATGTTCAGAGCATCGCTCTTGAGCCCGGCTTGCGTGAGAGCGTTCTCGACGATCCGGCGCGATCCGGATCCGAACTCCCGCATGAGAAAGGGAGCGTCCTTCAAGGTCTGAATCTCCACCTCGTGGTCGGCCCATGGGTGCTGAGCTGGGACGACCAGGACAAGCTCGTCCTCCATGAAAGCTTCGGTGTGTACATCCTTGCGGAGCGCCGGGCCCTCGATCAGCGCAAGATGGATTCGGTGCGTGGTGACCGCCTCGAGCATGGCATCGCTGTTGCCGCTCATCGCCGTTACGTTGACGCGCGGATTCTCGCGCAGAAAGCCTGCAACCAGATTGGGCAGAAGATATTGCCCGATGGTCTGTGACGCGCCGATGGCGAGCCACCCTGCTTGTTCTCCCCCAGCGGCTACCACGGCGGCAAAGGCCTCATCGGAGATCTCCTTCAGCTGCTGAGCAAAAGGCAAAAGAGCCGCGCCGCAAGGCGTAAGGGTGACGCCCGCGCCGGTCCGCTGGAAGAGAGGCGCGCCGTAGCTCGCTTCCAGCTCCCGGATCTGTTGGGAGACCGACGGTTGGGTGATGTGCAACTCCTCTGCCGCGCGGCTGAAGTTGAGGTGCGTCGCGACCACCCGGAATACCTTCATCCGAAAGTTCTCGATCACGTCTTCCCCATTCCGTAGGCCAACTCTTCCGGATGCCCAAAGCATCATCGGGAGCACCGCGCCAGAGGGCGCGGATGCAGTGAAACTGGCATGAGATTAACCATGAAACGAGTTCATTGCAGTGAGCGGAGACCGCCTGGGCATCGAATTTGTCAGGGTAGGGGAGATTTACCGCCTTTTCGAGCGATATTCGGCTGAGCAAGAGGGATCATGCGGCTCGATCCATCGGCCGGCATTCATCAGGTTCTCGCAGAGCGAATTTGTCTCGTTGGGGTGACCGGCGGCGCACGCCGTTGCGCAGGGCCTCCTCGTGGCGAACTCTCTCTCCAGCCGGCGCCCGGAGGGCCGAATGGAACCGGGGGAGGGAGTTCCATTTTTGGGACCGGATCTGCACAGGGAACGCAATGGGTAGGATTGCAATTCGCAAACGCTCAAGATATAGTGGTCGAATTCCTCGGTTCCTCTGCAAAGAGGATGAAAAGGGAATCCGGTGAGAGACCGGAACTGCCCCGCAGCGGTGAGCAGGTACGAAAGCCAAAACGACACTGGGCTGGTGGCCTGGGAAGTCCGGCAAGTAGGTTGAGCCTGTGAGTCCGAAGACCTGCCAGGAAACATTCGCTGACGCCTCCGAGGGGGGGCGAGGTGGCAGAGGCTATCTCCCTAAGCCGGAGTCTTATCCGCTGTTTCCCCGCATCGCTCTGTGAGGCCATTAAGGAGATCTTCCATGGCCACGCTGCCGCATGAGTTTACGAGCCGGAATCTGCCCGTATCGCTTGAGCCTCCCAACCGCCAGAGTTCGCGCGCAAGCGCGGCGACGGAGATTCAGGTGATCAACCGCAACGGCGCCTTTTCTCCCTTTGACGCCAACAGGATCAGCCTGGCGATCACCAAAGCGTTTGTTGCGGTGGAGGGGGCGGAAGCTGCGGCTTCACGCAGGATCCGGGCGGAGGTGGAGGCGTTGACCGAGCAGGTGGTGGAAGCGCTCAGCCGGCGCGCCGGGCCGGGACGCCCAATCCATATGGAAGACATCCAGGATCAGGTGGAGCTGGCGCTGATGCGCAGCGGTGAGCACAAGGTGGCCCGAGCCTATGTGCTGTATCGCGAAGAGCGAGCGCAGGAGCGGCGCAGACGCGACGAGCCGGCGGCTGAGGCACAGGCTCCGCGGTGGAGGGTTCGCACCGCGGATGGGCGTCTGGAGCCGATCGATGAGACGCGGCTGCGTAAAGAGATCGAAGACGCTTGTCTGGGTCTGGAGGGCGTCTCCGCGGAGGGTGTGATGGCTGAGGTGCGCCGCAGCCTTTACGACGGCATCCAGATGCAGGAGCTGGGGCTGGCGCAGACCATGGCCGCGAGAACCCTGGTGGAGCAGGAGCCGAACTATGCTTACGTCAGCGCTCGCCTGTTGCTGAATCTGCTGCGCGACGAGGCGATGAGCTTTCTGTTTCCCCAGACCGCAGGCATGGCTGCTGCGCGGCTACCGCTGGACTACGCGGAGTACTTTCCTGAGTTCATCCGGCGCGGCATCGAGCTGGAGATGCTGGATCAGGAACTGGGGAGCTTCGATCTGGATCGCATCAGCCGGGCGCTGGATGCGAACCGGGATCGCAACTTTCAACTTCTGGGACTGCAGACGCTCTATGACCGCTACTTTCTGCAACATCAGGGCGTGCGTTACGAGCTGCCCCAGGCGTTCTTCATGCGTGTGGCCATGGGCCTGGCGATGCGGGAGATCGACCGCGAGCAGCGGGCGCTGGAGTTTTACGAGGTTCTCTCTTCGTTCGACTTCATGTGCTCCACGCCCACGCTCTTCAATGCCGGGACCCTTCGTCCGCAGCTTTCCTCCTGTTTTCTGACCACCATCAGCGACGACTTGGACGGTATCTTCAAGGCGATCAAGGACAACGCCCTGCTGGCAAAGTACTCTGGCGGGCTGGGCAACGACTGGAGCAGGGTGCGAGGACTGGGAGCGCACATTCGAGGAACCAATGGGCAGTCGCAGGGCGTGGTGCCCTTCCTGAAGGTGGCCAACGATACAGCGATCGCAGTCAACCAGGGAGGCAAGCGGAGAGGCGCGGTCTGCGGCTACCTGGAGACCTGGCATATCGACATCGAGGAGTTTCTGGACCTGCGCAAGAATACCGGCGATGACCGGCGGCGCACGCATGACATGAATACGGCCAACTGGATCCCCGATCTCTTTATGGAACGAGTGGAAGAGGATGGTTCCTGGACTTTGTTCTCACCCGATGAGGCTCCGGACCTGCATGAGCTGTACGGCAAGGCGTTTGCGGAGCGGTACAGCTTCTATGAGGCCAAGGCGCAGCGCGGAGAGATGAAGGTGACGCGCACGGTGCGCGCGGTGGATCTTTGGCGCAAGATGCTCACCATGCTGTTTGAGACCGGGCACCCATGGATTACATTCAAGGATCCCTGCAATCTGCGTTCGCCGCAGCAGCATACAGGAGTAGTCCACTCGTCCAATCTTTGCACCGAGATCACGCTGAACACGAACCAGCAGGAGATTGCCGTGTGCAACCTGGGCTCGATCAATCTGGCCCGTCACGTGACGGCCGAGGGCATCGATGAGGCCCGATTGAAGCGAACGGTGAGGACGGCGATGCGGATGCTGGACAACGTGATCGACATCAACTTCTACACCGTGCCGGAGGCGCGGCGCTCCAATCTGCGCCATCGGCCGGTCGGCCTGGGCGTGATGGGCTTCCAGGATGCGCTTTACACCTTGCGGATTCCTTATGCCTCCAAGGCGGCGGTGGAGTTCGCCGACACGAGCATGGAGCAGATCAGCTACTACGCCATCTCCGCCTCGGTGGAGCTTGCGGCTGAGCGGGGCCGGTATGCCGGCTTCGAGGGTTCGCTCTGGAGCCAAGGCGTGCTGCCGATCGATTCCGTGAAGTTGTTGCAGGAACACCGCAGGCATACGCTCGAGTGCGACCGCACGGAGCGGCTGGATTGGTCCGGCTTGCGGGAGCGGGTGAAGACGGTCGGCATGCGCAACTCCAACACCATGGCGATTGCGCCCACGGCGACGATAGCGAACATCTGCGGCGTGACCCAGTCGATTGAACCGACGTATGAGAATCTCTTTGTGAAATCGAATATGTCCGGCGACTTTACGGTGGTGAACGCAGCGTTGGTCTACGACTTGAAGCGGCGCGGGCTCTGGGATGAGGTGATGGTCAGCGACCTGAAGTACTTCGACGGCTCGCTGGGAGTGATCGATCGCGTGCCCGAGGACTTGAAGCAGTTGTACGCCACCGCCTTTGAGATTGAGCCAACCTGGCTGATCCAGGCGGCGGCGCGGCGGCAGAAGTGGATCGATCAGGCGCAATCGCTGAATCTTTATATTGCGCAGCCGAGTGGAAAGAAGCTCGATGCACTCTATCGGGAGGCATGGCGCTCCGGCCTCAAGACGACCTACTACCTGCGCTCGCGCAGCGCCACACACGTGGAGCGCTCGACGCTGAAGGGCACCGATGGCAAGTTGAATGCGGTACAGGTGGAGATTACCGCCGGCAAGGTGTGCGCCGGCAACGATCCAACCTGTGAGGCGTGCCAGTAGTGGACTGGACCATGACCAAAGGAGGAGGGATGCTGGACTGGACAGAGGTCGAGGAAGAAAAGCCGGCGCGGTTTGTTCTGACGCCACCCAGCGTGAAAGAAGAGGCGGACAGCACCGGCCTGGGCAAGATTGCGCGCGGCGCGGCGCGGGTGCGGGTGGACGACAAGGCGATGATCAACTGCCGCGCAGACGTCAATCAACTGCTACCGCTCAAGTATCGCTGGGCGTGGGACAAGTATCTCTCCGGATGCAACAACCACTGGATGCCGACCGAGGTCTCCATGCAGGCCGATATCGCCTTATGGAAGAGCGCGGAGGGTTTGACGGCGGAAGAGCGCCGCGTGATCAAGCGGAACCTGGGCTTCTTTGCGGCCTCGGAGTCCCTGGTGGCCAACAATATCGTGCTGGCCATTTATCGGCATCTTACCAACCCCGAGTGCCGGCAGTACCTGTTGCGCCAGGCCTTTGAAGAGGCAGTGCATACCCATACCTTCCAGTACATCGTGGAGAGTCTGGGTCTGGATGAGGGGGAGCTGTTCAATATGTACCGCGAGGTTCCCTCGATCACGGAGAAGGCCGCCTGGGCGCTTGAATATACGCAAAACCTCAGCGATTCTTCCTTCCAGACCGGAACGCGCGCCGCGGATCAGGCGTTCCTGCGGGATCTGGTGGCCTTCTATGTGGTCTTTGAGGGTGTGTGGTTTTATACCGGGTTCGCCCAGATTCTATCGCTGGGGCGGCGCAACAAGATGGTGGGAGTTGCAGAGCAGTATCAGTACATCCTGCGCGATGAGTCGATTCACCTGAACTTCGGAGTGGACGTCATCAACCAGATCAAGATCGAGAATCCCCAACTCTGGAGCCGGGAGTTTCAGCAGGAGGTGCGCCAGATGCTGCGCTCCGCGGCAGAACTGGAGGCGGCCTACGGGCGGGATACGATGCCCAACGGGTTTCTTGGTTTGAGCGCCGGCTTGTGCGAACAGTATATGCACTTTATCGCCAACCGGCGGTGCGCTCAGTTGGGTTTGGAGCCGGTCTTCGCTGTGACTGAAAATCCGTTCCCATGGATGTCAGAGGCGATGGATCTGAAGAAGGAGAAGAACTTCTTTGAGACTCGCGTGATCGAGTACCAGAACGGAGGCTCCCTGACCTGGGAGTGATGGACGAGGCCGCAGAGTGGAAGATGTGGCCGGAGAGCTGGGCTGCTTTTGAGCAGGGGATTGCGGTGTCAAACGCTGCAAAGAAGAGAGTTGCTTTGCACGGAGTGGCGATGCGTCCGTCGGGTGAAATGGAGACTCTGGTTTCACCTTCCAGGTGAAGTTGCACGTTGAAACGTTCAGGCTGGTGACCTCTTCGAGGAAGAGACCGCCGGATGATGGAGCAAGGATTAAAGTTAAATGAGGAGTTGCGAGACCTTTCGGGGTGAGAGGATTGAAGGTCGCCTTCGATCGATCGACTGCGAGCATCTTCAAACCCCGAGAGTGCATCTCAGCGTTTGTTGAAACGCAGAGATCCTGGCCAAGAAGTTCCTCCGTCCATGGAGTATCTTCGTTTGCCATTCCAAAACTTGCCGCGCCTGGCTCATCGCTTTGGTCCGGTTTCAACGTGCTCGCAACTGGGAGCTGTAAAGCGATTGAGGCGGTCGGGCTATGCGTGGTCTGTGTCGGGCTCTGTTGACGAACTCCTTTGTCCTTGCTGTTCTTGCTTTGTCGGTCTCTTTCACAGGTTGTAGCGGCGGAAGCTCATCCGAGCCTTTGCCCGGGGCGGTCACGGTGAAGGCGAGCGCCGGCGCCGTCGACGGGACGGATACGGCGACTCTGAGTGCTTCGGTGACGAACAGCTCGCAGGGGGTGACGTGGAGCGCGTCCGCTGGATCTCTCTCCAACCAGACCACGACTTCGGCTACGTTCACGGCTCCGGCAGCGACGAGCGCGGCACAGACTGTAACGATCACGGCGACCGCGAGCGCCGACAGCTCGGTCAGCGGAACGGCGATCATCACCATTCCGCCTGCGCCGCAGGTGATCTCCACCAGCGCAAGCCTTGACGGTGTGGTGGGAGGGGCGTATGCGGTACAACTGCAAGGCAGCGGTGGCATCCCTCCTTATCGGAGCTGGGCGGTCAGCAGCAGCGGCCATGCTCTGCCGAGCTGCCTGATCCTGAGTGCATCGGGTGTTCTGACGACGGCGTCGGGGACGGCGCTGACCGCATCCTGTGCGGGAACCTACAGCAATGTCATCTTCACCTTCACTGACTCTGGGACGCCGACGGCGCTGACCGCAACCTCTGCTCCGCTGACGATCACCATCGAACCTGCCGCGCCGATCGTCTTTATTGGAGAGATTGTTTCCACCGCTACCGAGGGTCAAGCCTATGCCACCACGTATGCAGCGCTGGCCGGCGGCGGCGTGGGGCCTTTGACTTACAGCCTGGCCGCTGGCAGCAGCCTGCCGCCTGGCCTGACACTAAACGGGCTGACCGGAGGGATCGCCGGAACGCCAACGGCTGTTGGAACTTACAACTTCACCATCAGCGCTGCTGATGCTTACGGCGACTCAGCATCCAAAGCGTATAGCATCGTGGTGAGCAATCAGGCTGTTTTGTTGCCGCCGGCAAGCAGTCATCCTCTGCCGTCGGGGACGGTAGGAGAGACGTACTCTGGGTCGATCAGCGCTACGGGAGGAGCAGGCGGCAACAACTACGAGTTCGTGGTGAATGGAACGGCCATCCCAGTGAGCGGAACGTCTACGACAATTGCCAACGGAGACGGACTTGCGGTCTCCAGCAATGGGAGCAGCGTGTTGACCTTTGGCGGCGAGCCGAGCGCGATCGAGACCAGCCTGCCGCTGACGGTAGAGGTGATCGACACCACGAACACCAGCGATTCCGCAACCGTCACCTACACCATCGCCGTCAACCCTTCGCCACTCACGGTGACGCCGAACAGCGTGCCGCAGGGAATGGCGAACATGCCCTATACCTACGCGAATCTGAGCGTCAGCGGCGGCACAGCTCCCTACACGGTCACCTACTCCGGCTTGCCGGCCGGTTTAGAGCAAGCCGGCGGGAGCAGCGATCAGATTGTGGGCACGCCGAGTTCAGCGGGGTCGTCATCGGTGACCGTGGATGCCACAGACAGCAGCACGCCGACTGCGGAGCAAACCAGTGCGACGCTGACCTTGAGCGTGGTTACAGAGACGGCTTCCACCAATGATGCCGAGCTGGCCGGCCAGTATGCCTGCTACGTTGACCAGTTCTGGCCCAGCGGAGTGAAGGAGCAGACGGGCAGCACACTGTATCGCGGGGGGATGGTCTTTGCCTTTACCAGCAACGCCGGCGGCGTAATTTCGGGTGGACAGATGGACTCCAACGGACCGTCGAATGGCTTCCTCGCGGAAGGGTTCACCGGAGCCTACGCGGTCGGCTCCGACAACCGGGGCTATCTTCAAATGAAAGGCACGGGGCTGAGCAACATCTTTGCGATTGCCGGCGGTGACCTGAACAGCAGTAACCAATTTACCCGTCTGACCCTTACGCAGATGGATGATGCGGGAACGTCACCCTCTGCCGTTACCGGCTCTGGCCGCTGCTACCTGCAGAGCAGCAGCCCAGCGGTGGAGAGCGCCAACTACGTCTTTTTGCTGCGAGGCGAGTGGCAGGATGGGAGTCTGGCTGGGGCTGTCGGCTCGATCGACTTCGGCAGCAGCTCTTCTACAGGGACCATGGACGCAGTGATCCAGGGCAGCTACACGGCCGATGAGACCCTGACCGGTTCCAGCCTTACCGCGGAGGGAAACGCCTACGGAGCAGCCACCTTCAACAGCTTCGGCAGCACCAGCAGCAGTCTGATTCCTGTGGTGATGTTTCCTACCGGCGACGCGGCTGGAGACGCCGTCTTTATCAGTGAAAATCCCCACAACGACACCAGCGGAGCTGACTTTGTGATCGGCCAGGCGCGCTTGCAGACGGCCACCGGTACGCCGGCTGGGCCGGCGGTGATCTACGCATCGGGTCAGGATAGCGCGCAGGGTTACGCGGCCAAGGTGATGCAATTCGCAAACGGCGGCGTAACCCAGATTGAAAACGACGCGGGCACAATCGGCTCCCGGTCGCTCAGCGGAGTAACTTTTAACACGGATACGGCCACGGGACGCACCACGGAGTCGATCTCCGGTCAAGCTGAGTCTGGTATTGCGTTGTATGTTTACAACAGCAACGCGGCGGCTTACATGGATGCATCATCCAGTTCGTCGCAGCCCTCCGACTGGGTTGGCTGGATGGAGCCGCAGGCGGGGCCAGGCTCCGGTGGCTGGACGGTGGACGATCTGGCTGCCGGTTACTTCATGGGCTCTGTGGCGAACGGCGATCCCAGCCGCAGCTTCAGTTCCGGGATTCTCAGTGTCAGCTCCGATGGCGACATCTCCGCCTTTGCCCAGGATAAAGGCAGCCAGAACGATGCGGACTGGGATGAAGGGCTCAGCGGCGCGGTGGGGGTTACCGCCAGCGGGGTGCTGGCGCCGGACATCACCTATGATCCGACGGCCACACTGGGAATCTTCGATGTGAACGTAACGCAAGGTAGCAGCACGCAGACGCAGTCCTATTGCTTTGCGATCAGTCAGGACCAGGCGGCCAGCAATTCCAGCAGCCATGGACGGCTAGCTTGCCTGAGCGCCAGCGAAACCTCGCCGCAGGTCACGGTGGTCCAGCAATAGCTGGCCGCCGGCGTCAGCGTTGTTCTAGAGTTGAAGCAACCCCAAACCAACGTTGGGGAAGCTTCCCAACGACGCTCCGCCGTCCATGTTGAACCGATCGGAGGTTCTCGCCCGAAGATGCCAACCCGCACATTGATTTTGTTTGCCTTCTGTATGGAACTGGCTTTTTGCCAGACCCTCCCTGGGGCGTCTCAGGCTCCGCTGGCAAAACCGACGGAGGTCTCGCAAGGCCGCCTGATCTTTCAGACGAGCCGAGCATGGTCGCCCCGAATCAACATTCCTGCCGATACGGTGATGGTTTATGGCGTTGATGGCACAACGGCTGAGCGCATCCGCTCCTGGAAGGCGCATGGCTATCATGTGGATTTGATGACGGGAGTGGCGTGGGGAAGGTATCGCGCTTATCTGGATGGAAGTTTCGATGGGAAGCAGCATTGGAACGAGACCCAGCAGGACAAGAACGGCAACCTGATCCTGCATGGGGGGCGCGACATTCCCTATATCTCGCCGAATCGTTCCTATGGCTTGTATCTGAGCAAGCAGCTTGAGTCCGCTCTTGATGCGGGAGCAGAGGCTGTTTATCTGGAAGAACCTGAGTTCTGGGCTCGCGCGGGATGGAGCACAAGCTTCCAGCATCAGTGGCAAGATTATTATCATCAGCCGTGGCAGGCGCCGGACAGCTCCCCGGACGCGCAGTATCACGCCTCCCGGCTCAAGTACTATCTCTATCGCCGCACGCTTGCCCAGATCTTTGCGGCGGTGAAGGCTTATGGCGCGAAGCACCATCGCTCGATCCCGTGCTATGTCGCCACCCACTCCCTGATCAACTATGCACAGTGGCATATCGTCAGTCCGGAGTCTTCCTTGTTGAAGGTAGGCGCGGACGGCTATATCGCGCAGGTGTGGACCGGAACCGCCCGAACTCCTAACGTTTACGGGGGCGTCCTGCGAGAGCGTACGTTCGAAACCGCGTTTCTGGAGTACGGAGTTCTCCAGAACATCGCTCGCTCCTCGGGGAAGCCGATATGGTTCCTCAACGATCCGATCGAGGACAATCCGCACCACTCCTGGAGTGATTACCGCAAGAACTGGGAGAGCACGCTGGTAGCGTCGCTTCTGCAACCCGCCGTCTCTCGTTATGAAGTGCTTCCATGGCCGGAGAGAATCTTTGGGGAGGGCTTCGCGTACCCTGCCACAGAACCATCCGCTTCCAATCCCAGTCCGGCCAAGATTCCAATTCCCCAGGAGTACGCCACCGAGTTACAGACGGTCTTTCATGCGCTGGCAGAGATGCGGCAGCCGGCGGAGGCGACGCATTGGGAGTCTGCCGGCGCCAGAGGCATCGGCGTGCTTGTCTCCGATACGCTGATGTTTGAGCGGGCTTCGCCGGACCCATCTGATCTTTCTCTGGGAGAGTTTTATGGCCTTGCCCTCCCGTTTCTGATGCGCGGCATGCCCGTTGAACCGGTGCAGATGGAGAGCCTAAGCCGGCGATCGGTCGCCGCCGGAGCCCTTCATCGATACAAGGTCCTGTTATTGACCTATGACGGACAAAAGCCGCCTGACCCAGGTTCTCAAGCCGCGCTGGCCGCGTGGGTCCGGTCTGGCGGAGCCCTGATGGTCTTCGATGACGACAAGGACCCCTACGACAAGATTCATGCCTGGTGGAGCAAGGGGGATGGACAGATTCAAACGCCGTGCGACCGCCTCTTAAGGCAGCTTGGGTTGAAACCGGGGGCCATTGGACTGCACACGGTCGGCAGAGGGTTTGTTCTGTATGAGGCGAAGAACCCGGCGGCTCTTACCTATTTACCGGCTGGGCAGGAGGTTGTGTACCACTCGCTCCAGACCGTTGCCAAGGCCATCGGCTTGCCGCTCAGTGAAACCAATGTGCTGGTGCTGCGGCGTGGCCCCTATGTGATTGCCGCCGGCCTGGATGCAGAGGGCGCGAAGGAACAGAGCCGGCCGCAGCCTCCGATGTCTCTAACAGGGGACTTTATCGACTTGTTCGACAACAATCTGGCCGAGAGCGGCTACTTTACGATTGGACCGGGAGAAAGGGCTCTGTTACTGGACGTGAATTCCTTCCATTCAACGGGGTCGCGGGTCCTGGCGGCATCCGCCAAGGTCGCGATGGAACATCCAAGCAAGAACAGTCTGGCTTTTCAGGTTCAGGGGATCGAAGACACGCAGGGGGTGGTTCGAATCCTCTCCGCCAGGGCGGCGCGCGAGGTAGATCTTGGGGGGAAGCCGTTAGATCCAGGCTCCTATGAGTACAACGGCAGAACCTTGCTCATTCGCTTCAAGAACACGGCGGCGCCGCAGCAGATCAAGGTGGTCTTTCGCTAGAGATTTTCTGTGCGTGTCTATTCCGGCACTTCGGCTTTCATGGGCGTTTTCCTAAAGGAAAGCGCGACGGCATGCCCACTTCGGAAGATTCATCCGCGGGGGAAAGAGACCAGGAGATTCAAGGCGCTTTGTGCGTTTCACCTGCGCCGATCTTCACAACTTCGAGATGCGTGACGACTGGCCTCGGCCCCACGGGCGAGCGGGAGCCGCCGTGGCTCTTTTCCCGCTGGGCCGAGTATGCAGGCTTCTGATCGCCGTT
>JAKAQS010000293.1 GCA_021819585.1 Acidobacteriota bacterium
GGGGGCGTGGCGGATGGAAGATGCCAGCCCAGATCTGGACGGGGACGCGCCCCAGGATGAGGAATGGCTAGACTTCCTGAACCGTCAGATTGTGATTGCCGTGCAGGAGAAGGGCGAGGTTGCGCCTTCTGCGACCAGGATCCGGGGGCGAGTCGTGATCCGCGCCGCCATCGTGAATCATCGCACCACCCAGGCGCAGATCGATATCTTGTTGAAGTCCGTACTGGAAGCGGGCGGCAGACTGACACGGAGAGCCATTGAGCGAACCAGTTGAGAGCGAATCGGAGATGGTCTCTGAGGCCCGGTCGGCGAGCGAGGCGGCCGGTGCGCCCTGGCAGCCTTGGTCCCAGCGCATGGAGGAGTTGGAAAGGATCAATGCCCGCTTGAGGGCTACCTCCGCATCCAAGCAGGAATTGGTTTCCGCGCCGGCCGTGGAGAAGAGCCTGGAGGTGCAACTGCGCTATGCGCGCGCCATGTTGCTCGCCCAACTCGGACGCAAAGAAGAGGCTTTGGCGGAACATCTCAACGTGGTTCGCCTGGAGCAGACCCACCAGCACAATCTGAATGCTCTCGGGCTTCTGATGGCTGCCAACGGACACCGAAAAGCGGCGCTGCTGAGTCTGGCTGAGGCTGTAAAGCACCATCCACAATCGGTGACCAGCCGGGTCAACCTCGGCTCTGTGTTGCTGGCAGGGCGGGATGCGGAGTCCGCAGCCGCGGCGCGACAACAGTTTGAGGCTGCCCTGCGCGTCGATCCCGGCATGCCCCAGGCGCATGCCGGCATGTTCTATGCGCTCACCCGGCTGGGAGAGATCGAGGAGGCACGGTTTCATCAACGCATGGGCTTTGAGCGTCAAAGTACGTTCACCAACCCGTACCACGGCAAACTTCCCCCGACTCCGGTGTTGTTGCTGGTATCCTCCGCCGGCGGCAACACGCCCATTGAAAGGCTCATCGATGACACCCTGTTTGAAACCCATCTGGTGGTCACCGACTTCTATGATCCATCCCAGCCGTTGCCGGAGCACCGGTTTGTGATCAATGGCATTGGCGACGTGGATGTCTCGCGGCCGGCTCTGGCGGCGGCGGAACGGCTGCTGGCGCACAGCTCGGCCCCGGTGGTGAATTCGCCGCAGGCGGTGCTGAAGACCAGCCGCATGGAGAATGCGCTGCGGTTGAGAAGCCTGTCCGGGTTGGTTGTCCCGCAGACACAAAGCTTTGGCTACGCCGAACTGGCGGTTCCGGGTGGAGGGGAGGCTCTGCGGAGGGGCGGATTCCGGTTTCCGGTGTTGCTGCGAGCGCCGGGGTTCCATATGGGCGAGTTTTTTGTGAGGGTGGACGGAGCGGAGGGGTTGGTAGAGGCGTTACGCGAGCTGCCGGGAGTGGGCCGGGATGGAGCGGAGCTGCTGGCGATCGAGGATCTGGATGCGCGAGGAGCGGATGGATTCTTCCGAAAGTATCGCGTGATGATGGTGGACGGCGAACTTTATCCCTTGCACTTAGCGGTCTCATCGCAGTGGAAGATTCATTACTTCAGTTCCGACATGGCCGACCGGCCGGATCACCGTCAGGAGGAAGAGCGCTTCCTGACGGATATGCCGGGTGTGTTGGGATCCGGTGCGATCGAGTCGCTGCGCAGGCTGCAGAAGATGCTGGGGCTGGACTACGGCGGAGTGGACTTTGGCTTGAGCGCAAAGGGAGAGATTCTGCTCTTTGAGGCCAATGCGACCATGGTCGCTCAGCATCCGGATGAGGGCCAGATCTGGGCCTACCGGAGATCTGCCGTGGATCACATCCACGCCGCTGTCCGCAAGATGTTCCAGCGGCGCGCTGAGGTTTCAGATGGCCGCTGCTGGGGGTCTGCGGGGTAATCTTCTTCCCGCCCAAGCATTTTCGTTCTTGCTGAACGCTCCATCCGCCCCCGAAACGTCCCTGTGGAATGGACGAGTACAGACATCTAACGCCCAAACCTCTGCCCGCCGCCTAGCTGGCTCATTAGCCGCTGCTGCATCTTCACGCCTCCCGAACCCATGGTCTTGAACATCTTGCTCATCTGCTGGTGCTGGCGGAGCAGGTTGTTGACCTCTTGCACAGAGGTTCCCGAGCCTGCGGCGATACGCTTGCGGCGGCTGCCGTTGATGATGGAGGCGTTCTGGCGCTCCTTGCGGGTCATCGAGTCGATGATGGTTTCGACACGGCTGAACTGCTTCTCGTCGATGGAGCCGGCGGCCTTCTGCATCTGGGCGAAGGGTCCGACGGAGGGAAGCATCTTGAGGATGGACTGCATGCTGCCGAGCTTCTTGATCTGGCGGAGCTGCTCACGGAAGTCCTCCAGAGAGAAGCCATCGCCGGAGAGAGCTTTTTTGGCGAAGTCGGCGGCCGTGCTCTTGTCCAGCTTTTCGTCGGCCCGCTCGAGGAGGGTGGCGATATCGCCCATGCCCATGATGCGGCTGACGATGCGGTCGGGGTGGAAGGGCTCAAAGGCGTCCGGCTTTTCCCCGGTGCCGAGGAACTTGATGGGCTGGCCGGTGATCTGGCGGATGGAGAGGGCGGCGCCGCCACGGGAGTCGCCGTCCATCTTGGTGAGAATGGCTCCGGTGATCTGCAGCTTGTCGTTGAAGGCTTTGGCGGAGTTGACGGCGTCCTGGCCGGTCATGGCGTCGGCGACGAAGAGGATCTCGGTGGGGGAGAGGAGGTTTTTGAGCTGGGCCATCTCTTCCATGAGGGCCTGGTCGATGCCGAGACGTCCGGCGGTGTCCACGATGAGGATGTCGCAGCCGTAGTTGGCTGCCTCGCGGCGGGCCTCTTTGGCCAGACGGAGCACGTCATCGGTGCCGGCGCCGTTGGGGTCGAGCTTGCCTTCGTAGAGCTGGGCGTTGATGGAGCGGGCAACGACGGCGAGCTGCTCGCGGGCGGCGGGGCGGTAGACGTCGACGGAGACCAGCAGGGGGCGGTGACCGCCCTTTTTGAGCCACTGGGCCAGCTTGCCGGAGGTGGTGGTCTTGCCGGAGCCCTGCAGGCCGGCCATCAGGATGACCGAGGGTGGCTGGGAGGCGAATTTGAAGCGCGCGGTGTCTGTGCCCAGAGTGGCGATGAGTTCGTCACGGACGATCTTTACGATCTGCTCGGCCGGAGAGAGCGCGGTGGCGACGATTGAGCCAAGGGCCTTGGCGCGGATCTTTTCGATCAAGTCGCGGGCGACCTCAAGGTTGACGTCGGACTCGAGCAGGGCGACGCGGATCTCGCGCAGGGCTTCATTGATGTTCTCGTCGCTGAGCGTGCCCTGGCCGCGCAGGGTCTTGAAGGAGCGCTGAAGTTTTTCGGAGAGGGTTTCAAACATGGCTATCTACAAGTATAACGAGGGGAAGGAACGTGAAGGTTTCAGGGGGAGATGCGGCGGGGAGGGAACGGAGGGGCCGGCGAGCGCAACAGCCTTGTGCGCTCTACCGGATTGGTTGTTTGCCACGGCTTGAGGTGGGGCTGCGGGACGCACCCTGGTAGGGCACCGCCTTGGAGAGGATGGTTCGGGATGTGCCGGGAACGACGACATCGGGTGACGGGAGGAGGCCGCGTTGGCCTTCGGCATGCATGGCAGCTTAAAGAATGGTGCTGGCTGTTGACCCATAACCAAGATCAGGATGGATGGGGGAATCGAATCCACATTGCTCAAAGGGTCCTGGATGAGCGCAAGATTCCGCGGTGAGGACCGGGGCTACCGAAACAGCCAAGCCCAGAACGCAGCCCATAGAATCTCCGTCGGCTTTACGAGGTTCTCAAAGAGCCAGCTTGCCAGACGTTTGTATCCTTCAGAAGCTTTGCTGCGGTTTGATTCCGACAGGCTTTGCAGTTGCGCGGGCAACTCACGAGCGGTCCCCAAATAGCTACGGTCATATAGGTCAGGGGGCGAAGATCGCGTTGCGGATCGGGCATCCGAAAATGCCGTGCATTGCCTTGTCTTTCAAAGTACCCGGCCGAGCACACAGGAAGGTGCAATACCACTTCCCCCGTGTGCGCTGGAAGACATTCCAAGTTCGCGCAGCGGCGAAACCGCTTGGTCTTGAGAAATTTCTCAACTGCACTCCGGTCGCTGAAGTCAAGGCCATTTTGGGTCACGACTCTTCCTCTGAATTATTCCAGTGATTTCATGCTACACGTTGCGTCGAGGTTCGGAGGCCTACCGTCTGCACGTTTTGTATGCGCGAGGTGTAGGTTTTGCTTAGGTCTTTCCGGGAAGCAGCCCGGAGGCTCGTTCGAAGGCCTGGTCGAGATCGGCGATGAGGTCTTCTTCGTCTTCCACGCCGACGGAGACGCGCACCAGGTCGGGCGGAAGCTCGCGCTGGGCCAGCAGTTCAGGTGGAACGCTGGCGTGCGACATGGTGGCGGGCATGCTGATGGAAGAGGTGACGCTGCCAAAGCTGACCGCGATGTGAAAGAG
>JAKAQS010000044.1 GCA_021819585.1 Acidobacteriota bacterium
TTCCGATCTTCCTGGGCGATTGCAATACGAGCGCGGTAAAGCGAGAACATGTTGTGGGTCATCATGATGGTGTAAATAGCGACAACGCCGACCATGAGGACAGCCGCTGATGGGAGCCGCGCCTGGATTCGTTGCTGGTAGTGACGCAAGAGAAAGGGCAGCGAGACGACCATCAGCTCCAGGAGGTAGCGGTCGCGTATGCCGAAATCGAGCGTGCGGGGAACCATGATGAGGCCGTACGCGAGGATGAAGGGGAGAAGAAGAGTGGATAGCTCACGCCAAGAGGGAGGTGCGACGGACTCGGTGGCTGGTTGGGTGCGGCGACTGGCCTGCAAGGAAGCCAGGATGCCGAAGAGCGCGCCGAAGGTGGCCAAGGTGAGAAGCACCTGCGCGAACTTGCCGATCACGATTGGCGGCTGCCCTTTGAGCAGATCGTAGGCAAACATACCGGTGACGTTGTTCCACTCACCCAGGCCAATGGATCCCGACAAAGGCAACAGTTGAAAGTGGCCGCGGAGATGGCTTGGATAGGTGGCGAGAAAGATGTAACCGGCGACCAGCAGAGCGAGGAAGGCCAAAGTCTTGGGGCGAAGGTTGCGGAGCTGCGGAAGAAAGAGCAAGGTGAGCGGAAGCAGCAGATAGGGAAGATCGAGCAGGGAGTAGGCGAGCAGCATCAGTAGATTGCCCACCGGATATCGGGATGGGATGAGGCGCTCCGGCAGGATGTAAGGCTGGCGCCGGAACCAAAGCATACAGACGAGGACGAAGAGATCGCCGGCCGCGGCGAGCAGGGCGCCGACTGTCAGGAGGCGCCGACGGGAGCGGAGCAGATACACCGTGGAGGGGACGACCACCAGGACGCCGAGCCAGGCGATCTGGCGGGAGGTTCCACAGATGGCGTTGGTGACCGCGGCGAAGCAGAGCCATGCGATGGCAGCGCGCTCCGTGGAGGCGCGAAGAGCGCGCAGGCAGCCGTAAAGGCAGATCACGATAGCGAACAGGCTGTCGATGTCGGTCATGTAGGTGACCGAGAGCATGAAGTACAGCGGAGAGAGTACGACGGCCAGCGTGCCCAGGGTGGCGTTGCGCTCTGTAACGCCGGTGCGGACCAGCGTGCGTTGCAGGAGAAAGGCCGTCAGCGCGGAGATCGTCAGCGTGCTCATCCGTACGGTGGTGAAGGAGAAGCCGAAGAGCTTGATAAAGGCCGCGCCCAGGTAGAGTTGCCAGCCCAACATGGGCGACGACCAGCCGTTGTAGTGGATGTGGCCGGTGGTGGCCAGGCTTTTGGCGACGAGGCTATACGGTCCGTCGTCACAAATGCCCATGTTGGCGTAGGGACGGCTGATGAGTGCGCAGAGGAGAACCGCGACGGAGCAGAGGACGGCAGGAAGACGAAGACGTTGGGCGAGTTGCAATCAGCCTCCAGCGCGAGTGAGTGGCCGGCTTTGCTTACGGCCGTTTCAGCTTCCATGTCTCGAAGTGGCAGCTACAGAATAGCAACTCCTGTACCAAAGGCGGACACCCACAGGCCGGCGGTCTGCTTCCACCTTGGGCTTTCGGGGAAGGAAGGTGGTTCGGGGGCCGACACACGGAGAGTCCTGTCCGTCGCCGCGACGGGAGCCGGACTCTCCGCAGCGTTGCGCTCGAGGCTGGATTGCTCGAAGCTGGGCCACGCTCGGTGCTTTCGCTGCGGGCGAATTACGCCGCAGGTTCAGGGCGCTGGACGTTGAACTCCAGCCCCTGCGCGCCTGCGTCCACAATCACATGGTCGCCGTGCAGCACCGAGCCGTCGAGGATCTTGATGGCCAGCTTGTCCTGCACCATGCGCTGCAGGGCGCGCTTCAAGGGTCGAGCGCCGTAGGTGGGGTCGTAGCCCGCCTTGAAGATCGCCTGGCGAGCCGCGTCGGTGAGCTCCAGGGTGATGTGACGGTCCGCCAGCAGCCGCTCCAGGTCCGCCAGGCGCAGATCCACAATGTGCGCAAGCTGCGACTCGGCCAGCGGATGGAAGACTACCATCTCATCCACGCGGTTGAGGAACTCCGGCCGGAAGTGCTTGCGCAGCTCCTCCAGCACCCGCGCGCTGGCGTCGGCAAAGCCCTCCTCCCCCTTCGCCCAGACGGTGGCCAGATGGCTGGCGCCGATGTTGGAGGTCATGATCAGCACCGTGTTCTTGAAGTCCACGGTTCTGCCCTTGGAGTCTGTGAGGCGGCCGTCGTCAAGCACCTGCAGCAACACGTGGAAGACGTCCGGATGAGCCTTTTCAATCTCATCGAAGAGCACCACCGCATAGGGGCGGCGGCGGACCGCCTCGGTGAGCTGGCCGCCCTCATCGAAGCCGACGTAGCCGGGAGGCGCGCCAATGAGCCGGGCGACGGCGTGGCGCTCCATGTACTCACTCATGTCGATGCGCACCATGGCCTGTTCGTCGTCGAAGAGGAACTCGGCGAGAGCGCGGGCCGTCTCCGTCTTGCCCACCCCGGTGGGCCCCAGGAAGATGAAGGAGCCGATGGGACGCTTGGGATCGCTGAGGCCGGCGCGGGAGCGGCGGATGGCGTTGGCCACGGCCACCAGCGCCTCATCCTGGCCGACCACCCGGCGGCGCAGACGCTCTTCCATGTGAGTGAGCTTCTCCACCTCGCCCTCCAGCATCTTGGAAACCGGAATCCCGGTCCACTTGGAGACGATGCGGGCCACGTCCTCCTCGTCCACCTCCTCCTTGAGCAGACGGGGGGCGTGACCGGATTTGGCCTCCGCCGCGCCGGCGTCCTGGCTCTGGGTGAGCGCCGCAAGCTCTTTTTCCGCGTTGGGAATCTCGCCGTACTGCAGCTCGGCGGCCCGCTGCAGGTTACCCTTGCGGGTGGCCTCCTCGGCCTCAAAGCGCATCCGCTCCAGGCGCTGCTTGAGCGCGGCGACCTGGCCGATGGCTCCCTTTTCGCGCTGCCAGCGGGCGCGCAGCCCGGCGATCTGCTCGCGGATCTCGGCCAGCTCGCGGTCGACCTCGGCCAGGCGCTCTCGCGAGTTCGCATCGGTCTCGCGCTGGAGGGCGTTGCGCTCGATCTCCAGGCTGATGGCGCGGCGCTCCAGGTCATCGATCTCCACCGGCACGCTGCCGATCTGGATGGCCAGAGCGGCTGCGGCCTCGTCGACGAGGTCGATGGCCTTGTCGGGCAGAAAGCGGTCCGAGATGTAGCGGTGGGAGAGCTCGGCGGCGGCGACGATGGCCGAGTCCTTGATGCGGACCTTGTGGTGAGTCTCATAACGCTCGCGCAGGCCGCGCAGGATGGCGATGGTGTCCTCGACGTTGGGCTCGCCGACAAAGACGATCTGGAAGCGGCGCTCGAGCGCGGCGTCCTTCTCGATGTACTTGCGGTACTCGTTGAGGGTGGTGGCGCCGATGGCGCGCAGCTCGCCGCGGGCCAGCGCAGGCTTGAGCATGTTGCTGGCGTCGATGGCTCCCTCAGCCGCGCCGGCCCCGACCAGGGTGTGCAGCTCGTCGATGAAGAGGATGATCTGGCCGTTGGACTCTTCAATCTCCTTGAGCACGGCCTTGAGACGGTCTTCAAACTCGCCGCGGAACTTGGCCCCGGCCAGCATGGAGCCCAGGTCGAGGGAGATGACGCGCTTGTCGCGCAGCACCTCCGGGACGTCGCCCTGGAAGATGCGGCGAGCGAGGCCTTCCACGATGGCGGTTTTCCCCACGCCGGGCTCGCCGATGAGCACCGGGTTGTTCTTGGTGCGGCGGCTGAGCACCTGGATGACGCGGCGGATCTCCTCATCGCGGCCGATGACCGGATCCAGCTTGCCGCGGCGGGCCAGCTCGGTGAGGTCCTTGGCGTACTTCTCCAGGGCTTGAAACTTGGCCTCGGGGTTCTGGTCGGTGACGCGCTGCGCCCCGCGCACCGCCTGCAGCGCCTTCAGGATCGCCGCATGGTCAGCGCCTTCGGCAGCGAGGGCCAGTTGCACCGGCCCATTTCTCTGTTTGGCCAGAGAGAGCAGGAGATGCTCGGTGGAGACGTAGTCGTCCTTGAAGTTGTCCGCCTCCTTGAAGGCTCCCTCCAGCGCCTGGGTCAGGGCCGCGCTCATCCCCGGCTGCTGGGCGCCGCCCTGCACCCGAGGGAGCTTGGCGATGGCCCCGTGGAGCGTACTCTGCAACTGCGGCACGGCTACGCCGATCTTCTCCAGCACCGGACGCACCACGCCCTCCTTGTCCTCCAACAGAGCGGCCATCAGGTGCAGGGGCAAGACCTCCGGATTGCCGTTCTCCGCGGCGCTGCCCTGGGCGGCCTGCAGCGCCTCCTGCGACTTCACGGTGAACTTGTCCCACTTGATGGCCATCCTGATTCTCCTCCGCGGCGCTCGCTCAGGCTGACGCCGTCAACATGCTAACTCGTTCCTGATACAACGTCCTGCGCTCCCTGAGGCCGGCAAGGACGATGCTGGCCGGCACACCTGGCCGGGACGATGCGTCTCCGGGCGGCGTCAAGGACCGAGTCCGGCAGGCCCTGACGCTGGAGGGCCTCCCGGCAAGACCCGGCGCTGGTACGCCCAAAGCTCTTTGAACGCCCAAAGCTCTGGGAGCGCCTGAGGGGCAAAGACAAAAAGGGGGCGAATCCAGTGGTGCTTTTGGGATCCGCCCCCCAGTCTCGCAACTGCAACAACTCTCCGCACGCCGGCGGAGTTGCCGCCAGGCCACTGGCGGCCGCGGAATGGAGCCGGCGGCCGGCAGGGTCTTCTGCCTGGGCAAAGTCTGGTACCCAGGCAGGCGCGGCGGTCGACCGGCATCTCCCCCGCAAGCGGCGCTCTCCGGCAACCAGTGTTCGGGGCTGCGGCGGGCGCGTTGCGGGGGTGGAACCGGGCGGGATGCCTGGTATCGCACCTCAGCGGGCTGCCGGGTAGGACGGCTTCGCGGAGGCTCCGATCCGAGCCCCGCCCAACTTCAGGCCTTACGCCTTGGTCTTGGCCTCGACCTGCTTCTGCGCGGCCGGGGCCACCTGGACCTGAATCTGCTTGGGCTGAGCCTCCGGCTTCTTGGCGAAGGAGATGCTCAGCACGCCATCGGCGCTGGTGGCCTCCACCTTCTCCGTGTTGATGGTGGAAGGAAGGGTGAAGCTGCGCAGGAAGCTGCCATAGCGGCGCTCGATGCGATGGAAGTTCTCCTCCTTCTCCTCGCTCTCGAACTTGCGCTCTCCCTTGACGGTGAGGGTGCGGCCTTCGACCCGGATATCCAGGTCTTCACGGCGAATGCCCGGGACCTCGAACTTCATGACCAGCTTCTCAGCGTCCTCATAGACATCCACGGCCGGCACAAAGCTCCCGGCCAGAAGCGACTCGGTTCCTTCGCTGGGACGGGCAAAGTCCTGGAAGATGGAGTTCAGGCGATTCTGAAGAAGGGCGATATCATTCAATCCGCTGCGAAATGGGGTCAAGCTTGTCAACGTCATAGCCAATATCTCCTTGGAAGATTTCTCGGGTTCAAGAGCTGTCACCCGGTAGGGTCTCTGCAATCTCTTCCGAACCCGATACCAGTATAGACGCAATCGCAGTGAATTGGTTGCATAAAAAATGATACAAAGTCACTCAGATTAATTCTGACATGAAGTCACTCACTTTTATCTCGCCGGCTGGAAGCTCTCCGAGTGGCCTGCCTGGCGGACGGGCCGGCTCCTGAAGCTGCTCAGGGACAGTACACTCATCTGCGGAGGTCATTTCGCTTCTTTATGCCTACTTTTCAGCCTGCCTCTGTCGATTCTTTTCGACCCTCCGTCCGTGTGCTTCCCTCTGCTACTGTCTCTGGGCGGCTGCTCTGCCTGCCGCTGGCCCTTCTGGCAGCTTGCCCCGCGCCAGCCCAGGTTCCCGCCAACTATCTGAACGAACAGCCGGTTCGCGCTCGCCACGCGATGGTGGTCACGATCCACCACGACGCCACCGACGCGGGCCTGCAAATCCTGCGGGAGGGGGGCAACGCGGTGGATGCGGCGGTGGCTGTCGGTTTCGCCCTGGCGGTGGTTTACCCGGAGGCGGGCAACATCGGCGGAGGCGGCTTCATGCTGATCCGCCCCTCCTCCCGGCAGCTCAACGGCGGGCAGCCGGTCTTCCTGGACTACCGGGAGGAGGCGCCCGGCTCGGCCGGCGCGAACATGTATCTGGACGCGGCCGGCAACGTCATCCCCCAGATGTCAATCACCGGCTTTCACGCCTCCGGGGTTCCGGGCGCCGTGGCTGGGCTGACCTTTGCCGAGCAGCACTTTGGCCGCCTTGGGCTGGCGAAGGTGATGGCGCCGGCGATCCGGCTGGCGCGGGAGGGCTTCGCGCTCCCCGCCCAGGAGGCCGGAGACCTGCACGCAGGCAACCTGGCGCGGTTCGCGGCCTCGCGCCGGATCTTCCAGCGCGACGGCAACTACTATCAGCCCGGCGAGATCTTCCGCCAGCCGCAACTGGCTGCGACGCTGGAGCGTATCGCTCGGAATCCGGCGACCTTTTATCACGGCAAAATGGCCGCGCAGATCGCCGCCTTTGAGGCTGCCAACGGCGGCATGATCACCGCCCAGGATCTGGCCCGTTACCGGGTGAAGGAGCGCACGCCGCTGCTGGGCCACTATCGTGGCCTGCAGGTGCTCACCGCGCCGCCGCCCAGCTCCGGGGGCATCGTGCTGATCGAGATCCTGAACATGCTGAGCGGCTACAACCTACCCAGCCTGGGACCGGACCGCTCTGCCAACCAGATTCACATGATCGTGGAGGCCTTCCGCCGCGCCTACATGGACCGTAGCGACTACCTGGGCGATCCGGATTTCAACCGCATGCCGCTGGAGCGGATGGCCTCAGAGGCTTACGCCGCCGCCTGGCGCAAGACCATCGGCCCCTTTTCTCCCACGCCGTCAGCCAAGCTGGTCCGCCCGGCGGGCTTTTTGCCTGCGGCCTCGACCCCGCTGCATCCGCAGTTGGACTCCAACCAGACCACACACTTCTCCATTGTGGATGCCGATGGGAACGCCGTCTCGAGCACCTACACCTTGAACTTCGGCTTCGGCTCCGGAGTGACGGTGGACCCGCTGGGCTTTCTGCTGAACGATGAGATGGATGACTTCACCTCCAAGGTGGGCGTACCCAACGGGTTTGGCCTGATCCAGAGCTCGGCCAACGCCATCGCGCCGGGCAAGCGCCCGCTCTCCGCCATGACGCCGACGATCGTCAGCGAGCCTCCGGTGTGCCCGGCCTCGGCAAAGGCCGTTGCGGAGCGGCAGAGCTCCAGCGTGTACTATCTTCCGCTGCCTGCCGGATGCGAACCGGGCAAGCTGCGCCTGGTGCTGGGCTCGCCGGGCGGCTCGACGATCATCACCACGGTGGCCAACGACCTGATCAGCGTGGTGGACAACCATCTGAACATCCAGGCGGCGGCGGATGCCCCCCGCTTCCATCATCAGTACCTGCCGGACATTCTGCAGTTTGAGAAGGCTTTTCCCGTCGCCACCGTGGATGCGATGAAGGCGCGCGGCTACAGCACGCGCCGGGCCGCGGAGTTCGACGAGAAGTCCGCGGGAGTCTGGGGGGACAGCGAGTTGATCGAGGTGGATCCGGCCGGCGGCGAGCTGCTGGGCGGCCATGACCATCGCCACACCTTTGGCAAGGCCGCCGGTTATTGAAGCGAGCAGGCTGAGCGGCAGCGGAACGGGCGAGTTGACGCCTCGATGTTGCCGATTCTGCGAGACCATCCCGCAGTCCCGCCCGACCGAGCCTCCAGACCAAACCTCCAGACCAGGCGCTGCAGACCAAAGTCATCCCGCAGACGCTTGACCTGAAGAGGGCTACGGGCGGTCATGCTGCAAATAAGGCGGCGAGGGCATGGCTCCGGCGCGCTCATTGACGGGCGTCTCCGGCATTGGCCATTTCTGAACTCCAACATGATGAGCCCACGCCTCGTAATCGGCGGCCATACTCTTCACCAGATCGGGATGGAGATCCGCGACGTCATGCATCTCGGTGCGGTCCGCATTCATGTCGTAAAGTTCCCAGGCATCGGGATAACGGGATACCAGCTTCCAGCTTCCTTGCCGCACCGCCGCGTTGCCTTCGTGCTCCCAGAACAGAGAACGATCCTGTAACTGGCCGCCATGAAACAGGGGCGCCAGACTCTGCCCCGCCAGCGGGGTTGGCGGCACTCCGGCCTTGCTGGTGGTGGGATAGGACGCATTGGCGACGTCAAGGCAGGTAGGCAGCACGTCAATTTCGTGACCGACCGCGGTCACCAGTCCAGAGCTTTTGATCCCCTTGGGCCAGTGAGCCAGGAATGGCGTGGAGATGCCGCCTTCCTGCGCGTAGTGCTTGTAGAGACGGAAGGGCGTATTGCTGCAGTTCCCCCATGGAATCCCGTAGCTGGCGTAGGTTGTTGCGGGGCCGGGCATGAGGGACGGTTCATTTCCAGGAACGATCGCGTCTCCATTTTTGGTGCGATAGGGGATGTGCGGCGGCCTGTTCTCGTACGGAGGAATCGGGCCCATTTCTTCAAAGTTGCCGCCGTTATCGGACATGAAGAAGATCAGGGTGTTATCGAAGATTCCGAGTTGGCGCAACTTGTTCACGATCTTGCCGACATTTTGATCAAGCTTGTCGATTTGCGCGGCGTAGACGGCCATGCGCCGCATCTCCCATTCGTGATAGGAAGCGGTGTTCCAGTCCGGAACGCGTGGATCGCGAGGCGTAATTCCCCATTCCTCCTTCACGATGCCCATGGCAAGCTGCTTGGCGTGGCGATCGGCGCGCAGCTTGTCCCAGCCGCCCGCGTAGCGGTCCTTGTACTTGGCGATGGTCTTTTCCGGCGCCATCAGCGGCCAATGACCGGCGGTGAAGGCGGCGTAAAGGAAGAACGGTTTCTCCCCATGCGCCGCATCGTCGATGAATTGAACAGCGTTGTCGCCCAGTGCGTCGGTCAGATAATAATCGGGATCGTCCGCGCCCACCGAAATGGGGGTGTTGTCGCGAGTGAGGGATTCCGGATCGAAATAGCTGGCCGCGCCGTTGATGATCCCATAGTAGCGGTCGAAGCCCCGCTGCAGTGGATAATTATGTTCGCCAAGAGATACCGGGGTAACATGCCACTTGCCCACCATCAGCGTGTGATAGCCTGCCGGCCGCAAGGCCTCCGCGATGGTGCAACAATTCTCGGCCAGGTCGCCGCGGTAGGCGGGGTAGGGGTAGCGGCCGCAATCGGAAACCATTAGACCCATGCCGGCCTGGTGAGAATAAAGGCCGGTCAACAGCGCAGCCCGCGACGGGCAGCAGCGCGGACTGTTGTGAAAGTCGGTGAACTGCAGGCCGCCCTTGGCGAGCGCATCAAGATTCGGCGTGTCGATCTCCGAGCCATAGCATCCGATGTCGGAAAACCCCATATCATCGGCGAGAATGAAGATAATATTTGGCCGGGAGCCGTCTGAATCTTTGCCCCCGAGATCAGGCAACCTCGTTGGCTTGATCCCGGAAAGCATGACTCCTGCCGACGCCAGTCCGCTCTCTTGAAGAAATTCTCTTCTCGTCTTCATTGGTTCTCCTGTCAGGAAAGGCTTTCGTGATGGATGGAAAAGGAAGCCGCTACCTCACCTCCAGGGGAAGGGGGGAGCGGATGCTTGGCTCTTACGTCACTTGGATGCGCGATCCTCAAAAGACGAACTTGGCGCCGAGTTGAAGGTAGCGGGGGGAACCGGTGGAAGTAACCTCCCCATAGTTGGTCTTGCTGGTGACTGTGGATACACCGGCGAAGTTGACGTGATTGAAGACGTTGTAGGCCTCTGCGCGAAACTGGAATGAGCGATCGCCGCCTAACGCCATATTCTTGTAAAGGCTGACGTCCCAATTTTCATATCCTGGCCCCTTGATAGAGCCAACGCTTTCATCTCCAGGACGGTACTGCCCGGCGGGTACATACGCGAAGGCCGAAGTATTGAACCACTCTTTAAGGGTGCGGGGAGCTTTCACGTTGGGGTTGGAAATCTCGTCGGGACGGCCGGCTCCCGACTCGGCGGACCCGGAGGCCAGGATCCCTTGGCCCGCCGGATCAACAGCCGCCGTATGCGCAGTCAGGTATTGGCCCGCTCCAAACGAGACGATTCCAGAGAGCTCCCATCCCCCGAGTATGTATCCTACTACCGAGCGATTATGGAGAAGGAACGGCAGGGAGTAGACGTAGTTGACATTCAGGATTTGGGGGCGGTTGGAAGCGTCCGGGCCCCAGTCTGCAGCAGGGTCATACACGTTCTGCGGCGCCGTGGCGTCGGACAGGGCGCGGGAGTAGGTGTAATTCACGGAGAGCAGCGAGCTCTCTGGCAAGCGGGTGGTGACAGAAACCTGCAGGCCGTTGTAGTTCGACGTAAATCCCTGTATGTCGGAGTTAATCGGCGCGTAGCCAACGTAAGGACGAAGCGCGTTCAAGTCCGGCGTATTGCTCGGTGTAACTATGTTCTTAGGGATAACGCCCGTGGCCGCGAACTGCCCGGGAGGCAATTCATTGATATCTTCGTTCACCGCCAGATGCAGCGCGCGATTGGCATAGTAGCCGATATCCAGCAAGGTTCCACCCCAGAGAGTGTGTTGCAGGTCGAGAGAGTACGCCTCAACATAGGGAGACTGCCAGTTCACTTGCGCGGCTTTCAGCACCAGTGGAGCGGGATTTTTTGATACGAAGCCGGCGCCGGGGTTGGTGAAGGTGGTGTCGGGAATCGTGAGACTGGTGACATTGGGCTCATTGTCGGATGCCAGGTCGTGATAATCCGGAGTGGGTAACTGGATGTAATAGATGCCGAAGCCGCCCCGAATGGATGTGGAGCCCCTGCCGCCAACGTCATAAGCAAAGCCAATGCGTGGAGCAAATGTAAGGTATGGCTGGGTGGTCACCTTGCTGCCGTAGGGCGAGGTCTTGTTGGCGATGATAAGTCCGTTTTCCGGATTGTAGTTGGGATTTGGCGTAAGGCCGCCGTCACAGGGAGCGCTGGTGCAGAGCAATCCGTTGGGGCTCACCGCGGGCGCATCAGCGGCCTGAAAGCGCCCCGGGACGAAATTGACGAAGGGCAGGTAAGGCAGTCCCTTGAGAGTGCCTGAAGAAGGAGAGGCGAAGTAAGAGTAGCGCAACCCCATATTGAGCGTCAGATTGGGAGATGCCCGAAAGTCGTCCTGCAGGTACTCTTCATATATATTGCTGTGTGGAAAGGCCGAGGGATCGGGGGCGAGTTGCTGGAAGGATTGCACCGAACCGTCAAGGAAGTTGGCGAAGGCCTGGTCGAACTGGGTGGCCGCCTTAGTTCCTGGGGGCGCCTTGGGGATGGCGGTGGAGCTGAATGTAAATTGGCCCGCGTTGGTTTGGCCGACATTATTTCCGGCCTTTTGGTATTCGACGTTGAAGCCGAACGTCAGCGTGTGGCGGCCCAGGATCTCCGTATCGTTGGCGAAGAGCTGAGTGACGGGCTCCTGGTTGTCGTAGGGGCTGATCGCCTCGTAAGTCGACGAGGCGATAATCAGATTGGGGATGCGCCCCAGAGTGGCCTTGAGCGGCAGCGTGGGGCGAACGTCGGGCGAGTTGCTCGCCTCCAGCGTGCCGGTAGCCTGAGCGGTTACGTAGCTGCTCATGTACCCGCCGCCGGCCTGCAGAATATTCCTAGGGCTGAAGATGTAGGTGCCGGTGCCGAAGTAAGCTCGGCTACCGTCGGTCACATTGGAGATGCCGACGCCAGGCGCCTGATTGCCGACGCGAAGGCCGGAGGGAACGATGAGATTGAAGGGATCGTTGAAGAAGCGGAACATGATGCTGAACTTGTCATTGAATTGATGGTCGATGCGGACAAAGGTCTGCGTCTCGTTATTGGTGCCCGGTTCTGCAACAATCAGCCCTTGTGGATCGGTGGGGCTATTGGGTAGCGGAATCTTGTCGATGACGTCCTTAAGATAATCCTGAGCTTCCGGGTTGATGGTGGATATCGTCGTACCAGGAGTTGCACAAGCTCCGGCCGCATTGTAGGCTTCGCAGATCGGAGCATTGAAGATACCCTCGCGTTGTTGAGCTGTCGGCACGTCGGTCAAGGTGGCCTGAACGCTGCTCGCGCTGCGCAGAAACTCCTGTCCCACCACGAAGAAGGTTTTGGTTCTTCGGCGGCTGGTGACGTGCGGCAGCCAGATTGGACCTCCTACTTCATATCCAAAGTCGGAATACCTGTCTAACGGACGGGGCACGCCGGCCAGGTTATCGAAGTAGCTGTTGGCGTTGAATATCTCGCTCCTGTAAAAATCATATGCCGTGCCGTGGAAGGCGGTGGTTCCGGATTTGCTGGTGATGCTCAGGAAGGCGCTTCCTGAACCGCCGTATTGAGCGCCGTAGTTGGCGCGCTGCGAGTTCATCTCCTGGATGAAGTCGATGCCGGGGTAGGCTCCAATCTGCGTTCCCCCTGCTGAGCGGCGTTGTAAATCCTGACCATCGAGGAAGTAACCATTATCTTGCGCCGGCAGGCCGTTCACCTCATAGTTGGCCGAATTCACGCCACCGGTTGAATTGATGGAGCCGCGGTCATGGGTTCCGCCGGGTATGCCGCCGCTGACTCCGGGTTCAATCGAAAGTAACTGCTGGAAGTTACGGCTGCTCAGCGGCAACTGGGTAACCTTCGTTGCGGGAATGAGCGTACCCGACGCGGCGTTGTCAAGTTCTACCTGGACCATGGTATCCGTGGTGACTTCAACGGACTGTGTGATCTGCCCGGGAGCCAGTGCGAAGGCGGCTGAGGAGATGATGCCGGTGTGAACGTCCATGGTTCTCACCTCGCTTTCAAATCCCGTCGCATTGACCGTGAGCGAGTAATGCGCGCGCGGCAACAGGGGAACGGTGAACTGGCCATGGGTGTTGGTTTCCACTGTGCGGATTACCAGGTTCTGGTCGTCGTTCTTGACGATCACCGTGGCATTGGGAATTGCGGCCCCGGTCTTGTCGTACACGGTTCCGTCGATCTCTCCCGTCAGCACCTGAGCAACCGAAACGGAGCTGAAGGAAAGAAGCAGCGCGAACAGGATGCACCCACGATTGAACTTCGATGCCAAGGCAACTTGCATGAAGAACCTCCTAATATTTGATTTTTCGGGAGTCTTTTTTCGTCTCTCCATCGTCTACAAATTTGACGACTAAATGTAAGCGATTTCTGATTTCGTTGTCAACATGTGCTCTTTCCTGATGGCGTTGGCACATGATATGTCCCGGGGAGGGAACAGATGGGATGTCCGCCTAGCTCGCAGCGAGGATCGCTGCGGCGCCATGGTCTGCCTTGGCCAATCTTCGCGGATGGTAAGAACGTGTATGTCCGCGAGTCGTCCCAGGCGGAGCGGCGGAAGGGGGGCAGGCAGGTGAGCGAATTCGGGCGGAAGCGCGTTGGGCTCGGCATCCGGATCCTCGCTGGTCGCCTGCCGCGGACCCGCAGGCGAGCCGAGGGGGGTAGCCGGCGCCCCTCAGGAGCCTGGGATTTACCCAGACTGGGTGGTCAGCAACAGGGCAGATTGCTTCCACTGCAGCGCCCGCGCCGCCACAAGGCTCCGGCCAAAAGCCGCGAGCCGGCGCGCGAGAACCGGCAGGCGAAGAGATCCGCCCAGGATTGCGGGCGCCTGCGCGGCTTCACCCAGATCCCCGCCGTGACGAGGCGGCCGGCGCTCCGTGAGTCGTGTGCCAGGTTGTCCGGGTACACGACACCTCCTCCAGCACGCATCCGCGGAGGTAAGCACTCAAGGCCATGCAGACTCGTCTTCCAACGCGCTCGCCAACCACAACCCAGGGGAGATGGCTCGCGGAGGGAAGCAAGGGCTCTTCTGTGGCGCGACGCCGGGGAGTATAGTCGAGGAGCTCCGCCATCCTGTCACACTATGCGCAACAGGAACAAAACGTCGTGGCGTGTTGAATTTTCAGCAGCAATTTCTGTAGGTCGTTTCACAATATTAAACATCTCAAGGAGCTTAGGAAAAGCGATGTCTCTCAAATCACTCGTATCTTTCGGTAAGACCCTGCTACTGATAGCCGTTCTCTTCGGCCTCGCCCTTACCCCGACTGGTGCCGCTTCCGCGCAAGGAGCCGCGCCTGGCCCGTGTGACGTATTCGCTCCAATGACTCCCTGCGTTGCTGCTTATAGCACAACCCGAGCGCTGTTTCGTGATTACACCGGGCCACTTTACCAGGTCACGCGCAAGGCGGACGACACTTCGATGAATGTAGGTCTGCTGCCTGATGGATATGCCGACGCCGCCACCCAGGATAGATTCTGCGCAGCTTCCATCTGCACGATCAGCAAGATCTACGACCAGTCCCCTAGCCATAACGACCTGACACCCGCGCCTCCAGGCGGAGCGGCGCGTGGCTTTGGTTCCCTCGGCTTTGATTTCCCGGCTGTGGCGAACGCTTTGCCGGTAACCGTGCATGGACACTCCGTCTACGGCATCGCGATCGGGCCCGGTCTGGGTTATCGCGACGACAAGGCGGTTGGGACAGCCGTCAACGGCCAGCCCGAAGGCGTCTACATGGTAACCTCCGCCATGCATGTCAACCCCAGGTGTTGCTTTGACTTCGGAAATGCTGAGGTAAACAACCTCGATAACAATGCCGGTCACATGGACGCCATCAATATTAGCCGGAGATGCCCAGACCAGACACCATGCAAGCCGATGGCGGGGCTCGATATGGAGAACGGCATCTACGGCCATCTGCCGGTACCAGCCGATGCAACCTTTGTTACCGTCATGGGCGCCAATGATGGGCAACACAGCTACGCTATCTACCAGGGCAACGCCGAGTCTGGAAGCTTGACGACGACGGGCATGATCCCTCTGCCCAATGGTGGCTATCAGCCGATGCAACAGGAAGGCGCCATCATTCTGGGGATCGGCGGCGATAACAGCAATCACGGCCGGGGCTATTTCTTTGAGGGCGTGATGACAAAAGGTATGCCTTCCGCGAGTGTCATGAATGAAGTTCAGAAAAACGTCGTGGCTGCCGGGTACTCCGGAAAGCTCCACAAATAGGATGGAGGGGCTCTATCCGGCCCAACCCGCATCACCAAGCCGGAAGAAGATGGAAGAGTCTCCTGCGCGATTCAGGATTGCTTGCCGCTCTATGCGGTTGCTCCGCTTGCTTGGACAGATTTCCCGCCGGCGATTTGGTTGTGTCTGGAGTCTTCCGGCTTTTGATCTTCCTTGGAAATCTTGAAAGTTGTTGGGCAGGGCCGATGCGGTTCAGATGCCGAGGGGTTTGAGCAGACACTCATGATCCCGGTCAGCTTTGAATCGTTTGCCCTGGATGCCTCGCTTTGTACTTGCCGCCGGGCGCAAGAACTGGAGGGCGATGGAATCGAGTAGCGAGATGATCGAGGTCGATCCGGCCGGCGGCGAGTTGCCGGCCGGCCATGACCATCGCCACACCTTTGGCAAGGCCGCCGGGTATTGAAGAGAGCAGGCTGAGCGGCAGCGGAACGGGTGAGTTGACGTTGCGATGTTGCTGATCCGCGCAGAGAGCAACCGCGTGCATTGGCCGCGCCGCAGATCCGCGGGAGACTTCAGGGTGTTTGTGTTTCGTACGCACGAGCGGCGCGGACGGATGCATAGGGGCCCAGTCAAAACAATGTGCTGAACCGATTCATTTGCGCCTTGGCTGCGAGAGTTGCCCGCGCCGGCGCCGCACGTCCCAACGGGTGCGATCAAACCGGGAAAGGCCAAGCCCCGGTGTCCTGATACCAGTCGTAATTTTTCTGAAGCGCAGGCTGGAAGCGCCAGTGGTCCGGCGTGGAGTTGTCCTTCCAGGCGGAGGCTATCGTCTCAGATCCGCCGACGGACACCTCGAACGCCGCACGCACGGCTTCGCGCTGTTCCGAACCAGTCGCCTTGGGCTGGGGCGAGACGAACAAAACCACTCCGCTTCCAGCCACCAGATCCAGCCACTGCCGGTTACAGGACCACGGGGTCTCGGCCGTGATCGGAACACAGTCGGGATCGAGAGCGAAGAAGGCCCGATGCTGAGGAATCCTGAAAGCGAGGGTGTTCACTCCCATCCGGCGCGTACGCTCCCAGAACTTCCCGCTGACGTCGTCTCCGGTTCGCTGCGCGTCAAAGAGACCCGCGCCGAGATGGCCGATGGTGTTGCACCCAATGATGGCCGTACTCTCCCCAGCCGCCAGCCGAATCGACTGATAGAGGCCCCGGATGATCTCTGCGTTTGTCCGCGTGCGGTCATGGAAACTCCAGCCCGGCAGCGTGGGCTGAGCGTGCATTTCAAACCCCCACTGCCCCAGAAGATCGTACGTGGAGAAATCATGCTTGATCAGCTCATATCCCCAGCCAGTAGCCTGAGTGACCTTGGCGAGCACCCTCTCCAGGGCTTCGGGAACCGTGGGATCGAAAGACAGATTCGGATTTTTGCCGGGAGGATCCGCGAACCGCTCGCCCGGCAGCAGCAAACCGGATGGCGTGCCTTCATCCGCCTGCAGCGGGCGAATCCAGATGCCGGGCCTGACGCCGCGCTTTCGGACATTCACCGCCAAAGCCGCCATATCGGGGAAGGATTGCCGGTTGTCCCAGCCGCCGTCCACTACGGTAAAGGGGCGTGGCCCTCGCGCGGGCGCCAGGGAGGCCATCAGTTCCGCGTCGCGGACGATTTGAGACGCGGTATTCCGGCCGTAGGCGTAGTACCAGTCATTGCTGCCGTACAGCGTAATCGCCGGACGCGGATCTTCGCACATCCCGCGGCAAAACAGGCGCGCTGCGGCCAAAGCGCTCTGGCCGGGGATTCCCCGCCTGGCGACCACCGTGGCCGCCGGCAACTCCCGCTGTCCCAGAGCGACGCCGTCGCCGCCGTTGCAGACATTCAGCCACAGAGAGATGCCCTTGGGATCGATCTGCCAGAAACAGAGGGCCGCGGCTCCGGTCCTGACTCCGTATCCGTGCAGCGTCTCGCGATCGGCAGTGAGAAAGTACCAGGGCAGAACACGTTCCGGAACCAGAGACTCCCAATGAAGGTTGCCGTAGCTGCGCTCCCAAGCATCGTTCAGCACCAGGATTCCGGGTGCAACAGCGGCGTTCCACCGCAGGTGGATATGCGTAGGGCGGGCCGCCGTTGCGGAGAGCGTAATCGGCAGGGCATCCTGCTGAGGAGCGGTGGTGATCCGCAGTCCGGAGCTGCTCCACTGCGCGCCCGACCGGCTGAGCCGCGAGGGGTGATTCAGGCCACAAAAGGCAGTGACGGAATCCGGAACCCGCAGAACATCGATGTAGGTCGTTGTTCGGCTATTTGATCCCTGACCTGGTGAGGGGCCGAGCAACTCCGCTCCAGTGGATGCGGAAAGGCCCGTGCAGGCAAGGCCCGCGACGAGTTCTCTGCGAGTAATGGATGACATTCGGACTTCCATTCATGAGTTGGATTGAGGCGGCAGAGTTCCGTGCGGACCCCTGAGCTTTCCGGCATTGGCAATCACGCGGCCATCGCACAGTATCTGAAAGCCCTTTCCTGTCGCTGCTTGGATCATAGAACATGGTCGGCCAGATGGCCGTGGTAGAGCAGGGCAGTCAGGATTTGCTTCGTTGCAAAGGGCCAGGATGCTCCGCTCAAAGGGCGCCCGTGATGAACCGTGAAGCGAAGGGCGGTGGTGATGAGGCAGACGCGGTGGCCGCGCCGGCAGGAGGCCGGGTATTGAACAGAGAACACTCGTCCGCTGCCAAACAGGTGGGTTGGTGTTTCGCTGTCGGCGATGGGTAGGGAGAGAAGCCGCCTGTTGTGGCTGTGCAGGAGATGTGCCGGAGATTTCAGGGTTTCTGCTTCAGCCGCTCGCCGTCTCCATCGATCTCATGCCGGCCCAGCTTGTAGGCTTGCCAGCCCGATAGCCGCATTCCATCGTTATCGTGCATCCTGCCGAGAATCGACGCTCTCATCCGTCCCGCCAGACCCGTAAAGAGCAGCCAACTTCGCGGATTCCTGCATAGAGCCGGTGATGATTGCCCAATTAGAGATTCATGAAGTAGACGCCGGCGAAGGCGAGTGCGAGGGCTGCAATCGGCACGGCCAGGCGACGCAAGATGGGCGCTTTCGTCTTACGCCAGTCTGAGGTGGCTAGGAAAAGCAGTAGCGCCAGGCCGCAGAGACACACTGAGAGCTGGAAGATATGCGCGGCGGAGCCTTCGTCGCGGGAGTGAATAGGTGGGTGGCCCAACAGCATCTGGACGAAGGGAATCGCGACTGGGAGCAGCGCTGTGAGAGAGAGGGTAAGAACGGCGATGCCGCTGATGCGATTAAGTTGTTGGGCTGGCATATCGCTCCCCTTCACGCCGGCATATGGCGTAGCAAGCTGTGGCTTAGGTGCAGTGAAGATGGATCGGATGCGCTCGGTATAGCCGGTGAAGACGCAGCCGAACGCCCAGCGAAGAGCAACTCTGTCATCGCTGATGAGGTCGATCTCATGCAGCATAGCCTGCGCCCAGAGGGTACGGTTGCGAGGGAGCATCCGGGCGGTATGCTGCATCAGCGCGACGGCAACCCAGCGGGAGAGGTTCATGCAGGCGCTCCTTCTGGGCAAATGAGAGCCGCCGCTTCCACGCGTTGACTGCGCGCCAGTGCAAGGCCATCGGTAGTAAGGCGATACATGTGCCGCGGAGGCCGACCCTGCTTCTCCGGCTCCTGCCATTTGGATTCGAGGTAGCCCTGGTCGCTCAGACGGATGAGCAGCGGATAAAGCAAACCGGATTTGAGGCCGGTTTCCGTTGAAAGGTCGTAGCCGTAGCGCCATGCGGACGGACGATCCAGCAACGCGGCGAGGAGGGACTTCGTCTGCGCGGATTGGTTCGAGCGGCGCGGCATGAGATTAACTTTACATATGTAGACTTGTTTGTCAAGTTCTGTTGCCTTTCGGCTAACGCGACCGGTCACTTCCTGATCAGAGGCCAAAAGGATGCCGCTGGATTCTTCTGCTTTTATGCAGAGTCACCGCGCCGGAGCTCTCTTGATGAACCCAGTCCGGGCGGCCGGGGTGTCGTATTCCGTATACCCACATTCCGTACACGCTGGTGGAGCAGCGCGTCATCATCATGCAGCTCATCAAGAGAACGAGAGATTGCGCTTATAGCTATGAGGCCGGCAGACAGCCGATCGGAAACCCGTGACCAGCAGCGTCCTTGAGAGATTGCAGCAATGGCCGGTCGGCGCGGATGCTACCGCGAGACGCAGATCGTTATGAGCGCTCGCAGCTCCCCATCCAGGATGTTTGCGGTCTCTTCGGCGGAGACGCCGGGATCTATGGGCAGCGTTATCACAATGACGCTGCCCCCCCCGCACACGCGGCAAGACTCGGATAAAGGCTCCGTTCCTGATTCCACGAGCCACCTCACGCAGGTAATCGACGGTTTGTGCAGGAGCACATACGACGACATCAAGGAGAAAGCTCTTGCCACCCTTTGTCACCTGCCAGCGGCCTTGATCATCGGCGTCGACCATGTCGGCAAACCCAGGCGCCCACGCTGGAATCCTGCGCGGGTCAGACAAGAACTCCAGGATGACATCCGGACTCGCATCCGTCTCTATGCTGCTGGTGATCGTTGTACAGTTTGTGCTCATTCTCTCCTGGCCTGGCCGAGTCTGGGTCTTGCTCCGGATGGAGGGGTGGTTGAGGGCTGTGCGTAGGTTGGGCGGGACACTCTCACGAATTGCTGAACGAGATTACCATTGCTGAGTTCCAGTCCCTGCGTGATGGGTGCGAGGGGAAAATCCTGCCGGCCCACATCTCAAAAACGCGAGATGTGGGGCACACATCGTATTCGGGCTTCTGATTGTTACTCCGCGTTCTGACGGAAGTTCCCCTCCTGAAAACGGCTAAGTCTTTGAAGGCCCGAGGGTAACCTTGTTTTGTGGGTACTAATATAGGCATGTAATATACTATTATCATCTTTTTATAGTGCATCTTCTGTAATATCTATAGCGCATGTACACAGCGCGCGTCCCCAGCCGCTCCTCGCCTCCGGCCATCCTCCTGCGGGAGTCCTTCCGCCAGGACGGCAAGGTCAAGTCGCGCACCCTGGCCAACCTCACCTCCTGGCCCCCGGAACGCATCCAGGCACTGGATCGAGCCCTGAAGACCGGCGCGCTGGAGGTGCGGCCCATCTTTGTGCAGAAGGCCGGCCGCACCCGAGGCAATGTCTTCTGTTGCATGCCGGCCCTGAAGCTGGTGCGGACGATGGAACAGCGGCTGCGCGCCGCCTTTGCAACCACCGCCGAGGATCCCCATGCCCTCACCCTGCCCGACGCTCTGACTGCGCTCGGCCACCTGTGCCTGTTGCATTACCCGACCGAGAAGCCCGGCCAAGTAGCGACCTAGCTGCCCCATCCCGATCGGACGCAAGGAGCATCCTGCAAGCGCTCCAGGTCAGCTTACCCAGAATGTAGGCGACCAACCTCAAGACCGTCATTCGCTACATCCCACAGCGAGCCAATGACTTACACGCCGGCCTCCGCTCTTTGCCAAGAGGAACTTCCGTCCGAAGATCATTCGTCTGTTTCCTGTGAGGCGTGCGTTTGGCCGGCTCAGGAGGACAGGATCAGAGTCAGTTCCGGGTGATGCCGAGCCGCAGGCCTTCGCCGCCGGCCACACCCCAGGCCATGCGCGGCGTG
>JAKAQS010000294.1 GCA_021819585.1 Acidobacteriota bacterium
GGTGCCCAGGTGAGCGTAGTCCGGGTTCTTGAGCGCCTCCTCGTAGGTGGCGTAGCGGATGATGGAGCGCTCAAGCGCCTCATGGCCGGCCAGCGAGTAAGTTCCCTCCGTGTCCAGTTCGGTGCGCTGCAGGTCGCGCTGGGCGTAGCGTCCGCGGTGCTCGATGTTGTGTACCTTGGTGACGCACAGGTCATAGGTGCCCTTGGACCGCTCCACGCTGAGGCCGAAGGCGGAGAGTGGCTGGTCCACGGTGCGCAGCAGGTAGGCGTTGAAGCCGACGCCGGCGCCCACGCGGCCACACTCCGCGCGCCGCCCCAGCCCCAGATGCACAGTGACCGCACCGTCGGGATGGCCGGGCGACATCAGCACCGGGGTGATGATGCTGCGTCCGCCGACGCTCAACTGGATGGCCTCATTTTCCTCGATGCCCAAGCGGGTCATCATATCCAGGTTCATCAGCGCGGCGTTGTCCCAACTGAGGTTCGTCACCTGCTTGGGCAGCTCCTGCAGCCAGCCGTTGTTGCCATAGCGCCCGTCGTAGAGGGACGGATCGGGGCGGAAGCTGATCTCGATGGCAGCCCCGGAGCCGGCCGGAGTGGATGCGATGGGAACCGCCTTGGGAGCTCCCAGCGTCTTGAGCGGAAACGCCGTGTCCGCCACCCAGCCATCGTGCAGCGCCTTGCGCCAGGCCATCTCGAAGGGAGTGTCCTGGGCGGCCAGACCCAGCGCTACCTTCGCCTCCTGGGCGGCGTTTCGGGCCTGTTGGCTGGTTCCGGGCTGGGCCGCCACGGCAGCGGCCGCCGTGGCCGCAGCCGCAGCCGCCTGAGCCTGACTTGCCACTGCGCCGCCGGCCTGGCCGGCCGTCTTGCCCGCGGGAACGTTCAAATAGGTCTTGGCGTAGGCCCGCACCGCTTCATAGGCGCTGATGCCGGGGTCGAGCAGCGTCTGCAGGATATCGTGCGCGCTCTTGCCCCCGTAGAGGGGCTCGATCATCGGCTGAACGATGGAGACCGTGCCATCGTAGGCCCGGGCGTCGGTCCAGCTCTCCAGATAGTGCGCCTGGTTGATGTGCCAGTCACAGTAAAAGCCGGTCTCATCCAGATGCATCCCCAGGTGGACGGTGTGGGGAACCCGGTTGAGCGCGTCCTGAAAGTTCAGGTCGGCGGGGGCGTTGTAGAGCGGATTGACGCTGAGCATCACCAGCCACTGCACCTTGCCGGCGTTCATGTCCGCGACCAGCGCCTTGAGGTCCGCCGCCTGCTCGCTGGGCAGCGGGGCCACGGTCTGGGTGTAGACCACTGTCTTGCCCACCGCGCCCTGCGCGGCATTGACGGCCAGAGCAGCGGTGTGGCAGGCCGGCGAGCTGTTGGGACCGGCCAGCACAGCGAAGCGCCCGCCACTGCGGCGGATGTCGGCGAGCAGGACGGAGAGAAACTGCTGGGCTTCCGGGCTGAGGCCGGAGCCGGCTGGACTGGCGTTGGCGGCTGGCCCGGCGCCGGCGGCCAGCGCCGCGGCGAAGGCGTCGATCTCGCTGGGCTTGAGCGCCAGGCGGTGGTCCGCCTTGAAGCCAGTGACGGTGGGCATGGTCTCCACCGCATACATCCGGTTCATCGGCTTGTCTTTGTGGAAGCGGCGCCGCTCGGCCCAGGCGGCGGAGAGGGGAAGGAATCCCGGAAACCCGATGCCGCCCAGGAAGTCGGCATCCAGCGCCACGACGATATCCGCGTCCTGCAGGCGGTACTGCGTGTCGTAGTAGTCTCCGAAGGCGGCCTTGGAGGCGGCGCGAGCCGCGTCCTGATTCACCGGGTCATACTGCACCAGGCGCATCTGGGGATAGCGCGCCTGCACCCGCTTCCATTGGTCGGCCAGCGTAGGCGAGGTGATGGTCTCCGAGAGCAGAACCACGCCCTGACCGGTTCCGGTGGATGCCACGGCGCGGGAAAACTGCTCCTGGAAGGCGGGAAACTCCGCCAGCTCGCCGCGGTAGCGGGGATACTGCGAACGGTCCGGATCGTAGAGGCCCAGCAGCGTGGCCTGGGTAAAGGCGTCCGACCGCCCCTTGGAGATGGGATGCTCCGGGTTTCCATCCACCTTGATGGGGCGGAAGGCATCCGATTTGACCAGCACGGGAACGGCGCCGGTGGGAAAGGGATGGGCGGTGGCAAAGTACATGGGTTTGCCCAGCACCAGATCCTCGGGCTGTTTGACGTAAGGAAAGATCAGTTCATCGGGCTGCTTGGTGCAGCCGGCCAAACCAGCCATGGCGAAGCTGGCCCCCATCACTTTGAGGAAGCCACGCCGGCTGATCGGGTCTACCCACTCGCCGGCCGCGGCCTGGCGTGGAAACTCCTCCTGCATCAACTCCTGGAAAGCAGGCGTGTCGGCCAACTCGTCCAGGCTCTTCCAGAAGCGTTTGCCGCTCTTGCCCTGGAGCCGCGCGCGAACCTCCGCCAGGGTCAGCTTGGGAGCCGCGGAGGAGCTGGGAGGAAGCTGAGAGGCAGCGGAGTTCCCCGATTGCGCGCTTGCGATCCGAGTAACCACCTGGGCCTCGGACTGCGTCCGCCCGGGAACCTGCGGACCCGAGTGGTGCGCCCTGGCCGGCATGCCGGCAGGGGCCGCGGCAGAGCTCTCCAGCGGGCCGGAAGCAACGCCATCAAGAGAATGCTTGACGGCCATGGAAGTACGGTTTTCGGTGGAGTTGTTCTTCATCGGTGGCACGTCTCGCAACTGGACAGCTCATTGGCGGTACGGATGTGGTACTGCTTGATCAGGTAGAGGCCCAGCTCTTGCTGGCTGGTGAACTTCACATAGTTCGCTGGAATCACCGACGCGGCCACGGCGGAGAGGGTCTGGGAACGATCCAGCCCCAGCGGGTTGCTCTGGATCAGGCTGTTCTGGGGGGTGCTGAGTCCGGTCAACTGCAGACCGGCCGCGGATGGATCCGTCGTCACACAGGCCACCTGCTGCGCTGTGGGTCCTACCACGCCGGTGGTGGCGCACCAGACGGGTTTCTGGCTGGAGGGCCCCTGCCACGCCATGTTGTAGATCTCGGCGGTGGGCCGCAGATTCTTGGCCGGATCGCGGTGGCAGTTCAGGCACCACTCCATCTGCAGGCTGTTCTGCTCATACATCAGCGGCATCTCATCCACGCGTCCATGGCAGCTTGCGCAACCTATGCCCTTGCTCACGTGGATCTCGTGGTTGAAGTACACGAAGTCGGGAAGATCATGCACCCTGATCCAGTGGATGGAGGCCCCGGTCGCCCAGCTCTGGCGCACCGGCTCGAGCAGTTGCGCATCGGTCCAGATCTGCGAGTGGCAGTTCATGCAGGTCTTGGTGGGAGGTATGCCGGCGTACATGCTCTTCTCCACCGACGTGTGACAGTACTGGCACTGCAGGCCCAGCCCCTGGACGTGGTGGAAGTGACTGAAGGGTACGGGCTGGTCCGGACGCTGCCCCTGACGGGTCACCCAAGGCGACCTTTGAAGACTGTTCAGCGTCACCCCGAGGGCGATGACGATCAAGCCCGACAGCACCAGGCTTGCGCGAGCCAGGGCGTTTGAGCTGCGGTCAAATACTTGCGCCATGAATCCGTTCCTGCTTCCTCTGGGTGAGAAAAACTACGCTATGGTGTGACTGCCAGAGCCGATCGGTTCGCAAAAGCTCCAGGACCGATCCGACTCGCAATAGGTGACAAAATCAGCAGACTTCAAAACAACGGAGACAACCGAAAAACTCTGGCCAATCAAACCGAAGCAAAGATCAATGGAGCACAAACCGGGAGGCGGAACGAGAACGCCGGAACCACCCATCCGAGCAAAACGCCACGAACTTCACTTCCCGAAAATCCAACCTGTTTCAACCCTGCCGCCATTTAGAACGCAGCCGAAAGCTGCGAATTTTTCAGAAACCGAGTATAGCAAGCGAAGAAAAAAAATGTGACGGCGATCACTTTTTTGCAAGAAAAAAGTTCCCGGCCGGCCGCTAATCGGTCAAATTCTGATAACCGGCTAATTTGTGGCGCTTTGCGCCACCTTTGCTGCCCATCCGGGAACCGCTCAGGAACCTTGCATGGTGCGGCGCGCCCTCGGCGCCGCCCATTTTCCCGTGGAAATTTTGTGGAAATTTTGGCCTCACGGCTCAGGGCGGCGTGGTGCGCGGGCCGGGTTTGGGGAGCGCCGAAGGGAAAGAGAATCCGGCCGATTCCGCGCGCGCAATCCATTGCGGAGTATCTTTCGGAGAGGGTCTGGAAGAGCCGGCTCATGCATCCTTCGAACCCACATCTGGAAAGAACGAGTGTTCAGTCTCATGACATTCTTTACACGCTGTCTCGGGACATCCTTTACATCCCAGCGCCTATGTTTGGGGGTGAAG
>JAKAQS010000045.1 GCA_021819585.1 Acidobacteriota bacterium
GGGCATCAGGTGGATTTGCTGGAGGCCGCCCCCGATCCAGGTGGGATGGCCGGCCACTTTGACTTTGGCGGGCTCTCTCTGGAGCGGTTCTATCACTTCGTCTGCCTCTCGGACCAGCCGACCTTCCAGCTGATGAAGGAACTGGGCATCGAAGACAAGATGAAGTGGCGCAAGACCACGATGGGTTACTTCGATGGAAAGCTGCACCCCTGGGGAGATCCGATCTCGCTGCTGCGGTATCCCCGGCTGACCCTGCTGGACAAGATGCGATATGGGCTGTTTGCCTACGTGTGCGTCCGCCGGAACCGCTGGCCGGCCATTGAGCACGAGTCGGCCAAGGCATGGATCACGCGTTGGTGCGGTCAGACGGTGTATGACTGGTTCTGGAAGCCCCTGTTCGATCACAAGTTCTATGAGTATGCCGACAATATCTCGGCAGCGTGGATCTGGACGCGCATCCGGCGCATCGGGCGCTCGCGAGCCGGCATCCTGGAGGAGAGGCTGGGGTATATCGAGGGAGGGTCCATCACGCTGGTCAATGCCCTGGTGGAGGGAATCAGGGCGCACGGCGGCCGAGTCCATCTGGCTACGCCTGTCGAACGTATCACGGCCGCTGCCGGGCGCGTTACCGGCGTGCAGACGGCAAGCGGCGCCTTTGCCGCCGATGCGGTGATCTGCACGGCGCCGACGCCCATGGTCAATGCGCTGGCGCCGGATCTGCCGGAGGACTGGAAGCAGCGCTACGCGGCCATTCACAACATCGGCGTGATCTGCGTGATCTTCAAACTGGGGCGATCGGTGACGCCACACTTCTGGGTGAACGTCTCCGTGCCGGGAATCGAGATTCCCGGCGTCATCGAGTTCTCCAATCTGCGTGAGGTGGGGGACGATTCGATTGTCTATGTTCCCTATTACATGCCGGTGACGCATCCCAAGTTCGTCTGGACGGACGAGCAGCTTTTGGCAGAGGCATTCGCCTGCCTGCAGCAAATCAACCCTCGGTTGACCCAGGCGGACGTGTGTGACACCAAGGTTGCTCGCCTGCGCTACGGGCAACCCATCTGCGAACCGGGATTCGCGGCCAAGATTCCGCCGGTAAAGACTCCGATTGTGGGTTTGCAGATCGCCGACACCTGTTACTACTATCCAGAGGACCGCGGCATCGCCGAGAGCGTCCGCCTGGGAGCGGCGATGGCCGAAGCCGTTGGGGAGGCAAACTGACACTCGCGCAAGAGATCTGGAGACTATGGCAACGAGAAAGATTGTGATTACGGGGGCCGCGGGCCTGGTGGGGCAGAATCTGCTGCCGCGTTTGAAGAGCAGGAATCTGGGCGAGCTGGTTGCCATCGACAAGCACCCTCAGAACACGGCGATCTTGAGGGATCTGCACCCCGGATTGCGCGTGCTGGAGGCTGACCTCGCCGAGCCTGGCGCGTGGCAACAGGAGTTGGAAGGGTGTACGCACCTGATGATTGGCCACGCGCAGATCGGCGGACTATTCTCCGCCGATTACGTGCGCAACAATATCACGGCCACCGAGAGGTTGTTGGAGGCTGCGCTGCGCTTCAAGGTGCCCTATGCCGTCAACATCTCCTCTTCAGTGGTGAACTCCATGGCCGTGGATGATTACACGGAGACCAAAAAGGCGCAGGAGGCCCTGATTACCGCGTCGGGAATCCGGCAAGTCGTGCTGCGGCCAACTTTGATGTTTGGGTGGTTCGATCGCAAGCACGTGGGATGGCTGGCGCGATTCATGCAGCGGACGCCGGTCTTTCCGGTTCCTGGGGATGGGCGGTTTCTGCGCCAGCCGCTCTATGCCGGAGACTTTGCCGATATCATCACTTCGTCCATCGAACATGAGACCACGGGAACCTACAACATTACCGGCATGGAGCGGATCGACTACATTGACCTGATCCGGCTGCTGAAGCATGCTACGGGAGCCCGGGCGCGGATTGTGAAGCTTCCCTACCGGGTCTTCTGGATGCTTCTGAAGATCAATGCCCTGTGGGACAAGAATCCGCCCTTCACGGCGCGGCAACTGGAGGCGCTGGTGACGCCGGATGTCTTTGAGGTGATCGATTGGCCGGGGATCTTTTCCGTGCGGCCGACGCCGCTCAAGGATGCGTTCTACGCTACCTTCCGCGATCCTGTGTACTCCAGGGTGACACTGGAGTTCTGATCCGGGCTCGGGATGACTCTGGACCCTCAGCTTGCCCGTGACAACCCGGAAGTCCGCTTAGACCGCCAGCACCTTGACTCCGCGGGCCTGGAAGGCGGCCACTGTCTCTTCCGTTATGCCGTCATCGGTGATCAGCATGTCGATCTCTTCCGGCGCGCAGATCACGGCTGGGCTTACCGAACCGATCTTGCTGGAGTCCGCCACCACAACCACCTGCCGCGACTGCCGTTCCATGGCGCGAAAGACCGCGGCCTCCTCCGGCTCGATCATGGTGGCTCCGCGCTCGGGATCCAAGCCGGTCACGCTCAAAAACAGCCTGTCCATCACGAACATCTGCAGTGTCTCCAGGGCGGCGGGACCGACCAGCGAAAAGGCCCCGGCCCAAAGCATGGCTCCTCCGGTCATCGTGGTGCGCAGCCGGGAGTTCGAGCTGAGTTCCATCCCGATGTTGACCGCATTGGTGATGACGTGAATGTCTCGCCGGTGGGCCAATTGGCGCGCCACCAGCGTGGTGGTGGTGCCGGCGGCCAGTCCCACGGTTTCGTTCTCCTGCACCAGCGCCGCGGCGGCTTGGGCAATGCGTTGCTTCTCGGCAGCGAAGCGGTCCTCGCGCACCGCGAAGGCGGCATCGAAGCGGAACGGTTCATAGACGGCCGCGCTCCCGCTCAGCATGGCTCCGCCATGGGTGCGATGCACCAGCCCGCTCTCTTCCAGTCGCACCAGATCGCGCCGGATGCTGGCTGGCGAGGCTGCCAGAGCTGCTGTCAACTCCTCCACGGAGGTCTTGCCATGCTTCAGCAGCAGTCGCAGAATATCTTTGGCGCGTCTGTCGGTTTTGGAGGACATACGGTCTTCTCAAGAAGTGTATCTTACAAAACACGAGTTGGTTCTGTATCCGCAGCCAGCGAATCCAGCAACTCGCGCAGCCGGCGAACGTCCTGCTCCCGCACCCCATAACGCACCGGCTCTTCCGCGTGCTCACCCAACAGAATATGCGGATTGGAGTAACGCGCCAAGCTTGGCGCCCGGGCGCGCAGGGAGGTGTGTACCTCGTTGACGCCCGTGGCGCGCACAAACTCCCCCACGTTGTGGCGCCGCAGTCCTCCGCCGGCCAGCAGGGTAATCCTGCCTCGAGAGGCTGCCATCAGCCGCCGAATGGCCTCTGTTCCGCGCACGATGTCGCGCTCCCCTCCGGAGGTGAGGATTCTGTCCGCGCCGGTGGCGATCACATCTTCCAGCGCCTGGTCCAAGTTGCGGGTCATGTCGAAGGCGCGGTGAAAGGTTACCTGCATGGGGCGCGCGGCCGCGACCATCTCTGTGGTCAGCTCTGTGGCTACGTTGCCTTCCGGGGTCAAAGCTCCCAGCACTACGCCATCGGCGCCCAGGGCGCGCGCCTCCTGGATGTCTTCAAAGATGGTGCGTATCTCGTTGGGCGTGTAACAGAAGTCCCCGCCGCGCGGGCGGATGATGACGAAGAGATCCAAAGCCACCGCGGCGCGCACCGAGCGAATCAAGCCTGCGCTTGGCGTTACCCCACCCTCGCGCAATGCGGAGCAAAGCTCAATGCGGTCGGCTCCGCCTGCCTCTGCGGCCAGCGATGAATCCAACGAGTCTACAGTCACTTCAAGTGCGATCGGCATACATCAAGCTCTCTGGCATCCTTCTTGTATCGGGACTGCGGCCTGCATCTGCGTTTTCATCCGGGCCCGACAAGGGGCCATTTGCTGGGTTTGCTCATGCCTGCGGCCAGCCGAATGGCGGTCTACGATCCGAGGAGAACCTTCCCAGATGGAAGACCCTCGAAGTTGGGAGTCGGCTTACCGAAGTTGTAGATCCTTGGGAGTCATTCCAACAGAGGGAGAAACTTTGGCCATTACCGTCCGCCGCCAATGCTGCCTGGAGCCTCTCGCTCCAAACAATTGTAGGAACGTCCCTGGAGAGAAGGCAATGACCCTCAGGATTGGGAAGTCCGGCTGCCTGCGGTTTTGCAGGCGGCCGGATCTGGCCCTACGGTCGAGATGGATTCTTGCTGCGAGCCACGGAGATCAAGTCGATCCTTGCGATGGAGATGTTCCTGTAGCTCATTTCTGTCACGAAGTCGATCGCCTTAGAATGTGTACTGGGCGACCATCTGGATAATTCGTGGGTTGTAGAGACCGGTCGCTCCATACTCGGTGGTGTTACTGAATGCACCGAAGGTTGTATCTGTGACGGTTGAATCCGGGAACAACAGCCCTGTGCTGCTGTGCCAGGTCGATCCCAGGTTGAAAATATCGGCGCGGATCATCAAGGTCGAACCTTTGTAAACAGTGGTGGTCTTACCGAAGCTCATGTTGAAGTCGGCGTAGAACGGAGTGTTCTCCGGACTCTTGTTGGTGTTGCCGTAGCGACCCAGCGCCGGCGTCGAATATTTTGAAGTATCGAAGTCCTGGGTCAGGGTGCTGTGGAAACCAGGAGCGTCCTGGTAGGTGGAGTTGGCGAGAACGCGGCCGGCGTAAAACTCTGAAAACTGGTCCTGAGACTCGCCGGCGCCGATGGCGAACGGAAACCCGCTTGACAGTTGGTCGATGCCGCTTGCGGTCCAGCCGGTCAGCAACCGATTGAAGTGCGTGAAGTGGAAGTCCGGAACCTGGTAGGCATAGGTGACTACTAGGCGATTGGTCTGATTCGACGCGGCCAGACCGTACATCTGGTAAGGATTCTGGGGATCCTGGATTAGGCTTGGCTCACCGTTGATCAGGTTGATGCCGGAGGTGAGGTCCATCGTCTTGGACCAGGTGTAGTTGATGTGGTACATCAGCCCGTGGCTCTGGCGTTGAATCAGCTGTACCTGAAGAGCATTGTAAGACGAATGGAAGGCGTTGTAGTTGGCATAGAGGTAAGGAGGCATATTCGCATACGGCTCGCGCGTATCCATGGGTTGGAAGTTCGGGTCCGTCAGGCAGGAGGCTGAGGAACCTGTGGCCTGAGAGATGTCCGCCAGTGAGTTGCAGGGGTCGCCGGCCACTCTTGGAGGCGTTGCCGAACCGATGATGTCCTGGCTGGGCTGACGCAGACCGTGATCACCCACATACCCTACGTCCAGCATGAGCGACGGCCTCAGTTGGTACTGCGTGTCCAATGACCATTGTTCGTCGTAGGGATCATGGTTATGCGGCCAGTTGACCTGATTGAAGGGGAACTCCCAGCCGGGCGTGACGAAGAGCTGATCCGCGTTCACAGGAGCCGACCAGAGGTCTTGCACCACCCCTGTCGACTGTGTCTCCAGGCCGGTGGGCGTGGAAATCGTAGGAGCCGACTCATTGTACAGCGAGTCCTTGTCAAACTGGGTGCCGTCGTAGTAGCGGTTGTACAGTCCATAGAAGATGCCATAGCCGCCGCGGATCACCAGCCGCTGGTTGAGTGCAGCCGGGTTATAGGAGAAGCCGATGCGCGGCGCAAAGTCCTTCTGATCGATGGGCACCAGCGTGTTGGCGGCGCCACACTGCAGGAAGTTTGGATTGCCCCCGACGGCTAAAATCGGCTTGGTAAAGTTGCAATTGGCCCACTGGAACTGTCCTCCGTTGCCAGTGAGGAAGGCGTAACCGTCAGAGTTCTTGGAGTGCAGGCTGGGCGGTCGCTCCCAGCGCAGCCCGGCGTTGATGGTCAGATGGTCCGTGGCTTGAATATCATCCTGGGCGTAAAGATTCCAGTTGTTTCCCCACAGGACGTAATCGTCCGTAGCGACCGGCGGAGGTCCGCTGGCGCTGCTGGTATCGCCTAGCAGGAAGTCGGCCATGGCATTTCCTTCGTACGGAGCAACGGCGCTGTAGCCGCTGCTGTTGCCCAGGGAGCTGCCCGCGGCAGCGGGATCCTCCGCCGTGAACTCTCCATTGAAGTTCAGGGCTCCGGTGCCCAAATAGTTGTCGAATTCGGCCAACTGCAGCCGCATATAGTTGATGCCGAAGTTGAGGGTATGGCGTCCATGCACGTAGGTCACCGTGTCGATGCCCTGGTAGATATCGTCCGTATACGTGGTGGGTTCGCCGCCGCCAAAGCCCTGGTAGTCGAAGATATTCACCTGGGGCGAGTCATAGGTCACTGGATTCGGGTTGGTATTCGCCAACCCTACCTGTGCGGAGATGTCCGGGCCATAGGCCGTGTTTTGACTGTTGTCATAGTGATCGCGATCATAACCCAGGGTAGCCTGATTCATCAGGTTGGGGCTAAAGGAGTGATTCCAGGTGGCGCCAAACAACTTGGGCAGAGTGAACACCTCACCGCCCTGGCCGAACCGGATGCTGGATGATTCCTGCTTGAGGCTGCCGACGTTGGCCGTCAGATAGATGTGATCCAGGCTGCCGATGTACTGGTCGATACGCCCTGTGCCAACGCCCTGCGTCCGGGTGGTCTTGGTGTCGGCGGAGTAGTTGAAGCAGCCTGTCGTAAGATGCAGCGCCACAGAGCAATTCGTGATGTTTTCGCTGTCAAAAAACTTCGCAAGCCTTTGCGAGACCGGATCCAACATGCTGGCTGGAATCTGATTATTCGGAAACGGCGTTCGAATGATGGGCGAGTTGGTCGGACTGACCGGCAAATTCTTGTTGTAGTTGGGGTTGGGCTTCGTCGTCGTTGGGTCGTAGATGGGAAACGGCCAATCGCTGAAGTTGCCGGAGATCTCCGCCGCGGTCGGCACATAGTCCGTGCTGGGCGTATTGATCTGGCTGAACAGACCTTCGTCGTAGCTTACAAACCAGAAGGTCTTCTTGCCGCTGTACACATGGGGAATCCAAAGCGGCCCGCCCAGCGTTCCACCGAATTGATCCTGATGGAACGGCGGGTTGACCGGGGTGTGGCTCCCCGTGATCCGGTTCTCCAACTCCTGCAACGGGCTATTGGGCTGAAACGTCTGCGACTCCAGTCGCTCGTAGGCTGCGCCATGCAGACTGCTGGTGCCGGACTTGATGTCCACGTTCACTGATGTGACGCCCTCACCATACTGAGCGCCGTACATGCCGCTCATCATCTTGAACTGGTTAATGGCGAGATCGTTGGGGATGTTGATCGGAACGCTGAAGAAGAAGTCAGCGTCAAAGATGCCGTCCACGGTATAGTTCGTCGATTGGGCTTGAACACCGTTGGAGCTGGTCTCCATGTACTGGGTGTTAAGGCCGTGATAGCCCCAGTCCACTCCGGATCCGCCGGGCGTGATGTTCGTACCGGCATTGGTGAGCATCAGGTTGGTGAAGTCACCGCCGTAGATCGGCAGCGCCTGAATCATGTTGGCCGAGAGCACCTGGCCAGTGGTGGTGTCATCGGTGTGGAGCATCTGGTTGGATGCGCTCACCACCACCTTGCTGGCTGCGGTTCCCACCTGCAGCTTGACGTTCTCGCGCAGCGTCTGTTGCACTTCGAGCGTCAGCGTCTGAGAGACCGCCTGGCGGAATCCGGGCGCATTCACTGTTACGGTGTACGGCCCGGGGTTGATCGCCGGCGCGGTGTAGTCTCCAACGGAGTTGGTATGGAAGGTCAGAGGGACATTGGTGTCCGTATTGGTAACCGTCACCGTGGCGTTGGGTATGGCGGCGCCTGTCGGGTCTGTCACGTGGCCGACGATGTTGCCCTGTGCGTTCTGCGCCAGAGCGCTGCGGCCAAGGGACCATGTGACAAGTAGAACCATGACCAAGAGGGAGCTTCGGAGACCTCTGTACTTGTTTTTGAACTGCATCGCTTTTCTCCTATGGAAGGAAACTTAGAGATAACGCGGCGAAGTGTGACACCAGCGTCGCAGGCCTTGGACCGTTCTTCGAGCTTGGAGCAAAATTTAATACAGAGGTGATGGTCTTGTCCACAAAAATGATGAAGTTAATCAAAAAAAACGGCAACCATTGCAAATTTCAAGACTAGAAATGTGAGAACGAATCACCTGAAACAACCTCCCTCAACGTCGTGTAAATCATTGAAGGGAAGCAAAAAGGAGAAACAGAAGTATCGAGCCATCTTTTGTTCCCGGGGAATCCTGGGGCGGAGACACGACACCGCTTTCATCGGGAAGGCGCTCATGCAGTCGATGCATCGCCTGCACACGAGCGGCAAGAGGAACTTCGAGCCTGTAATCGACCGCGAATCCTGCGCCGTTCAGCGCAGCCATCCCCTTGAAGATCCGGGACGCGCGCTGCCGTAAGCTACCCCAGACGCGATAGCGCTACGGCGCCGCGCAGAGGGAATGGATGATTTCGACCGCACTCAGCGTTTACCCACAGGGACATGGGCCAAGGGATCTTCGCGGGGAGGAAGAAGATGTCAGGAGAGTTGGGGCGGCCAGTGGGGGTCGAACCCACGACATCCGCTGCCACAGAGCGGCGTTCTGCCACTGAACTATAGCCGCCGTATCGTTCTTGATTGTAGCATCCTGCAAGCTGGAAGCGAAGAGGCAGTGCAGGCGGTGGCGCCAGCCCCCGGCCCCGATCCTGGCAGAGATTCGCTGGGTCCACCCAGGGGGGGCGACTGCTATGCCGAGCAGTGCCGTCCAACCTGCCGGTGATGCCGGCAGGACGGAATCCTGGCAGAGGCGCCGGGTCTTGCGGTCTGGACGCTCGACGATGCCGTCGTCGTTGCAGGGACACAGTTGGGTGGGCTGCTGCGCGAGATCCTGGGCCTGGTTGCCGGCGAGTTGATATGATGGGTCTGTCGGGGCGTAGCGCAGTCTGGTAGCGCATCTGCTTTGGGAGCAGAGGGTCGGGGGTTCGAATCCCTCCGCCCCGACCAACGTAAATCATAGATATTTCAAGCGATATGGACGATCCAGGCCACGCATCTGCTTTTTTCGCTACGCCGGTGTCGATGATTTTGTAGCGGTCGCCGCCTCGCTGTATTTCCCGCTGATATTCCTCGCGGCAATTCTCTTGGAAAGCCACGCAGACCGCCGGGTGCTATTCCGCCAGCGTCGCTCTAATCATCCTCCCGGCCAGAGGCGCCGACGGCGTTCAATGAAAGCATAATACTTCACTTCTGCCCCTTGGCGAAGTATGCCGTCGCTTCTCCCAGGATGTCGCGCTTCTATTTCGCCCTCGCCAACTCGACGCGCTCACCGGCGGATCTCTTACAGCTCGCCCGTCACTCCAGCCCTACCGGAACCTTCTTCAGCCGTCCTTCACGCTGCCCCTTTACCCAGTTCGACAACATCTGCTCCCCAATTCCCAAACTGCGCGCCATCTCCACGATCTTCTGGCCTGGTCCCACCGGCCGCACCACCCCTTGCTTGAACCCCACCGAGCGCCGCCCTTGTTTCGCGTTCTTCATCTTCGTATCCCCTTCGCCATCCACGCAGCTCCGCATGGGATGCACCTTGGGCGGACAAGGTCTTCCCGCTCTCCGACTCTTCGAAGCCCGGTCAATCTTTCCCGCAAACGTGGCGATACGGCTTTAGCGTCGGTCACTCTACGCTGAGGCCGATTTCCGAATAGGCTGCCCGTCGACACCCACAGGAGACGGTCTAGGATCGGTGCGGTCGTAACCTCGGGCGAGCTGATATCTGGCCCGCTGCTCCGTTTCATCCGGATCGCCTCCTACCTCCTTCACCAGACGCCGATGCATCGATGCCATCCGAGCCTGATGCTCAGGCCGATTCGCCAGGTTTGTGAACTCTTGCGGATCGGTCGGCATATGGTAGAGTTCCTGCTGCGACGGATGGTCCTTGTCGATAACGGTGTGATAGGTGTACTTCCAATCTCCGTCACGGGACATAACATAGCCGGAAGCGGTATTCTTTGCGTAATACTCGCTCGCCGCGTAATTCTTCCATGGCTGCTTGGGAGAATCGAGCCACGGCAACATAGATTCCCCGTTCCAGTCCTCCGGAGTGCGTCCGCCGCCAATCGCAGCGACCGTCTGAACCAGATCAAAATGAGACGATGCTCCGACCCTTCTCTGACCGGGCCGCCATCGCTGTGGCCACGAAATAATCAACGGAACGCGGGTTGATGGCTCAAACATGCAGTTCTTGCGCCACATGCCATGCTCCCCCATGTTTTCACCATGATCGGAGGAGTAAATGATTACGGTATTTTCCGCAATCTCCGGGCGGCTACGAAGCGTGGTCAACACTTTACCGATCTCGTTATCCACCCAGTCTGTGAGCCCATAATAGATTTCGCGCCCACGCCGCACAGTGTCGTCCGGCACTCCAATCTCTTCAAACCCCGCACGCTGCACCTTGTAGTTCAAAGACAGATTCTCCAGAAATCCGGGAGGGATTACCGGCATGGGGACTTTCCCGGTGTAACGGTTACAGTAGTTTTGCGGCGCAACGATGGGAAAGTGTGGCGCCAGGTATCCTGCAAACAGGAAAAATGGCCCGTCGCCGCGCTGTCGCTTCGATAGAAATTCGAGTGTCCCCGCGGTAACCGCCCGATCATGATCAAGAGTGCTACTGTGATCTCCGGGGTGGAAGTGGTCAAAAAATGGCGAGAGCTGCTTCTGCGTAACGTGATACGGACTCAATCGATGACCTTTCCCTGTTTTATAAAAATTATTGAAATTGCCACCGATCTGCGTAAACCCGTAGCGACGAGTGTAGTCATAATGCTGTTTACCACATAGAAACGACTGGTACCCGGCCGCGTTCATCACCCGTGGCAAAGATGCAATGTCCGCGCTTGGCAGCCACGAGGTAAGCCCCCAAACGTCTACTCTCGAAGTGTACTTTCCCGCTGTCAGCGAGAGCCGCGACGGCACGCACAACGGAGAATTGCAGTAATGCGTGTCGAAGCTGACTCCTGCTTCCGCTAATGAGTCCATATACGGGGTGTGAATCAACCTGTTCCCGTAGGCCCCCATCACGTTCACATTGTGTTCGTCGGACATGATCCACAGGATGTTTGGTTGCTTCTGAATCTTGCCGATCGCGGCCGCGCCGGCGCGCCGATTCAGCGCAAGACCCGCAGCGCCGGCAGCCGCCGCCTGGATAAATTCCCTTCTGGACACGTGCGTTGGCTTGCTCATTTTTCCTCTCCTGGATACGACCCCTGAAATTCCATGGTTACAGTGACGCCGACCTCCAGCGGAAGCTCCTGCTCCTCACCTCATGCCCTCGCATGTCATTCCCATCTTCCAAGTGCTACTTCCTTTAGTGCGTCAGGGTGGTTTCCGGGTGTTCCGGCAACAACACCGGCTGTCTCGGTGGCTGCGAAAAATCAAAGTCCTGCGTCAGATCTCCGAGCACATGGGCATTTTCACGAACATCCGGCCTTGGGTCCGGGCGGCCGTCCGTCTTTGGATCCAGACGCGCTCCACTCAAAAAGTCGTCCTCGATGAACTTCAAATAGGCGTCAAAGCTGAGGGTTTGATGGTCTATGTATCCCTGCTTTGCATAGGGACTGATAACGAGACCGGGAACCCGTATTCCATATCCCAGAGAGTCGACCACCGGAGGCCGCACGTGATCGTAAAATCCTCCCCAATCATCCCAGGCAAGGAAGATCGCCGTGCTATTCCACTCCGGGCTTTCCATGATTTCATTGACAATGTGTGTAACATACGATTGGCCGATACTGACCAGCGACGGCGGATGTTCGCTGTCATAAGAACTCGGCGCAATCCAACTAACCGATGGTAATGTCCCAGCCTTTAGGGCGGTGAAAAATGCAGAGAGATTCTGCACATTCTCCAGTTGCTTGTCTTCATGTACGTCCGTAAACTGAGGCAGGACGTCCCAAATCTTCGGCACCCCACGATTCACCTGGTGCCGATCACCCGGCATTCCGCCGTTCCGTCCACCATGGATTGGCCCCCCATCAAGATAGTAGCCCCAGGAGACATGGTTTTGGTTCAGCAGCCAGGTGATATCCGTCCATACATAGGGCGTGTCGTTGCCAGGAGCAGGCCGTTTTCTCGGGCGGTCACTTTGGCAAGATTCTGGATCCTTCGGGTCACTGCACTTCGCTGACCATGCGGACACCATATAGAGATGCGAAGCGAGACTCCAGGACGCTACCGGCTCGAACATGTGGTCTTGCAGTACGAAGTCTTTTGCATAGGTCCAATAGTTCGGTATGTCGGATTGGACATGATAGGCCATCACACGGTCCGGGCCTATACCTCCATCTTCGCCGCAATTTGGATCGGTAGGATTCTTGCAACGCACCTTTGCCGCCTGAATCGCCACCGCAATAAACCCATCCATCTTGCCGCCATCAATGGCGGCGGTCGCAGCCGCAGCGGAGTGTGGAGCGCCTCCGTTTCTGTCGGCATGTTCCAAATACGGGTGAACACATTTTCCCGTCATCAGATTTGGGATACACGCAGTAGCTGCGCCATTTTCCATGGCGATTCCATCCGCTCCAGGAAATGTTCCGAAATAGTGGTCGAAGGAGCGATTCTCCTGCATGATGATAATCACGTGTTTGATCTTGTGAATCCCAGAGTTTTCGGCCACGTTCGCAGGCGCCGTCGACGCACTCTTCGCTTTCGGCTGAGCATGGGCTGCAAGCGTTGCCACAGCGACAATGAGGAGAACAATTGCTCTTCGTGGACATTCGACAATACGTGCTTTCATCTTCATCTTTCTCCTTTCGCTGAATAGCCTTCCATTTTGTGACGTTTACGGGCGATTCCTTGGCCGCGGAATCGCCCGATGGCGTATCCGCGTTCTATCCTTCTGGATTTCGGTCATGCTGAAGATAGGGCGGGGATGGCATGGCGCCCGCGCGCTCGCGCTCCGGCGTCTCCGGCATCGGCCACGGTTGCGCGCCAACATATTTTGCCCACTTTCCGTAGTCTTCAGCCATTTTCCGCACACGATCCACATGGTTGTCGGCGATGTCGTGCATCTCCGTGCGGTCTTGTTCCATGTCATAGAGTTCCCAGGCATCGGGAAAGCGGGAGACCAGCTTCCACTTGCCTTCGCGCACGGCGCAGTTGCCCTCATGCTCCCAAAACAGCGAGCGCTCAGGTAACGTTCCTCCTTCGAGCACCGGAACGAGGCTCTTGCCGGGTAAAGGAGGGGGCGCAACGCCCGCCTTGGTGGTCGTCGGATATGTGGCTCCGGCTACATCCAGGCAGGTAGGCATCACATCGATCTCGTGCCCAATGACATGGGAAAGGCCCCCATTCTTCAGCCCCTGCGGCCAGTGAACGAAAAAGGGAGTTGAGATGCCACCCTCATGCGCGTAGTGTTTGTAGAGGCGGAAGGGTGTGTTGCTCGTGTTGCCCCATGGTATGCCATAGCTGGCGTAGGTCGTCGCGGGACCCGGCATGATGGATGGATCGTTGCCGGGAACAACATCCTTGCCCTCCTTCGTTCGATAGGGCATATAGGCCGGCCGAGGCTTGTCAGGAGGAATGCGCCTCAGTTCTTCGAAGTTGCCGCCATTGTCGGACATGAAGCATATCATCGTGTTGTCGAGAATATTCAACTGACGAAGTTTGCTGACGATCTTCCCGACGTTCTGATCGAGCTTGTCGATCTGAGCGGCATAAACGGCCATACGCCGCATCTCCCACTCATGATAGGAAGCCAGTTCCCAGGCCGGCACTCGCGGATCTCGTTCTGTGATGCCCCAGCGTTCCTGCACGATACCCAATGCAAGCTGTTTGGCGTGGCGTTCGGCGCGGAGCTTGTCCCAGCCGCCTGAGTATCTGTCCTTATATTTGGCGATGGTTTCTTCTGGCGCCATCAACGGCCAATGGCCCGCAGTGAAAGCCGCGTAGAGGAAGAACGGCTGGTCGCCACGCGCTGCCGCTTCAATATACTGCACAGCATTATCACCAAGGGCATCCGTCAGATAGTAGTCGTGCTGGTCCTTGTGGACTTCAATCGGAGTGTTATCCCTCGTCAGCGAGGCAGGATCGAAGTAGCTCGCGGCTCCGTTAATGATGCCGTAATAGTGATTGAACCCGCGCTGCAAGGGATAGTTATGCTGGCCCACGGTCAGCGGCGTCAGGTGCCACTTTCCAACCATCAGCGTGTTGTAACCGGCCGGCTTCAAAGCCTCCGCAATCGTTACGCAGCTTTGGCTCAGATCTCCCCGGTAGGCCGGATACGGATATCTCCCATAGTCGGCGGTCATCAGCCCCATGCCCGCCTGATGGGAGTAGAGACCACTCATCAATGCGGCGCGCGATGGGCAGCAGCGCGGACTGTTGTGAAATTCGGTGAATTGCAAGCCTCCTTTCGCCAAGGCATCGATGTTCGGGGTGTCTATCTCCGAGCCGTAGCAACCCAGATCGGAAAAGCCCATGTCATCGGCAAGGATGAAAATGATATTTGGGCGCGAGCCGCTCGCCTTTGCCGGCGGTCCGTTCTTAGGCTCAGCCAAACCGCGGCGGATGGCGCCAGGCAGCATCGCTGCCGCTCCTGTATATAGACCTTGTTGGATAACTTCCCGTCTTGTCTTCATCCTTGGCTCCTTTACTAGGGGATAAACGCTTCCGGCGCAACGCCTTGCCGATACGGCGCAAGCCAGTTGTGCTTCCTCGACCATTTTGTTTGATACTTGCCATTCTGCGGCCCGGTGGGCAGGCTGTCCTGAGACCGGATGGTCCACATGAGCAGCTCCTCCATCAGTTGTGCTTGCTCCTTGGACACCGAGGGATGCCCAAAGAGGTTGGTCAACTCCCAAGGATCGGAGGACAGATGATAAAGCTGCCCGTATCCCATCATGTCGTAGATCAACTTCCAGTCGCCCATTCTGACCATTGCTTGAAGGCCGCTTTGCGTCACCTTGTTCAACTCATCCCATCCCGTTTTTCCATATTCCGGGCCATCCGGATCAGGATGTTGCTGCGCCGCCACCCTCCGCTCAGATATGCTGTATGGAATATTGTCCGTCTTCTCGTAGTAGAGACCCCCTAGTCCGACGGTCGAGTAGATGCTTCGAAACTCCTCATGGGGATAGTCTTCACCCTGCAGAAGAGGCCATAGGCTGCGGCCCTGTACGCCCTCTGGAATCTCAGCACCCATCGCCTCACACAGAGTTGGCATTACATCTCCCATGGAAACGAAGGCGGAAGAGCCGATGCTGCTCGGTTTGATCCCATAACCAGACCACACCATCGGGATACGCGTCAGGCATTCAAACAGGCCGACGCCTTTACGCGGCAGGCCATAATCCATCAGGTAGTCGCCGTGGTCCGCAAGATACACAATGATGGTGTTGTCAAAGATTCCCTTTTCTTTCAGATGGGCCACGAGCCGGCCTAGCTGATCGTCCAGAAGACGCAACATGCCCAGATAGTTCGATTTATAGCGCCGCCAGTATTTCTCGCTCGGGAACGGATCATTCGACAAGCCATATAGCCAATTGGCGCGAAAACCCAGGTTCTTGAGCGCTTCCGGTCCGGCACAGCGGTCAGGAACGCTCTCCGGCGGGTACATATCCCAGTAGGGCTTTGGCACTTGCTCGGGATCATGAGGCTCTGGAAAGCCCACCTGTAAGATGAAAGGCTCACTGCCGGAGCTGTCAATGAAATCCATCGCATCTGAGACAATCCGATAGGGATAGCCGACTTCCACAGGGAACGGAGTCGGCGTCAGTGCAGGCTCCGCATTCAGGCCTCGCATCCAATCGTCATATTCATGGTATTCCTTCGGCGCATTTGGTCCCATATACCCGTTCCAATGCATGTACGGACGCCAGAAGTCGAGGTCGTCTTTTCGCAAGAATGTGTGGTTTTTGCCGGCCAGGCCAGTACGATAACCCATCCCCTTCGCCACCTGGTATAGGTGCTCCTTATAGTACGCATCCTGCCCGTCCAGGTTCATCTTCACATGCGTCGCCTCTGGCCACCGCCCGGTCAACATGCTGGTTCTGCTGGGTACGCATAAGGGCGTGGTGCAGTAGGCGCGATCGAATCCAATTCCCCTATCCGCAAGTTGGTCCAGCGTTGGGCTGGTGTCCAGCGGATATCCCGAACGTTTGGTTAGCCCTGCTCGGTGCTGGTCGGATACAACGAAGATGATATTCGGTTTGATGCTCGTTGGGGTCACGTCGGACTTTGTACCGGCAAGTGCTGTGCCCGGCGTCACCGTACCTGCCGCGCTCAAGGAGGCGATCTTCAAGAAATCTCTGCGTTGCATTGCTCTCTCCCTATTCCCTTTTGCTTTGTGTTAGAAGATGATTTTCGCGGCCAGCTGCATGACGCGCGCAGATCCAGCGTCCGTAACTTGGCCGTAGTTGCTCTCTTCCAGAGTCGTCTGAACGCCTTGAAAGTTGGTGTGATTGAACGTGTTAAACGCTTCCGCTCGAAGTTGCATGTTCAAACGTTGACGAATTGCAACATTTTTAAACAAGCTCAGATCCCAGTTCTCGTACCCAGGCCCAAGAATGTTACCCACCCCGTCGTCTCCGGGGCGATATTGCCCGGCCGGCACTTCGGCAAATGCGTTTTTATTGAACCATTGCGTCAGACTGTGTGGCGCGCCGCTATTTGGATTGCTAATATAATCCGGGCGTCCCGCTGCCGGTCCCTCGAGGACCCCGATTCCCCCTGGATCAACATCGATTGTATGAGCGGTGAGATAAAGGCCCGATCCATATGAAATGATTCCTGAAGCCTCCCATCCACCGAGCAGATAGTATCTTATTCCCTGGCTGCCGCGACCAAAGGCAAACGGATATACAAAGCTGGCATTGAATATATTTGTTCTGTCATCGCTATCAGGTCCGTATTCAGATTTGAGGTTGTAAATATTTTGCGGAACCCTGTAGTCGCTCAATGATTTAGAGAATGTATAGTTCGCTGCAAGGACAGCTCCATTCTTCACTCGTTGTTGAAGAGATACCTGCAAGCTGTGATAATTTGAGGAAAACATCGTCTGGAGGCTGGTGATCGCAGCATATCCCAGGTAGGGACGAATCTGGTTCAGCTTTTGAGTATTTGCAACCGTGACAATGTTTCCGGGTATGATCCCTTTCTGGGCGAACTCCCCCGGGTCTGGTTGATTGATATCTTCGAATGCAGCCTGGCCAACGCCCATATGCAAAGCGTGGTTCCCATAGTAGCCAATATCGAGTAGGACAGTTTTGCTGAGCTGTTGCTGAAGATCGAGACTCCAAGACTGCAGGTAAGGCTCGGCGTCTTTGGGCTGATAGGCATCGATTAGAACGGGCGCCTTGCTGGCGACAGGAACGCCGCTGCCAGGGTCGCCGAACGAGGTGTCCGATATGATTGTCTCGTTGTAGTTAGGATAATTCTGGATTTCCATGGTCTTGAACTGATTCGTTGCGGTTTGCATATAGTAGATGCCGTATCCGCCTCGCAGTGCCATGCTTCCGTCGCCATGCACATCCAAGGCAAACCCGACCCTCGGCGCAAACGTCAGGATCGGCTGGCTAACGACCTTCGAGCCATATGGCGAATTCCGTCCGGAAAGAATCAGACCGTTTTGCGGGTTGAAGTCGGGATTTGGTGTCCCGCCCCCTGCGCATGGAGCCTGGGTGCAGATTAGGCCATTGGAATCGATGGCTGGAGCATGAGTTGCGCTAAACGTGCTCGGGTCAAAGTTAATGATAGGCGCTTCCGTATAATTTCTGAATTGTGCGACACTCGGTTCCGCGTTGTACGAGTAACGGACACCTCCGTTCAAGCTCAGGCGATTAGTTGCCCGGAAGTTATCTTGTGCGTAGGCCTCATATAGATTTGAGTTTGCCGCTCCACCGAGGACCGTAGAAGCTTGGGTAAAGGTCGATACCTGCCCCGTTAGGAATTCCGCGAAGGCCTGGTCAAACTTCGTGGCGGCGCTGCCGATTGGGAGCGCGTTCGGTGCGAACGCAAACGTTCCTGCGTTCAACCCCGGTCCGTTACTGCCGGAGTTCTGATACTCCAGGTTGACGCCGAACTCCAGTGAGTGCCTGGCGATCACCGATGTATCATTCATGAAGATTTGTGTGACCGGGCTGCGCTCCGTGTAAATTCCTGGAGAAGCGTAGTCCGAGCCGAAGATGGTCACAGCCGGCACACCCACCTCCACTGCGGTGTCCACTGTATAAGGCAAGGTGGGACCGACATCGATTGCTTTGCTGCGAAGCATAAGCCCGATTGGCAGGGTGTTGACCCAATCCGGTCGATATCCGTAGCCGCCGTCTAAGACGTTATTACTGTTGATGACGTACGTTGCATGACCAAGGTAGCTCGTCGATCCATCTGTGATTCTCGACACGGCTATGCCGGGTATGGCTGATGCTCCCAAAAAGCCGTCTGGAGCCAGCACCTGGGATGCATCATCAAGAAAGCGAAAGAATACACTCAACTTCCGGCCGAACTGGTGGTCGATGCGGATGAATGTCTGAGTCTCGTTATTAATTCCCTCCGAGGTCGCAATCAACCCCTGTGGATCGTTCGGATTGTTAGGTAAGGGGATCTTGTCGACGATGTCCTGCAGATAAGCTTGGGCTGTTGTGTTGAAGGTCGTGATATGAGTTGTGCTCCCAGTGCATTTCCCGGAGGTGCTGTAGGTGACGCATACTGGCGCAGCGAAGATGCCTTGTCGCTGTACCGCAGTGGGGATGTTGGTGATGTTCTGTTGGACGGCCACTTCTTCGCGCAGAAATTCCTGGCCAAGATAGAAGAACGTCTTAGCGTGAGTCCTGTCGGTGACGTGGGGGAGCCACACTGGACCGCCTGCCTGGTATCCGTAGTCGCTGTAACGCAATCCGGGCCGTGGAACGTCAGCGAGGTTATCGAAATATCCATTCGCGTCGAGAATCTGACTGCGGAAGAATTCATATGCCCCGCCATGAAAAGCGGACGCGCCTGACTTGGTTTCCACGGTGACCACGGCGCTGCCAGGTCCACCATACTCGGCGCCATAACCGGCGCGTTGGAGATTCATCTCCTGGATGAAATCAATGCCAGGGAAGGAGATCGTTTGCTGGCCAAGACGCTTATTGATGTCTTGACCGTCCAGGTAATAGCCATTGCTGTTGTTTGGAAGACCACTGACGGAAAAATTTTGCACGTTTGTCTTCCCGGAGGTAGAGATGCTACCGCGCGTGTCCGGGCCAGGAATACCGCCGCTGACTCCGGGCTGCAGATAGAGCATCTGCTCGAAATTGCGGCTGCTCAACGATAGCTGTGTAATTTGCTCGTTACTGATCAGTGTTCCGGCGGCGGCAGTGTCCAGTTGCGGCTGTAGTTGGTTAGCTGTCACTTGCACAAGTTGCATCGCCGTGCCTGGCTTTAGAGTCAGGCTAATCGCAACCGGTATTCCAACATGGACAACAACGCTTTCCGTCGTCGTTGCGAATCCTTGGCCGGCTCCTGTGACCACATAATGCCCGACAGCCAATAACGGCGCAGTAAACTCCCCGTGGCTGTTGGAAGTGACCGTGCGCACCAAGAGGTTTTGGTCGGTGTTCTTGAGCGTCACCGTTGCGCCTGGAATTACGGCCCCGGTGCTGTCCTTGACTACGCCGTCAATCTGTCCTGTCAAATTTTGTGCGTTCGACCTTAATATAGCTGTCGTGAGCAGGCTCATCGCAAAGAGCAGGCTCAGCCCTCGGAATAAGTTCCTGCGAAAAGTATCAATGAATCTCATCTCCTCGACCTGACCTGTCGCATCCATCGTCCAAGCTTGCTTCATGGCCTAACATCTCCTCCTTTAGTACTCCGGCGTTGTGCATCCTCAATGGGGTTTGCCCAGGGCGGGTAGGAGCGCCGCTCGGGGGCTTGTCTGTTTCACCAGGCGGCGGTCGAAGCGGCGCCAGAGGCTGCGAGGCCGTGGGAGCCTTCGGTGTAAAGGATTGCTCCAGCGATTTGGCCGGCGCGCAAGCTGCCACCGGAGCGAATTGTGAGCCGGCCTCGGCGCCTATATCGTAGGAGGCTCCCAGCGGCAGACGTGGTCAACTCCGGCGCCAGATTATTCGCTGTCACCGTAACCGATTGCGCAGCATTTCCAACGGCAAGAGTTACCGGGACCGTGATCGGTAACCCCACATGCACTTCGACGCCGCTCACCGTCGAAATCTTGAAACCATTGGCTTCGATCTTCAACGAGTACCGGCCAATCGCTAGCAAAGGCACGGTAAAGTGGCCCTGACCGTCTGTTTGCACCACACGTTGCACGATGCGCTCATTAGCGTTCCTCACAGTCACCGTCGCCTGGGGCACCACAGCTCCTGACGAGTCCCTTACGGTACCGTCAATTTCGCCGGTCAGCACCTGCGCACGGAGTCTCGGGGCAGCTCCTGTGAACAGACAAGTCAAGAGGAAGAGGCGGAACGCGACCTTCACCTCCATCGAAAGGCCGTCCGCAAGTCTCGCAGGCAACCTGCCTCTCTGAGTACCTGGCTTTGTTGCTGGGTTTATCATGGTCGATCCTCCAATCCGGTCGATGTTGGCCGAAGTCCTTTCACGCCCGGACTTCGCCTGAAGGGCAGACGAATCAATGTAAC
>JAKAQS010000046.1 GCA_021819585.1 Acidobacteriota bacterium
GACTGGAACTGCAGAATGCTCAGATTGATCAGCGAGGGCAGAAAGCCGTTTTCACGATCGAACTCCTTCGCCACCCGGCGCCGGATCGGCCCCAGCTCGGAGTGCTGCAGCACCGTACTCTCATCCTCGGGCAGGAACCCGCGCTCGACGAAGGCCAGCTCGTGCTCCGCTACCCGCCAGCGGACAAACAGTTCGCCCAGCGCCATAAAGAAGAAGATGTGTTCAAAGTTCTGAATCGTAAACGGAAAGACAAAGTGCGGAGACCGGCGATCGAGCAGCAGCGCAGCGGCCCGGCCATCGGGATTCAACAGCAGCGTGAGCAGCGCAATGAAGCAGATGGCGCAAAGCAAGGAGAGCACAAGCACCACGCGACGGTCCGGCACGGCCCACCGGCTGCGCCCGGAGCCGGGCTCCGGGGAACGGCTCTGCCTGGCGAAAACATCGTTCATTGATGACACTCCGGACAACGTTGATGGATTGGTTTCACAGATCCGCAGGCGCAGCGCTCCATCCTGGTCTCCGCAACCGCCGCGGCAGGCATGCGGCCGGCAGAGCCGTGGCCCGCATCGGGCAGTCGCCCCCGCAGGCCCGCCAGAATCTCGCCGACGGTGAGCGAGGCCCCACCGAACTGCAGCGTATCGGTAAGGTAGACAACTTCTTCCACTTCCGCCACGGGCTTCGCTGCGCCCTTGCGCAAAACCCGGGTTCCGTTGCGGCTGCCGCGGTCGCGCACCGTCATCGATCCATCCGCGGCGCACAGGAACTCGGCATGCACACGGCTCACGGAGTCGTCGGCCACCGCAATATCGCAGCGCGGATCGCGCCCAATGGTGAACTTCCGGCCTTCTGTCATGCTTGCGCTTCGCCCCCTTTCAACCCTCTTCCGCAAAATCCGCTCCGCCCCTCAAGAACGCGCCGGCCGAAGTGTCCGGTGCGGGCAAACTGGACCCCACTCACCCTGGATCCACACCCCTGCTGCGCCTTCCTTCCGCGCAAAACAGTTCCGTCTTCCGGCAGAAGACCACGTTCCGGATTCCGGCTCTTCGCCTGCCGGCCTGCCGCGGTCCGCTCCATTCGGACGGTTTGTGGGTTAAAACTGCTTCTGTTGGTTAAGTGATGATTTAAGCCAAAACATCACGAAAAAAAACCGCCGTTCGGTTCGGCTGCCAAATGGGAGTGGAACACAGAGGCCCTGGCAGGCTCTTCTGACGGCTATAGGACGATGTCTGGTTAAAAGGCTCGCTCTGAACGACCGGGCAGGCGATCCACCAGTGGCTCCTCCATTGGAATGGGAACCCACACCCTTCGTCTGGAAAGCCTTCGCTGAGGCTATCCTCGACAAAGTCCGGGTTGGAAAGAATGAACCAGGGCGGGAGAGCGGAGGCCTATGCCCCCATGACCACCAGAGCGGCGCAGGGGACGGCGCGCGGTCTGGCCCGGCTTCCAGGAGCCAGAGGAGATGACTGCCGAGCTCAGCGCCGGCGGCTGAGGTTGAAATACGCCTCGGCCACAAGCATGATCCGGAGAGCTGAGCCCGTGAGAGGAAGCTTTGTTGCGGCTTGGAGTGGAGCGATAGAATCGAAAGAGTCAGTGGCGGAAGCTCCTCTGCATGTTCGTTTATCGGGTTGCGGTTCGATAAATGAAGCACCCGAGGAGTAGGATGAGGAGCGGATGTGAGTGAGCGCCGAAATGGGACGTCGAGCCGCGAGCCACTGATCTCGATCGAAAATCTCTGGGAGTTTAAGAATCATGCAGACGAGCTACAACGGAATTGCTGTGCCGCAGGACGGCCAGGCCATCGAGTACAAAGACGGCAAGTACATTGTGCCGGACAACCCGATTATTCCCTTTATTGAGGGCGACGGCACCGGGCGCGACATTTGGAAGGCCTCCGAGCGGGTCTTCAATGCGGCGGTAGAGAAGGCCTATGGCGGCAAGCGCAAGGTGAGATGGTTTGAGGTTCTCGCCGGCGAGAAGGCCTTTGCCCAGACGAAGAATTGGCTACCGGAGGATACCGTGAAGGCGACAGTGGCCTTCCGGGTCTCCATCAAGGGACCGCTGACCACCCCAGTGGGGGGCGGCATCCGCAGCCTGAATGTGGCCCTGCGGCAGTTGATGGACCTGTACCAGTGCGTGCGGCCGGTGAAGTACTATCCCGGTGTGCCCAGCCCGGTGAAGCACCCCGAGCTGATGAACATCGTGCTTTTCCGCGAGAATACCGAGGACATCTATGCCGGCATCGAGTTCCAGCAGGGCACGCCGGAGGCGGACAAGGTGATCGAGTTCCTGAACAGCGAGATGCTGAAGGGCGGCAAGAAGCAGATCCGTCTGGATTCGGGCGTCGGCATCAAGCCCATCTCGGTGACGGGCTCCAAGCGGCTGGTGCGGGCGGCGATCAAGTTCGCGCTGTCGGATGGCCGCAAGAGCGTCACGCTGGTCCACAAGGGCAACATCCAGAAGTTCACCGAGGGCGCCTTCCGCGAGTGGGGCTACGAGGTGGCGACGCAGGAGTTCCGCAATGAGACGGTGACTGAACGCGAGAGCTGGATTCTGGGCAATCTGGAGGCGAACCCCAACCTGACCGCGGAGCAGAACGCGGAGATGGTCGAGCCGGGTCTGAGCTTTGCGGCCAAGGATTTCCAGGACTCCGTTGTGAAGGAGGTCAAGGATGTCATCGCCAGGATCGGAGCCACCCACGGCAACGGCCAGTGGAAGAAGAAGCTGATGGTCAATGACCGCATCGCGGACTCGATCTTCCAGCAGGTGGTCACGCGTCCCTCGGAGTACAGCGTGCTGGCGACCACCAACCTGAACGGCGACTACCTCTCCGACGCGGCGGCGGCTCAGGTCGGCGGTCTGGGAATCGCTCCCGGCGCCAACATCGGCGACGGCTATGCGGTCTTCGAGGCCACCCACGGAACCGCGCCCAAGTATGCGGATCTGGACGTGATCAACCCGGGATCGGTGATCCTCTCCGGCGTGATGATGTTCGACTTCCTGGGCTGGCATGAGGCAGCCCGTCTGATCGAGTCGTCGATGGCCAAGACCATCGAGCAGAAGTATGTCACCTATGACTTCGAACGCCAGATGCAGGGCGCAACCAAGGTGAAGACCAGCCAGTTCGCCACCCGCATGATCGAAAACATGTAACATCGGCGCCGCTGATGCAACCGCGCGCCCCACAGCAACCCTGTGGGGCGCGCTTTTTTCGCCGAAGACGGTCCTGTTTGCGATTCGGGGCCTGGAGAGAGTCGGCCGCGTCCCGGGCCTGCTTCCAGAATCCGCGCCCCAGGGCTCGCCGCCGGGACAATTTTGCAATAGGCTGATGGGACAGTTGTCTGCATGAAAAAAAGCTCTTCAGAAGAGGATGATCCCCGCCATGTCAATTCGCCGTTCTTTGAGGATCGCCGGATGGTTGGCCGCCGGAGTGAGCGCCGCGCTGCCCGCGGCAGCGCAAAAGGTGTACACCAAACAGGACTACGCGCAGGCCGAGCGTTGGATGTTCTACAACGTGAACGGGCTGGTGCAACATACCATCCGCGGCGTGAGTTACCTGGCCGACGGGAGGGTGTTCTATCGCGACCCGGGCGCGAATGGAACGATGTATAGAATCGCCGACCCGGCCAACCGCACCGTAGCTCTCGCCTTCGACAATGCAAAGCTGGCTGCGGCGATCAACGCGGCGATGCGCTCGGCCCACGCGGCGCAGGAGGCCGCTCCAGTGGACGCCAACCATCTTGGCGTCCGCCGGTTTGCGGAGCCGGCCACGGGCGGCTTCTCCGTGGCCACCAGCCAAGGCGTCTTTGACTGCGATCAGGCAGTTACCACCTGCAAAGAGGAACCCAAGCCTGCCGGCCCGGCCGGAACCTCGCCCAATGGCATGGCGCGTCGCCCCAGAGGCCAGGCCAACCTGTCTCCCGACGGGAAGTTGGCGGCCTTCATCCGGGACAACAACCTGTGGGTGCGGGTGGTGGCCACCGGCCAGGAAAGGCCGCTGACCACGGACGGCGTTGCGGACTTCGGCTACGCCACGGATAATGCCGGATGGCAACACTCCGATGGAGCCATTCTGACCTGGTCGGCGGATTCAAAAAAGATTGCCACCTTCCAGCAGGACGAGCGCAAGACCGGGATGATGTACCTTGTGCCGGTCACCAACCGCCATCCCCAGCTGGTGGCGTGGCGCTATCCGCTGGTGGGAGACAAGGACGTCACCATGATCGAGCCGGTGGTGATCGACGTGGCGACGGGCAAGATGGTGCGGCTGAAGACGCCGCCGCTGGAGCATCGCAGCATGGAGTGCGATGACGTGAGCTGCGACGGAAACGGCCGCTGGAACGATGTGGAGTTCTCGCCCGGCGGCTCCCGGCTGGCCTTTGTTTCCACCTCGCGGGATCACAAGGATGAGTGGGTGGAGATGGCCGACACCTCCACCGGAGAGGTCAAGCCGATCTATCACGAACACGTGGACACCTACTACGGCTGGCAGGCAACCACCGACTGGAAGGTGTTGTGGAGCCGCAATCAGTTTCTCTGGGCCAGCGAGCGCAGCAACTGGGCGCAGTACTACCTCTACGACCTGAAGAACGGCGCGCTGGTCAACCAGGTGACGAGCGGCGACGGCCCGGTGGCTGCGATCAAAGCCGTGGACGAAAAGACCGGAGTGCTGTGGTTCACCGCAACCAGCAAGGTAGCAGGCGAGGATCCATACTACGTGAACTACTTCCGGGTGAATCTGGATGGCACGCAACAGACGCTGCTGACGCCGGAGAACGCGACCCACCAGATCACGGCGCCTGCCGATGGAAACACCTTTGTGGATGTGTACTCGACGGTGAGCACGCCGCAGACCGCCGTGCTGCGCGATGGGAGGAACGGCAACGTGCTGGTGACCCTCGCCCGCCAGGACATCTCCCAGCTACTGGCCGCGGGTTGGAAGCCACCCCTGCGCGTCCAGGTAAAGGCGCGCGACGGCGCGACGCCGCTCTACGGCCTGCTCTTCAGGCCGACGGACTTTGATCCCGCCAAAAAGTATCCGGTGATCGATTATGTCTATCCCGGGCCACAAGATGGGTCGTGCTCTGTCTTTGGCCCGCCGGGGTTTGAGGCTGCGCGCGGGGATCTTCAGTCGATGGCCGAGCTCGGCTTTGTGGTGGTGTGCATCGATGGGATGGGCAATCCTCACCGTTCCAAGAGCTTCCACGACGCCCACGCCTCCAGCCCGGCGGATATGGGCGATGACACGATCCCGGACCAGGTCTCCGGTATCAAGGATCTGGCCACGCGCGATGCATGGATCGATCTGAACCGGGTCGGCATCACCGGACACTCCGGCGGAGGCAATGCCACCGTCTCCGCGATGTTCCACTTCCCCGACTTCTTCCAGGTGGGATGGGCTGAGAGCGGCAACCACGACCAGCGGGAGTATGAGGACGACTGGGATGAGCGCTGGGCAGGGCTGGAGATTATGGGTCCGGACGGCGCCGACAACTATAACGCGCAAGCCAATGAGAAATACGCTGCCAACCTGAAGGGCCGTCTGATGCTGGTTCACGGCACGATGGATGACAACGTTCCGCCCAACAATACCCTGCTGGTGGTGAACGCGCTGATTCAGGCGAACAAGAACTTTGACATGCTCATGCTGCCCAACATGCATCACGGCTACGCCCAGGATGAACCCTATGTGATGCGGCGCCGGTGGGATTACTTTGTGAAGTACCTGGCCGGTGGCGTGCCGCCAACGGACTTTGTGCCCGAGTCCTACGACCAGATTCTGAAAGCCTACAGAGCGGGGAGATAACGCCTGCGCGGAGGGGGAGAGGCTCACAGCGGCTCGGCTGGAAAGCCGCTGTACCCTCTCCTGCTCGTGCGGAACCGCCCGCCGGCGCGGCCGATGGTTCAGAACATGCCCAGGATCTCGGCCGGGGTCACGCCTTTGGCGCGCAGGGTGCGCAGGGACAGAGCGTCGTGGCGCTTGGCCAGGCGGATGCCGGCGCTATCGCGCACCAGGTCGCAGTGGAAGTAGGCGGGAGTGGGATAGCCCAGGGCGCGCTGCAACAGAATCTGGCGAGCGGTGGATTTCAGCAGGTCGCCGCCCCGGACCACCTCGGTGACGCCGGTGAGGGCGTCGTCGACAACGCAGGCGAGCTGATAGCTGGGCAAGCCGATGCCGGAGGCGCCGCCGTCCAGCGTCTTGCGCCAGATCAGGAAGTCGCCGAAGTCCACCGAGGTGGTGAACGACTGCGGCCCGGCGTGGAGGTCAGTGAAGGCGACCTGGGTATGAACCGGCGTGCGGAAGCGGTAGTTGCAGCCTGGAACGAAGCTGCTTGTGGGGGAAGCCGTGGCAGGCCGGCAGCGATTGTTGTAGATGGGCTCATCGTCCTCGGGCGCGGCGGCGGCGTCTTCATGCGGGGCCTGCGTGGCCGCTGCTAGATCGCGCCGCGAACAGGTGCAGGGGTAGGCCAGGCCTGCGGCCAGGAGCCGCTCCAGGGCAGCACGATACAGCGGCAGCCGCTCGCTCTGGCGAAGCTCTCCATCCCAGCGAAGGCCAAGCCAGAGCAGATCTTCGCGCATGGCAGCGGAGAACACCGGGCGCGAGCGCTGGCGGTCCAGGTCTTCGTCGCGGAGATACAGCTTCCCGTTTGCGGACCGCGCGCGCTGGTGGGCGATGAAAAACGTGCGCGCGTGGCCAAGATGGAGCAGCCCTGTGGGGGATGGAGCCAGACGGCCGATGTAGGCGGTGGTCAAAGCTTTTGTCAGTAAAGAAGCACTGCGGCGCGATCCTCCACCCCGACAGTCCACAACTGGCAAAGCCGGATTGAGTTGGGCGCCACTCGCGTCACGCTTCCATAATAATATTGAAGAGAACACGAAGAGCATCCTGGATCGGAGAGTGATCCATACCCGATTGAGGACTGCGGCGAATTACGGCGCCCAAGCCGAATGAGGCCGCAACGGATGACGATCGCGCCAAGCGCGGTTTCGCAGTGCGCACTCAAAGAACTCCGCTGTTTGGAACAGGAGGATACGCTGGTCTCCACCGGTTCGTACCCGAGGGTAACGGCTCTGCTACGTCTTGCAAGAGAGCTGCCGCTCGTTTGGTTTCTCGCAGGTTATCTGCTTGCGAGGCTCAGTCTTCTCCTGAGCTCGCTTCGCTCTCCGCAAGACCGCTCAATCTTGTTGCGCCGGGTCGCGTTGGCATCTGGACTCTTTGTCCTTTTCACGTATCTCGCGATCACCCTCTGTTCCCTGCGCTGCTTCATGATGCAGCTCGACGAAGCCAATATCCTGAGCATTTCGGCCGCAACCTTCCGCGGGTTGCCCATGTATCAACTGCCGACTTCACCTGTCTCCAGCTACTCGCTCGTCTACGGCCCGTTCACCTTTCTCATCTACCTCGCCGCTCTGCTCATGGGCGGAGTGAGCCATTTCTGGATCGTCCGCGGCTTTGCGGTCGCTGCCAATCTTGGTCTTTGCGCGGCGCTCTACCGCCTTCTCCGAAGATTCGTCTCAGCCGGCACGGCGGTCGCCCTGTTGGCGCTTCCCCTCAGCGCTCTTCTTCAGCATGCTGAGTTGGCGCTCTCGGCCCGCTCGGATATATGGGTTACCCTTTTCGCAGCCCTTGCGATCCTATGCAGCTATCTCGACGGGGAAGTCCCAGCGGTCATTCTTGTGGGAATCATGGGGGGGCTGATCCTAGACCTCAAGATCAGCGCAGCGCCGGCCCTCTTCTACCCTCTTCTTATCCTTTATCGCAGATTCGGGCTTCGATCTCCGGTCGCCGCCTTGCTTGTAATGGCAGCAGGCGCACTGACTCCGTTTACCCTCCACAATATCTCGTTGCATAACTACGTTGCCTGGATCCTGTTCACTCGCTCTGAGGGAATCGCAGCGGCTAATGCATGGATTAATTTCTTCTTTGCTCTGTTCCTTATCGCGCCCTGCGTGATTATGGAGATCGCCGCTCGCCGCCTCGGACTCGCTTTGAGGCCAAGACTGCCGGAACTTCTTCTCATCGTGCTTTGCCTCTTTCTGGCGCTTCTAACCTCAAAGGGCGGCTCCGGTCCGCATTATCTATGGCATATCATGCCGTCCATCGTCGTTTATCTGGCGTTGGTCTGTCGGGACATGGCGAGTCTCACCGCCAGAGAGCAGATTGCCCCTGTCTACTTGATCGCAGTGGCATGCGCACTGTTCGCCTGCGTTAATGTCCCGCGCGCATGGCAACAAGTCAAAATCTCCCTTATGCCTCCAGGGGTGCCAAAGGCGGAGCAATCAATCCAGCAATATCTCAGCATCTACCGAAACCGCTCGTCCATCCAGATGGGGTATGGCTCTGTTGCCGGGGACTACCGTTCAGAATTGCGTTACATCCTTGTCTATCGGGGGCAGCCCTATACGGTTGAGGGGAACACCGGGCGCTTCGATACTCGGCTCTTGCCCTTCCCGGTTGATGTCCTCAACCGAATGGAGCATTGCAGGGATGACGTCTGGCTGGCGCCACACGCACAAGCGCCCTTTGCCCTCTGGGTTTTACCCGACAGCCTTCGAAGCGCATTTCTAGCGAACTACAGTATTGACCGAACGGATGGAATTTATGATGCGTGGACCTGCAATCGGGGAAGGTCCCAATAGGTCCGAGGTTTCTGAATCCTTGAGTCTCGACCATGCCAAGGGCCTTGGTTTGCTATGCTGAGGGCAACGAAGCTGAGCACTGTTCAAAGGGCATGGACGCCTGGCCTCGGCCTCCGCTTCTTTTAGAAGTTCCCGGAGGCTCTTTGCAACTGGCCCGCAGGCTTCGGATCCCCGCTCTGTTTTGCTCCCTCGCCGTCCTGCTTTGCGCGCTCCTCAGCCGCCCATACGCGGCCACGGGCATCTGCGATGACGGTTCCTACATCTTGATTGCGCGCACCCTGGCTGAAACAGGACACGTGGTCTATAACGGCGGCCCAACAGCCATGCTCGGCTGGCAGCTTTATCTGGGCGCCGCTTTTATCAGGCTCTTCGGGTTCTCCTTCACCACGGTGCGCATGAGCACCTTGTTCGTGGGTATGCTCACGGCTTTTCTTTTGCAACGCTCGATGGTCCGGGCCGGCATCCGCGAATGCAACGCCGCCTTCGCCACGCTGGCGCTCGTGGTCTCGCCGCTCTACCTGATGCTCTCGGTGACCTATATGAGCGACATCTTCGGCCTTCTCGCCGTCGTCGTGTGCCTCTATGGATGCCTGAGAGCCCTCGAAGCAGCCCAGCGGCTCTCATCCCTCCCCGACGGCCGTTCCGCAGCATCCCTCGGCGACCCTCCTTCCGCGCTCGCTGACGAGAGCCGGAGCTCGTCACTTGCTTCCAAGAGCCTCCCTGTCCTCTCGTGGCTTTGCTTCGCTGTTGCCGCCAACGTCGTCCTCGGAACTGCCCGCCAGGTCGCATGGCTGGGCGCCCTGGTAATGGTCCCCTCCGCTCTCTATCTGTTCAACGCAATTTCTCCCATGAGTTCGCGGCGCCGCATTCTGCTTGGGGGCTTCGCCGTTAGCCTGACTGGGGCACTCTGCGTTCTGGGCCTTATGCTCTGGTTCAGCCGCCAGCCTTACAACCTCCCGGAGCCTATTTCCTTCAGCTTCTTTCCTGTTATTCGAACGCTGGTCGGCCTCGATCATTTTCTCCTGGACCTACCGTTTCTGCTGCTTCCCATCGTGGCTCTCTTCATTCCCGAGATCTGGGGCCTCGGAAAGACCAAGCCGCTCGCCCTTGCCGGCCTCCTCTTGGGATATTTCCTGGCGGGGTTCCAGTTACGCCATCCTCAACGCCTCTTTCTGCTCGAACCGACCATAGGCGATTGGGTCTCGGATCTGGGGCTGTATACTCCCATCACAAACGGGGCTCCCCCGGTTTTTCTCAACACGGGCCTCCGGGTCTTGCTAACCGTCGCATCCGTCTGCGGGTTGATCGGCCTGATCTCTGCGTTTATTTCCCGCCGAAACCCTGAACGGCTCCGCACCTCCTCTGAGCCACCGCGCGCAGAGCAGTCACCCCGGGCCGTCAGCGGGAGACAGCTTCTCTTGCTCACCGTACCCTTCGCTGTCGCCTATCTGCTCCTGCTCGTACACCGCGCCCAATACGGACTCATGGATCGCTACGCCCTGGAGCTTTTACCCCTCGCAGCACTGCTCACTGTTCGTTACTATCAGGACCGGATTCGGACTCGGCTCCCGGCCGCAGGGTGGGCGCTCATTGCTGTCATGGCTGTTTATGCGGTTACCCTGACGCATAACGGCTTCACAATCTACCGCGCCGTCGTCTCCCTCTCGGCTGAATTGCGATCCGCAGGCATCCCCGACACCGAAGTTGACTACGGCTGGCCATACAACTTCGTCACGGAGTTACGGCACTCCAGCCACCTGAACGACCCGCGAATCCTCGTGCCCTCACACGCCTATCAGGCGGTGAGTCCCCCGCCGCTGCCCCCTGGTTGCGAGATGCATGCATTCCGTCACACCCCACACATCCACCCGGTCTACGGCCTGTCCTTCCAGCCAGATCTTTGCTACGGTCTTGCTCCATTCGCGCCAGCGCACTTCTCTCGTTGGCCCCATCGCGCACCTGGCACGCTTTATGTCGTTCGCTTCACGCCGCCCGGCAGGCTGCCGCCGGGCTTACCATGAGCTGCCGCCCAAACGCGCAAGGGGCCGGGTGAGCGGCGCGGCCCTACATGTACTCGTGGCCGTACTGCACGGGAATCTGGGTGAAGGCGATGCGGGTGGGGGCGCTGTCTCTGGCCGGAAGCATGCCGGCGAAGTGCAGGGTGGTGTGTCCGTACTTCAGGTTGAGCTTGTCCATGGTGGCCGAAAGTTCTCTGCGGTTGCCGGGCTCGGCGAAGAGCGATCCCTGCATCTCCGACTCGGGGATCAGGTTGCGCAGGGTAATGCCCACAAAGAAGGGTTTCGCGTGCTTGCCATCCGCAGGCGCCTGCTTCCAGCAGCCCTGCAGCGCCTCCAGCAGGGAGAGCGTGTCCTGGCAGGGACGGAAGCGGGCCTCCATCCCCCATCCTGTCTCCATAAGGCCGCTCAGATGCTTTTTGACCCGTTCACCTCCCAATCGACTGCCGGCGAGGTTGGCCGCCTGAGACGCGCTGAGAGCGTACTTGACGGTCAGCGCCAGCGAGCCGGAGAAGAACTTCTCCATGCGCAGGCGCATGGCCGCCTTGTGCAGCAGCTTGTGCGCCACCGCCCAGGCGCCCTCCGGGGTGCGGTGCTCGGGCGCAAGCACGTGCGAGTGGCCCAGGGACTTCTGGACGGCGGAGGGGATGGGCGCGCCATCATCGCCGGTGTCGTTGCCGCGCAGCCAGTGGTAGACCCGGTCGCCCCAGACGGAGTTGAAGAGCCGGTGCATGGCGTTGCGATCCAGCGCCAGCAGCTCCGGCATGGTGCGGATCCCCTTGGCGTTCAGCCGGAGTTCCGTGCGCGCGCCCACGCCGGGCAGGTCGCGCAGCTCGAGATGGGCGATTGAGCCTGGCAGTCCGCCGGGCAGCAGACCCACCAGGCCGTCGGGCTTCTGCATGTCGCTGGCGATCTTGGCCAGGTAGCGGTTCGGAGCCAGCCCGATCGAGCAGCGCAGTGTCTCGCCGACGTCCTCCCGAATGGCCTGCTTGACCTCCAGGGCGATCTGCCGGGCGCGGGCGGGCCCGCGCTCGCGGCCCAGAAGCTGGCAGACCATCTCGTCAATGGAGGGGGTGTGGGCCACGGGGCAAACGCGCTCCACGGCGGCGGCAATCCGGTGCGAGTACTCGGCGTAGGTGGCGTGGTTGCCGTGGACCAGGATGATCTCCGGGCAGATGCGTCTGGCATCCAGCACACGGGTTCCGGTCTTAATGCCCAGAGCCTTGGCTTCATAGCTGGCCGCAATCAAACTGGTGGTGTCCGCTATCGTCGGAACCACTCCGGTGGGCTTGTTGCGGTACTCGGGATGGAGCTGCTGCTCCACGGAGGCGAAGAAGCTGTTCAGGTCAACGTGGAGGAAGCCGTAGAGATCCGTTGCCGCCGAGGCGCCCATGGGCGAATTATATTCGCCGAACATTCGCCCACAATCATCCAACTTTGCTGCTCCGGCACCCGGTCGCGCCTCAACCGGCTCCGCTGAACCTGAAGGCTGCGTTCGGCGCTCTCACGCGAAGCCGGCAGCCGGGATGTTGGATAGAAGGAGGCGGCGCCATTCCGCCTGGCTATGCGAAACACCCCCCGCGTCTCTCAAAAAAAAGGGGGGACCGAACTTTTGGCGCAGAGGATCGGCCGATGCCGAATCAGGGCAGATCGGCGCCGGCGGCGGCGGGGCCATCCAGGGAGACAGGCTTGGAGACGTTGACCTTGAGAATGATATAGAACTTGTTGGAATCGTCGAAGGAGCTGATCCCGTGGGACTTGGAGCGAACGCCATTGGATTCGGCCCAAAGCTGGTAGTCGTCCACGCGGGAGAGGTTGCCGAAGCGGTAGTGCCCGGCGTCATCGGCGATGTACGTCTTGATCCCTGCCGAGCCGGAGTTCTGGAGATAGACCACGGCGCCGGCGATGGGATCTCCGTCCTTGTTGACCACCTTGCCCTCCAGGATGCGCTCCTGCGGAACGTTCTTCTGGGCGTGGGCAGCAGCAGGCAGAGCCAGGAAAAGGGTGCAGGCTGTCACGCTGAGACCAGCCGCGAGAACCAGGGCCAGCCCCGATGCCGGGACAGCCCGGAGGCGGACCGCCGTTTCGGACGCGCGTTTCCTTGAAGGGCTTGAGCCAAGGCCCTCTGGAAGACTCTTCGCAAAAATGCGTCTGAAGCCGAAACTCAATCTACTCGTCCTCTTCATCATCCAGCGGCAGGTCCTCATCCTCATCGCTGTAATCCTCCTCATCGACGGGAGCTAATTCCAACGGGTCGCTGGAGACGACTTCGAGATCGGTTCCGCACTCATCGCACTGAATGATCTCTCCTTCTTCGACGTCATCGACATCGATGTCCAGGGGGTTGTCACATTCCGGGCATACGATTGACATAAGCACATTCCTCATCTTCGGCGCAAAGCCGATGTGGACCAGGACCGGGGGGCAGCGAGTACCATGGAGCCTGCCCCACCATCGCCTTTTCTAGTTCTAGCGGGAGACTGGCGGCACGTCAACCGTGGAGATGGAGGGTTGGGGCAACGGGTTCTACAGAACACAGAAGCTGCTCCAGCGAGCAGGAAAGAGAGTCCATGGCGTTCCGATCCAACCAACCGGTCTCGTTGGTATTTCCGCCGTTTCAAGGGGTGACGCGGCGCATCATTCTGCTGGCGCTGGTGGAGTATCTGGGGGCTGCGCTTCTGGCTCTGTTCTTCCACCCATCCACGGCGTTGCTGTTGAGCTTGTTCCGGCTGCAGCCCAGCCAGGTGGCGACCGGAATGCTCTGGCAACTGCTCACCTACCCGTTCGTCGGGGGAGGCCTGTTCAGTCTCGCCTTTGCCCTGCTCACCCTGTGGTTCTTTGCCTCCGCTCTGGAGGACGATCGCGGCTCGCAATGGTTGAGCGAGTACTTCCTGGTGGCGACTGTGGCCGGCGGCGCAATGGCGGTGCTGCTCAGCCTGTTGGGTGGGGGAGTTCCGGGCCTTGGCCCCTACGTGGTGACCCAGGGGATGTGGCCCGCAGTCTTGGCAGTGATGGTCGCCTACGGCGTGCTGAACGCGGAGCAGCAGGTGCAGTTCAACTTCCTGTTCTCGCTCAAGGCCAAGTATCTGGCCGTCATCTATGTGCTGTTCTACCTTGCCTTGGCGCTGGTGGGCGGCGACCGGTTCGGAGCGCTCGCGGCGTTGTGCAACGCCGGTGCGGGCTACGGGTTTCTCAAGCTGGCCCCCAGGCGCGGACTGCGTATCGGAGTCTCGGAGCGCTGGTTCGCCTTGCGCAATGCGTACTACCGGGCGAAACGGCGGCGCGCTGCCCGGAAGTTTGCCGTGTATATGCGCAAGCAAGGCAAAGACGTAAGCCTCGATCAGGAGGGGCGGTACGTCGATCCGGACCGGAAGCCGCGCGACCCGAATGACCGTCGCTGGATGAACTAACCCTCCGGCGCGGAGCGCCCTCGGCCGATCCGTTGGAACAGGATGGCCGAGCCCAGCATGGGTACACCCAGGAACAGAAGGCTGGCCCCCACCACTCCCGCCGATGCGCTCTCGGTGTGATGCGAGGCCGTCAAGGTCAACGCCAGGAGCACGCCGGCCCCGGCCAGAAGCACGGCGCCGGCCAGGTGTGGTCTCCAGAGTCCAAGCAGGAGCAAGGCAGGAAAGAGAAAGGTGAGGATGAAGACGATCACGCCCGGTGCGCCGAGGATGCCACCCTCCCAAACTCCAGCCGCCCGGCCCGTGGCGACGCCTTCAAAGAAGGTCGTGGAAAAAACGTGCCAACTCACCACGCACAGCAGCACACTGTAGAGAATGAGGGCGCCGGCCAGGAAACGGGCCGGAACCGGCCAGCGCAGGGGGGTGGGCATGGGCTCTCTCCTCAGCTTCGCGTGACCACCCGCAGGCTGAGCTCGCGAAGTTGCTGGTCGCTCACCGTGGTGGGAGCATCCACCATCAGGTCAATGGCCTTGGCGGTCTTGGGGAAGGCGATCACCTCGCGGAGGCTGGAGGCGCCGGCCAGGATCATCACGATGCGATCCAGGCCCAGAGCGATGCCTCCATGCGGAGGGGTGCCGTACTCCAGAGCGTCCAGGAAGAATCCGAACCGCTCCTTGGCCTCCTCGTCCGACATGCCCAGCGATCGGAAGATCTCCTGCTGCACATCCTTGCGGTGGATACGGATGGAGCCGGAGCCCAGCTCCGTGCCGTTCAGCACCACATCGTAGGCCAGGGCGCGCACCGCTCCCTTGTCGTTGACCAGAGCGCCGGACTGGATATCCTCCTCATGCGGCGAGGTGAAGGGGTGGTGTGCGGCCTCCCAGGTCTTGTTCTCCTCGTTCCACTCGTACATAGGGAAGTCGGTGACCCAAAGAAACTTGAAGTCGGCGGCGGTGCGCGTCTGCTGGAACAGCTTATGGCGATCGGCAAACTTTTTCGCCAGCTCGAGGCGAAGCGCGCCAACCCGCTTGTAGATCCACTGCGGATCGTAGTTCCACATCTTCGGCGTGCCGGGTTTGGGTGTAATCACTACCGCGAAGTCTTCCGCGCCATGCGAGGCGCCGTTGAAGCGCATCATCTCCGCACTCAGCCGGGCCTCGATGGTCTCTGCCAGGGGCTCAAAAGAAGGGTTGGTGCGCAGACGGGCTACATCCAGCATGTCCAGACCGCAGTCGCCGAAGCTGGAGCGGATCTCGCTGAGCAGCGCTTTGCGCGCGGTACCGCTCAGCTCGCCCACGCTGGGCACGGTGAAGCCGAGCACGGGGAGCGCGGGGTCGATTTTCAGCGTCTGGCGCAGCTCGGCGGTCAGCTCCCCGGAGAGATCCACCATCGCCGGCAGGCGCATATCCGGCTTGTCAATGCCGTAGCGCTGAATCGCCTGATCGTAGGTCATGCGCAGGAAGGGTTCGGAGCCAAGCTCGATCCCCGCAGCCAGGAAAGCCGCGCGGAGAAAACCCTCCGTGACGGCGAAGATGGTGGACATCTGCGGGAAGCTGATCTCCATATCGACCTGGGTGAACTCGGGCTGGCGGTCGGCGCGCAGGTCCTCGTCGCGGAAGCAGCGCGCAATCTGGAAGTAGCGGTCGAAGCCGGAGACCATCAGAATCTGCTTGAAGATCTGCGGAGACTGGGGAAGGGCATAGAAGTGGCCGGCGTGAACGCGGCTGGGAACCAGGTAGTCGCGTGCTCCCTCCGGGGTGGAGCGGGTCATGAAGGGAGTTTCGATCTCCAGAAATCCCTGGCTCACCAGATAGTTGCGGATCGCCATGGCGACCCGGCTGCGAATCGCAAAGTTCTGCTGCATCTCCGCCCGGCGCAGATCCAGGTACCGGTACTTCAGCCGCACCTCTTCGTTGGCAATCGCCTCCTCGGCCGGCGAAAAGGGAGGTGTCCGGGCGTCGTTGAGCAGAAGCAGCGAGTGCGCCACCAGCTCCACCTCGCCGGTGAGCATATTGGGATTGGCTAACCCTTCGCCGCGCTTGCGCAGCACGCCGGTAACGGCCACCACGTACTCGGGGCGAGCCGCCTCCGCTTTGGCGTGGGCCTCCGGGCTGATCTCCTTGTCCAGCACCACCTGGGTGATGCCGGTCCGGTCGCGCAGGTCCAGAAAGATGAGGTTGCCGTGATCGCGGCGGCGGTTCACCCAGCCCATCAGGGTAAGAGCCTGGCCTGCATGTGAGCTGCGTGGTTCACCACAGGTATGCGTGCGTTCGAGCGTGCCTAAGAAATCGAGAGTCACAATCTCTCTATTGTACGAAGTTTGTGCTGCTGCTCTGAAGTCCGCGCAGCGCTTCGGCCAACTTTGCGCGCGGGATCCTGGTCTGCTCGCCGTTGGCGAAGGCCTTGACGGTGTAGATCTCGCTATTTGCCTCGTCTTCGCCCAGGAGGACGATGTGGCGGGCCAAGCCGTCGGCGATCTCAAAGGACTTGCGCAGCTTGAACGAGCCGTCTCCCACCTCGATCCTCAGGCTGGCGGAGCGGAGCTCGCGGGCCAGAGACAGAGCGGCTGGGTTCTGGGCCGGGGTTAAAGGGGCGATATAGGCGTCCAGCAGCTCGCGCGGCGCCGCTCCCGAGCCCTTGGCATCTTCTTCCTGCTGGGCCTGCAGGGTCAGAATCAGGCGGTCTTCGCCGATCGCGAATCCAATGCCGGGCGAGCGCGGGCCACCCAGCATCTCGCTCAGGCCGTCGTAGCGGCCCCCGCCCAGAAGGGCGTTCTGCGTGCCAAGTCCGGTGGTGACCGTGAACTCGAAGGTGGTGCGCGTGTAGTAGTCCAGGCCGCGGACCAGCCTCGGGTTCAAGTGATAGGGAACCCCGCAGGCCTCCAGCGCTGCGCGCACCGCATCGAAGTGGGCCTGCGAGTCGGCGGAGATATGGTCGGCGATCCGGGGCAGGGCGCCGATCAAGACCTGATCCTCCGGAACCTTGCAGTCCAGCACGCGTAGCGGGTTGGTCTCCGCGCGGCGCTGGCAGTCGGCGCAAAGCCGGCTCCGAATGGGCTGCAAAGCGGCGCGCAGGACCTCGTTGTAGCGGACGCGGTCCTGGGAGGAGCCGACCGAGTTGAGTTCAAGCCGCCAGCCGCGCACCCCCAGATCGTCCAGGAAGCTGGCCAGCATCTCCAGAATCTCAGCGTCACGCAAAGGAGATTCGGAGCCGGAGGATGGCGGTCCGATCACCTCCGCGCCGATCTGCCAGAACTGCCGGTAGCGGCCTCGCTGCGGGCGCTCGCGGCGAAACTGCGGGCCGATGTAGTAGAGCTTCCGCAGGGCTCCGCTGTTGGCCATCTGGTGCTCAATGTAGGCGCGGACCACGCCGGCCGTGTTCTCCGGGCGCAGGGTAAGGGACTGGGCCTTTGACTCCGGGCCGCGGGCGCCTTCGCCGGCCGCTCGGGTGCGATCCTCCCAGGTGAACATCTCCTTGCTGACGATGTCCGTCTCCTCGCCCACGCCCCGGGCAAACAGTTCGGTGACCTCCAGCACCGGGGTGCGAATCTCGCCAAAGCCGTAGCGGGCGAAGAGGTTGCGGGCGGTGGTCTCAACGTGGTTCCAGAGCCGTGTCTGGTCAGGGAGAAGATCGCGGGTGCCACGGACGGCCTTCAGCGCTGGGCGCGCCGGGGCCTTCTTGCTGTCAGTCATAGAGCTACTAGTTTACGTCGTCCTATGCGTGAACTCCTCGCCTCCTGCGACAACCCACTGCGGCAGACCCTCTCTGCGACCGACTCCGCGCCGCGGGCCGGAGATCCGGGCGCGAAGTTGCCGCCACGTCAAGAGTTGTACGCCTGAGGGGGCGCAGGGGCTGCAGCCGCGTCTCTGGCTTCTTCGATCTCCCGCGCCTGAATGCGGCTATCGATCAGAAACCCGACGCCGATGCCCAGCGGGATAAGGCCGGTGGCCGCGCCACACAGGACGTCGCGATTCAGGAGAATGGCCGCCAAGACGACAAAAAACAGGACGATGCCGGCCGCCGCGCTTACCAGCACAATGCCGGTCAGGCGGATGTTGGCGCGGCGGCGGAGGCTGCTTCCCGCCTGGCGCGGCGCTTGGGTAAGAACCAGCTCTTCAGCCGTGGGCGGAGGCGCGATGCCCTGGGCGATCGCCGCCAGGCGCTCGTGGCTCTCCAGCTCGCGCTTGCGCGTGCGGGACCAGATACCGGCGACCGCAATGCCCAGCGCCATCGCGCAACCAGCGACGGGAACAATGAATGGACTGTAGGCGACGTCACCGAGTGAGGACAGGATTGCAACGGCCATGAAAATGCTCCTTGGGCTGCGGACGGTTGTCGCCCGCAGCCGGTTTCTGCAGCGCTTCGACTGCGAGACCATGTGAAAGTTTCACGTGCGCGGCTGAAACTTTGCGTGCATGATGAAGTCTCAAGGCAAGGATCCGCGATGGATCAGGCGAAAGATTGGCTCCGGGAAAGGCATGGAAGGAGACACAAGGCTGCATGCGCGGTGATCTCACATCGCCGGAGGGCTTCGAAGCGCTGGTTCGCGAACACCAGCGCATGGTCTTTCGCACCCTGGCGCGGCTCACAGGAGACGGAGCGCAGGTGGAAGATCTCGCCCAGGAGGCGTTCCTGCGTCTCTATCGGGCGCTGCCGGAGTTCCGCGGGGATGCGGCTCTCTCCACTTACCTGTACCGCATTGTGGTGAATGTGGCGCAGGATGAGTGGAAGCGCCGGCGCAGGGAGCGCGTTGTCATCGCCAACGCTCCGGCCGATGCGGATCAGAGCGAGCCGGATTGGATCGAGAGCTTTGCCGGTGATGAAGTGAACGAGCACGCGCGCAATCCGCAGCAACATCTGGAGGATGCCGAGGTGCGGGCCGCCGTGGACGCCGCGCTGCGCGAACTGCCGGAGATCGAACGCACGGTGCTCGTGCTGTACCACCAGGAGGAGCGAAGTTATGAGGCGATAGCCGCGGTGTTGGACCTGCCGATCAATACGGTGCGGACGCATCTGCACCGCGGCCGCAAGCGCCTGAGCCGGCAGGTGAAGATGCGGCTCGGCGCCGCACCGGTAAAAACCCTGGAAGAACAGGCTCCGGCGAAGGCTGCCAAAGGAGGCCTGCTAAGCCGCGTAACCATGGTGATGGCAGGTAAAGGATGATGAATCAAACCAATCCAGGCTGGAAGGACGAAGCGCGCAACGCGACAGATGAGTGGATGGAGACGGCGATAACGCGCGCGCTGGAAGCAAAGGGAGCCGTCGATGCTCCAGAGAACTTTGCGGCGCGCGTGCGCGCCGGCCTGCCGGCTCGAACCATACGCCGCAGCCGGTGGAGTCTGAGCCAGGCGGCAGGCGTGGTGAGCGCAGCCGCTTTGGTGATCGGTCTCTGCTTGCTGGCGCAGCGAGCGCGTCCCAGCTTTGCCAACGGTCCCTTCGATCTGGAACTGCTCCTCATCGTGGAATTGGCAGGCGTGGCCGCTTGGCTGGGCGCGCAGTGGGGAGTGGGGCGCCGCTGACACTTGAAGGCCGCGGAGTTGCTTGCGCCGCCCACCGCAAGCCCGCTTCGAGGGACCCATCGACATGCAAGAAGCTGGAGAACCACGATGGACCTCGGTTCGCGCCGTGATCCATCCGGTGAGTCAGTCATGTCGCGGCTGCGCCGAAGAACGCTTCGGCCAACAGAAACTCTCCGCTCTGCCGCAAAGACAACGCAAGCCTTGACCGGCGAGGAGGAAAGTCCCGCTCGGGAACATCCACCTTCACCCTCGCCGTCCAGACCCAGCCAAGCGTTGTCCCCCTCTCGCCAGGAAAACTGCTCTCAACGGTCGTCCGCTAGAAGAGGAACTTAATGGCCCCCTGGAAGACGCGCGCCGCGCTGGCCCCTGAAACCCGCCCAAAGGCCGAACTGTTCAGCGTTGCGTTCGGATTGCCGAAGTTGGGGTGGTTCAGCATGTTGAAGGACTCCAGCCGAAGATCCAGGGTCATGGTCCCGCGGATCGGGAACAAACGCGAAACTTCGGCATCGATATCGAAGTACTTGGGGCCTACCAGACTATTTCTGCTGACATTCCCATAGGTTCCGGAAACCGTATTCTGCGTAAACGCCGCCGGATTCAGGTACTCACGGGTTCCTTCCGTGTTGGCCTTGCGGAAGGCGACCTCATTGTAGGGATTGACATTGGGAACTTTGTTGGGACGATCCTCTCCAACGTCCGTGAGGGAAACATCCTCTCCTGAAAGCACGTTGACGGGACTGCCGCTGTGGGTTACGAGCAACGGCGCAAACTCCCAATTGTCGAGCAGCAACTTCTCCAGGCGGCTGCGGAACTGGAATTGGCTGCGGGCGACAAGGCTTAGATTGAAGACCTGCCCAAGATTGGAACCGCAGGGACCGTAATCCAGACTT
>JAKAQS010000047.1 GCA_021819585.1 Acidobacteriota bacterium
ATAGACCAGCCACAGCACGCTGAGGATCTGCAGATGGCGCGAGACGCGATCAAAAGTGTTGTAGCCTTGAGCAGGGGTACAGCCTTGAGCAGGGGTACAGCCTTGAGCGGAGGTATAGCCCTGAGCGGAGGTATAGCCCTGAGCCAAAGGGCCGCCCGCTTGCCCTTCCCACACCGCCCTGGTTCCGCAGCGCGGGCAGAACCGGGCATCTGGCGATAGACTGTCCCCGCAGGTTGAGCAGTTCATCGGCGCTTCTCCTTCAGGCCCCTGGTCGCTTCGGCTCAGCAGCCCACTTGGACTCCGGCGCAGGGCCACCATCCTTCTCTGCCTCATGGTACGCGGACTCTGGCAACTTCGTTCCCTCTGCCGCCGAGCGTTTGCGCCACCCCAGCCGTCTTCCTTGTGCCCTAACCTCTGTGGACAGATTCTCCACGTATGCAGCCTCTTGCTCGTATGCTAAGCAGGTGGCATCTCCGTCCCTCCTTCCGCCCGTCTTCAGCGCGACGACTCCCTCGCGGTTGGCTGAGACCGGCGCCGATACGCTGCAGTGGGCCGAGCTGATCGCGTTCATCGCTGTCCGCGCGCACTCGGAGCTGGGCAAGCGCCGGCTGTTGGCTCTGGAACCCTCTTCCGATCTCATCTGGATCGAGCGGCAGCAACAGCGCAACGCCGAAATGCAACAGTGGATCGCCGGGGGAGGGTTCGAATTTCGCGGCATCTTCGATGTCACCGAGATGCTGGAGCGGGCGCGCATCGAGGGCGCGGCGCTGGAGGCCGGCGAGATTCGCGCCCTGCTGGCGCACGCCGAGCGAGTGGCGGCCTGGCGCCGGCAGGTGCTGTTGCCGGTCGAGGGCGCGCGCCTGGCAGCGTCTCCGGACCGAGACTCTCTCCCCGGCCTGCGGGAGCTCACCCAGCCGCTCGAGCCGCACGATCTGGGCAACCTCCTTGGTTCTCTGGCCGGCAAGGTCGAGCCCGATGGCGCCCTCAGCGACGATGCTTCCCCGGAGCTGCGCCGCATCCGCAGGGCTTTGGAACAGCAGCATCGGGCGATCCAGACCAGCCTGCGCCAGGCTCTGGCCAGGCTCTCGGAGGACGGAAGCACCCAGGATGCCTTGATCACCGTCCGGGGCGAGCGCTTCGTCATACCCGTCAAAACCGAGTTCAGGCGCCGGGTGGGCGGAGTGGTTCACGGCTCCAGCTCCAGCGGCCAGACCGTCTTCATTGAGCCCATGGAGACCATCGAGCACAACAACGAGCTCGCCCGGCTGCTGGATGAGGAGCAGGCCGAGATTCATCGCATCCTGGTCGCCATGACGCGCTCGCTCGCTGCCCACGCCCCGGCCCTGCTCCTCGGCGCCCAGGTGCTGGCTCAGGCCGATGCCCACCAGGCCATCGCTAAGGCTGCCGCAGAGTTCGATTGGGTGCGGCCAGTGCTGAGTCCCACGGACCAGGAGGGCGCTCTCGCGGTTGGCAACCGTCCACAGGCTGCGGCCGGCGCGGAGTCCTCCGCCGTCCACGCGGAGCCGGCGCTCCTCTTCGAGCTTGAACTTGCTCGCCATCCTCTGCTCGACCTTCAGCTTCGCTCCCAGGGTGGCCGGATTGTTCCCCTGACCATCGCCCTGCCCGCCGGCAAACGGCAGATGATCGTCAGCGGACCCAACACTGGCGGCAAAACGGTTGTGCTCAAGACCATTGGGATGTTCGCGCAGATGGCCCAGGCGGGGATGCCGGTGCCGGCCCGGAGAGCTCGCCTGCCGCTCTTCAGCGCCATCTACGCCGACATTGGAGACGCGCAGTCGATCGAGCGCAATCTCTCCACCTTCTCGGCGCACATCACCAACCTGGAGCGAATCGCCCAGCGTGCGGATCCGCACTCGCTGGTGTTGCTGGATGAGCTGGGTTCAGCGACGGATCCGGAGGAGGGCGCGGCCCTGGCCGTGGCCGTGGCCGAACACTTTCTGCGCCGTGGCGCCTGGTGCATCATCACCACCCATCTCACCGCCTTGAAGGTCTACGCGGCAAAACATGGCGGCGAAGCCGGGCAAGCGGGTGTGATCAATGCGGCCGTCGGCTTCGATGAGGCGACGATGTCTCCCACCTATGAGCTGCGCCTGGGCGTGCCCGGCGCCTCGGCAGGGCTGAACATCGCCGCGCGGCTGGGGCTGGATCCGGCCATCGTGGCCCAGGCCCGCGCCCAGATGACCACTCAGCAGGTGGATATCGGCAGGTTTCTCGACGAGCTGCATGCTCAGCTCACCGCAACCGGAGCCGAGCGCGAGCGCCTGGCCGCCGCCGAGCGAGCCCTGGCCAGGGAACGGCTGCGCCTGGAGCAGGAGGGGCGCGCCGAGCAGCAGACACGCACCCGCGAGCTGGAGCGCCGGCTCCAGAACCTCATTGAGGTCTTCGAGGCCCAGCTACGCGATACCGTCAAGGCCATCGATGACAAGACCGCCGCCCAGAAGATCGCGCGTGACGCCGCGCTGCGCGTGGCCCGCCTCAAGCGCGAGTTCTCGCAGCAGTTTCAAAGCACAGTGGCGGCTCATCAGGAGTCCTCCCCGGCCGCCGCAGGAGAAAACCCGCCGCCCCGGCAGGCGGATGAGCCGCAGCCCGGCGACCTGGTGCGGCTACGCTCGCTGAACCGCGAAGGCCGGGTCCTCCGGGTGCTCGACCGCAAGACGCTGGAAGTGGCCGTCGGTCCCATGAAGATGCGTGTCCGCAGCAGCGACGTCGCCGAGGTGGTCGCCCGCTCCGCGAGCCGCGAAGATGGGTTGGGGTCGCGGAGCGCCCGACGGGGTGGCGTTACCGTCTCCACCGCCGCTGACTCCGATTTCATCAGCGATGAGATCAACGTCATCGGCCGCACGGCCGACGAGGCCGAAAGCGAGGTCGAGCGGTTCCTGGAGCGCGCCTTCCTGGCCGGGCTGCCCCGCATCCGCGTGGTGCATGGCGTCGGAATGGGGATCCTCCGGCGCACCCTGCGGGAGTTTCTGAGCCGGCATCCGCACGTCGCCTCAGTCTCCGAACCCCCCTACAACGAAGGCGGCCAAGGCGCCACGCTGGTCGAACTGCGCCAGTAGCGGCGTCTTTGCCGGCCGAGCGCCAAGCCTTGCCCACCGCGCCGAGAAGGCGGATCACCCGCCGCCGCCCGCCCCAGCCCCTCGTCCCAGTCCTCGGAGCTACTATCTACCCTTGTGATTCCATGGGTCTTAAAGCCAGCCGAGGCGGCATACCCTTTCCACCGTCCCTTTTTTGCCGTTCGCTGCAAAATATCCCCGTTTACTGCTTGGATAACGACTTGCGGCCCCGGAACCTCCTAATCTGTAGGGGTAGTTGGATGTGGTCTGGATCTGCTCGCCTTCGCCGGAGATCCGGGTCAGGAGTCTGGACCGGTAATCCAAGCAACCCGAGCCTCTGCCATGGCGAAGCCGCCAGAGCGGGCTCCAAAGCGAGGAATCAGGGCGACCAGCCAAGGCAAGCAGTGTCGGGAAACCGGCAATGCCTTTCGGTGAATCGAGCGTCGCCATTTGAAGCCTCACCGTTTGATCTTGTAGAACCCAGCACCGACCGCGCCGATCGTCGCGGGGAACCCTCAGGAGGTACGAAAGATGGGAAAGGCAACCAAGCTCTTAGAAAAAGGCATCGTTGTGGGCGCCAGGGGCGCCTGGGCAGTGTTTAGCCGGCTGAACTCCATCAGCCCCAATGAGAGCTTTACTCCGAAGTGGTCGGATAAGCCGCTGCTCAAGTCGTACCAGAAGGAGAAGCCGCCTCTGGGCTGGCCACGCACCACAGACTCCCTCTGCCCCAAGTGCGTACCGCAGATTCGCAAGCAGATTGTGGATGGCAAGCTGCCTCACGAGATTTTGCTCAATGAGAAGGTAGGCGAGATCAAAGCCCAGATCATCGAGCGGGACGGCAAGATCCTGATGGTGAAGGACTGCCCGATCCACGGCCACTTTGAAGATGTGATGTCCATCGATCCTCCCATGATGAAACACCTGGAGGACGTCTTCCCGGGCCGCGACATCCGCGCCCACAACGATAGCAAGCTGCACAATCACGGCACCTCGACGGTGACTCACGGCCGCGGCTCGGTATTGACCATCGACCTCACCAACCGCTGCAACATGATGTGCGACCCCTGCTTCATGGACGCCAACCAGGTCGGCTTTGTGCATGAGCTTACCTGGGATGAGATCAAGACCATGCTGGACAACGCCATCACCATCAAGCCCAAGCGGCAGATGTCGGTGCAGTTCTCCGGCGGCGAGCCCACGCTGAGCCCTTACTTCCTGGACGCTGTGGCTTACGCTCGCAAGGTGGGTTACAACTCGGTGCAGGCGGCCACCAACGGCATCGAATTCGCCAAGTCCAAGGAGTTCGCCAAAGCGGCGGCAGAGGCCGGCCTGCGCTATGCGTACCTCCAGTTTGACGGCATCGGCAATGCCGCCAACTCGCACCGCAAGGTGGGCAACGCTTTTGACGTGAAGCTGCAGGCGATCCACAACCTGCATGAGGCCGGCGTGGACATCGTTCCCGTCACCACCATCGTCAACGGCATCAACAACGAGCAGGTGGGGCGCATCATCCAGTTCGCCATGGATAACCCCAAGAAGATCAACTTCCTCTCCTTCCAGCCGGTCAGTTTCACCGGCCGCGATGAGGACATCTCCGACGAGCGGCGCGCGGCCCAGCGTTACACCCTCTCGCACCTGGCGCATGACGTTCGCGACCAGACGGGTCTGGGCGAGACTACGCGCGACTGGTACCCCATCAGCTTCATGTCCACCTTCACCGACTGGGCTGACCTGGTGCATGGCCCCAACCACGAGTGGGGACAGCTCTCCTGCGGATGCCACCCCAACTGCGGCATCGGCATGGCGCTGATGATCGACAAGGAGACCAAGGAAGCCGTGCCGGTTACGGCGTTCCTCAACGCTGCGCGCCTGGCCAAGGACATCGCCCGGGTCAACGATGCGGCCCGCGGCAAACTCCTCACCATGCTGGGCGGCTCTCTGGCCCTGCTCCGCAACTATGAGCCCTCCAAAGCCCCCACGCACTTCAGCATCTTCGCCCTGCTGGCCAAGTTCGACAAGGCCTTCGGAGCTTCTGGACGCGACTATGGCAAGGTCACCGGGGACCGCACCATGGAGGACATCCAGAAGCGCCGCGCCGATCGCTGGAACTTCCTGTTCATCGCCGGCATGTGGTTCCAGGATCTGTTCAACTACGATTTCCGCCGCACCGAGCAGTGCATCATCCCCTATGCCACCCAGGAGGGCGAGATCAGCTTCTGCGCCTATAACACGGGCATCGGCTGGCGCAACATCATTGAGAAGATGCACATGACCGCCTCGCTCACCAAGTGGTATGAGGAGCATGGCCGCCATGAGATCTTTGCCGGCGGAAAGAAGGTCGGCCTGGAGAAGCAGGAGAAGTACGATCTGTTGCTCAACCAGGAGCATGTGAATGCGGCGGCCAACGATACCTTCGACAAGAGCGGCATCGCCAAGAACGCGCGCGAGGAGAAGCTCCGCGCCCGCGAACAGAAGCTGAAGCAGGATGCCGAGAACGCCCGCATGGCCAAGCTGTATCGTAAGGAGATCCTCAAGGAGCAGGAGCTTCCAGGATTCGTTGCGCTCGGCGAGATCAGCGGCGCCAAGCCTGCGGCTCAGCCGCGGAAGGACGTCGAGGAGACCGTCGCCGGCGACTGATCTCGAAATCGCCCTGCAAAACCGGAAGGCCGCCCGATCGGGCGGCCTTCCGCTGCTACGGAAGAGATATACCCTTGCTGCTCGGAAGAATACCGGCCGGGGCTGAACCCCTCCCAAGCGGCCTCAGTTTCCATTCGTATCGAGCGCAGCGGCGGCGATCAGGGCGTCCAGAGCCGAGGTCTGGGTGGTGGCATTGGCTCTGCGGAACGGCCCCGACCAGACGACCCCGAACTGGTTCCCTGGTCCCCGGTCGTCCTTCCAGATCGCATCCGCGTTCGTCTCGATGAACCTGGAGTAATTCGGCTGTGGAGCCACTGCCTCCAAAGCCATCAGATTGCGCAGCAGAACTCCCTTGAACTGAGATCCATCTCCGCCGCAGTTGGGCTCACAGACGTCGTGCAGGACTCCATTCCCATCCACAAGGTGCGTGACGGCGGCTGTCGCAATCTTCTGCGCGCTATCCAGCAACGCCGGATTGGAGTCCGCTTTGGAGAGATCGGCGAGCCCGCCCAGAACCACTCCCTGGTTGTAGGTCCAGGTCGTTCGGCCATTGTTCGTGCAAGCCGCCGCGCCTTGCCGGCTTGGGTCGATCGTAAGGCCGTCGTTGATCAGGTTTTCTGAGTTGATCATTCCGGAGGCGGCAAACCACTGCCACTCGCGGTTGGCCCAGTCTAGATATTCGGCGCGATGGCGCGGATCGCGGCTGGCCAGGTGGGCCGCCAGGGAGAGAAACAACTCGTTGGCGATCGCGTTCTTGTAATTCCGCTTTTTGCTCCACCAGATGCCGCCCCCGCAGGTCCCGTCCCAGCCTCCCGCCATGTTCTCGAAGATCGAGCGCGCCATCTTCCGATAGGCTCGGCGGTGCGTCAGATCCCAGGCATCCACCCATGCCAGCCCCCACCATCCCTCATCATCGTAAAAGTTGTTGATGAAGCCGGGATTCTTCTTCTGGGCCGCGACAAACGTTCTGGCAATCACTTTGTTGTACGCACGGGTCTGCTTCAGGCGCGCGTCATTCACCAGCACGGTGAGCGAGTTCGCCGCATTCCACCAGCCGGAGGTGCGGTACAGACCTGTGGCCGGGTCATACCATCCCTGCAGGGTCACAATCCCAGCCTGAACGCGATCCAGCGCCGAGGCGGCGGAGTCCGGTTTCACTGCCTGCGCCGCGCCCCCCGCCGGCGTCAGTACGGCGATGGCTGGAATCAATAAAGCGAAGAGCCATCCTGCCCAAGCGCCGCCTTTGTCCCGATATGGCCTGTTCTCTCTCCTCATCATCCTTGCTCCTCTCGCGAGCTGCCGGTAGACCGGCCACGCGCTCCCCAGTCAGCCTTCAAGGGCCAAGCGGATCCGCCATGCACGGTTGCCGGCACGCACTTTGGATTGTACCGGCTCAGCGCACGGCCGCTACCGCCCCGGCGCGGCTCAACCGCGGGTCAAGCAGCAATGCTTGAACTTTTTGCCGCTGCCACAAGGACAAGGATCGTTGCGTCCGGCGTGCTCCCGCGCCTCCTGAGCCTCCTGAGCCGCGATCCATCGCATAACGTTCGCCGGGGGACGATGCGCAGCCAGTTCCGCGGCCATGAAGCGCATGTAGGGATCAACGTGATGGAAAATCATCTTGTAGCCGGCGCAAAGATAGTTCAGGCCGGGCTCGCCGTCCGGCGTGACCGCAAATCGATGCTTGGGACACTCCCCATTGCAGGCAAACCGCACGTCGCAGTCGCGGCAGTACTGGGGCAGCGTCGATGCCTTCTCCTCGCCGAACTCGCGTTGCTGCTCTGAGCCTACAAGCTGCTTCAGCCCCGCCTCCATGATGTTTCCCAGCCGGTTCTCGGGATAGACGAAATGATCGCAGGAGTAAACATCCCCGCAGTGCTCGATCGCCAGGGATTGGCCGCATGTCTTCCGGAAGATGCACAGACTGGCCTCCAAGCCGAGCCACATCTCCAGGCAGATGTCGAACAACTGCACAAAGGTGCGGCCAACATCCTCGCGCACCCACTCGTCGAAGATCGCGCACAGAAAGCGTCCGAACTGCTTTGGCTCTACGGACCACGGCGTCACCCTGGCCGTCCCTGCGAAATCCGGGGACACCAGACTCAGCCCATCGGCTGTGGTCTGCTGCGCGGCTCGTTCCACGATGGGAATGAACTGCATAAAGCCGCTTCCGCACTCCTTCAGGAACCGGTACACCTCCAGCGGGTGGTCGGCGTTGCCGCGATGCACCGTCGTCAGCGTGTTGAAATCAACCTTGTATTGCTTCAGTACGTTGATGCCCCGCAGAACGCGCTCGAAGGTCGGCTGCCCGCCCTTGTCCACACGGTATGTGTCGTGCAGCTCCCGCGGCCCGTCGATGGACACCCCAACCAGGAAGCGGTTCTCGTGGAGAAACTCAGCCCAGGCCTGGTTCAGCAGCACTCCATTGGTCTGCAGCGCGTTCTCAATCCGCTTGCCGTTCGCGTATCGCCGTTCCAGCTCCACCACCTTCTGGAAGTACTCCACGCCCAGCAGCGTAGGCTCGCCGCCTTGCCAGCCAAAGTTCACCACCGGCGTGTCATGCGCCTCAATGTACTGGCGGATGTAGTTCTCCAGCACATCCTCCGGCATGGCCCACTTCCCGGCCTGCGGATACAGAACCTCTTTTTCCAGGTAGAAGCAGTATTTGCAGTCCAGATTGCAGATCGGGCCAATCGGTTTGGCCAACACATGAAATGCCGAACTACTCATGGAACATCCCTCCGGAGAGTTGAAGCGCGCCCCGTTCCTCGCCAATTCCCATGTACGCCGCGCGCGCAATTCCAGCGCATCCTTTCATCTTCCCCCTCCACGGTTTCCCTCTCATCTCCGGCGCCGGAATACACCGCCGTCAGGTATGCACAGTGAACCGGCGCAGCAGCTCCGGCCGCTCCCGATGCAGCTTCAAAACCAGCTCTCCGAACAGGCCGTTGGCCCATGCGAACCAGGGGCGCGTGTAGTCGGCCGGGTTGTCCTTTTGGAAGGACTCGTGCATGAAGTTTGTCCCCGCCGTGGTGGTGCAGAGCGTGCGCAGGCAGGCGGCGATCTCATCCTCCTGGCCGCTGGTGAGCGCGCGCATGGTGATGGACATGGGCCAGATGAAACCCAGACCGATATGCGGCCCTCCGATCCCCTCCCCGGCGCTGCCGCGGAAGAAGTACGGATTATCCAGGCTCAGAGCAAAGGCGCGCGTGCGCCCATAGAGCGGATCGTTCCGCCGGAGCAGTTCGAGATAGGAGAGCGACAACAGCCCCGGAGCGTTGGCGTCATCCATGCACAGCGAGTTGCCGTAGCCGTCGATCTCGTAGGCCAGAATCTGACCGAAGCGCGCGTGCTGGATGGTCCCGAACCGCATCACGGCCCTGCGAACCTCCTGGGCAAATCGCCGGCACTCCTGGGCAAAGGCCTGCTGCTGATACACCGTTGCGGAGATCTCGCTGATGCGCTCCAGCGTCAATGCCGCAAACAGATTCGCCGGCACAAACAGAGGATAAGTGCAGGCATCGTCAGAGGGCCGGAACCCCGAGCAGATCATGCCGTTGGGGCGAATCGGATTGCCATAACCATTCAGCCCCAGCGTCCCGGTCGGCGTCCGCGTCCGGCGTTCGAAGTGGTAGGGTCCAGGACTGGACGTTCGCTGCTGCTCCCGGAAGGTGTCCACGATCCGCTTCGCCGCCTGCATCCAGCTCTCGTCGAAGGGCGCCGTCGAGCCGGTCGCCTTCCAGTATCCGTGCGCCAGCCGCACCGGATAACAGAGCGAGTCGATCTCCCACTTTCGCTCACCCACCCCGGGGCGCATCACCGTCTCGTCATGCACCGCCCACGGCAACGGTGGATCATCCGGGTCTCGGGTAAAGGCATTGGCGTAGGGATCGATTTGGATCAGCCGCGCCTGCCGGCGAATCACGCCCTCGATCAGCCGGCTCAGCGCAGGGTCTTTGGTAGCGAACTCCAAATACGGCCAGACCTGCGCGGCGGAGTCCCGCAGCCACATCGCATCAATGTCGCCGGTGATCACATAGGTATCCGGCTCACCCTGCCGGGAGCCCGGGAAGACGGTGGTGTCCAGCGTATTCGGAAAGCAGTTGGTGAAGATCCGCGCCAGTTCGGGGCTGTGAATGCCGGAACAAACCTCCGCAATGGCGTCTTCGATCACTTCGGAGCGGAAGTGACGCTGCGCGACGGGCGGCCGCCCATCCAGCCCGGTGAACGCCGGGGCCTTCTGCTGCGCCGGAAGAGCGGTGGCCAAACCTGCCGCCGCTGACCCCAGCAGAAGCTCGCGCCGGTTCATCGCGGCGCCCCCATGGCGCGGGCTGCTGCGCCTGTGCGATCGCCTGGTCGATCCTTCATACCTGCATCTCTCTTCTGCGAACCGCTCGTCCGCGCTTTTTGGGCTTCATGGTCCGTCCGCAGGCCGGCAGAGGGACAATGTCTACGCTCAACCATCCCGCTCGAATTTGCAAATCGAAATCAACGCGCAACCCCTGGCTGCTCCCCCCGCCGCGGACAAACTCCCCATGCTCCCGCCCTGCTGTCCCTCCTCGCGACGGTGGGCGCTGGACGCACGCTCATCTGGCAGGAATATACTTCGATTCGGAGGCGGTGGGCTTCGCGCTGCCGTACGGAGGGTATGTTTACAGCTTCTTCGGTGTTGATGTGCCCCCCGAAGCGGGCTAGCTGTGGCGTTTTCTTTCCACCCCGGCAGGCATGCCCGCTGGGAACCACGGCTTCCCGGGAAAACGCCCATAAAGGTCGAGGCTACGGGATACACCTACACGGGAAAAGCACTGCGGGGCTCGATCGCAATTTTGGCCGCAGGCGAACCGTGCGGACGTGCTCGCTCGCGTCACGCCCCATCCACTCCTTCCTCAGCCTGATCCGCAGACAAGCGGAAAAGTGCATGAGGCGGATCCCATGAAGACCGAAGTCCTCATCATCGGCGGCGGCCTGGCCGGCTCCGCGGCGGCCATCGGCCTGGCTCGCGCAGGACGCCAGGTCGCTCTGCTCGAGCGCGATTCCCATGCGCAGCATAAGGTCTGCGGAGAGTTCCTCAGCCGTGAGGCACTGAAGTACCTCGACGAGCTGGGCGTGGGAGTGGCTGGGGCCGGCGGCGTGGTGATCCGCGCCGTCCGCCTGGCCACCGGGAACACGGTCAAAGAGGCCGAGTTGCCCTTCCGGGCCATGTCCCTCACCCGCCGCCGCCTGGACGAGTTGCTGCTGGGGCGCGCGGAGCAGGCTGGCGCCAGGGTGATGCGCGGCTGTCAGGTGGAGTCGCTGCTGCGCCGCGACGCTGCTCCCGGCGCCGAACCGCTGGACCCAACGGCTTCCCCTTGGCGCGCCGTCGTCAGCGGCGCCGCGCCCGTCGAGGCTCAGGCTGCCTTTCTGGCCACCGGCAAGCACGATCTGCGCGGCTGCGCCCGGCCCCAGGGAAAGCAGCCCGGTATGGTGGCCTTCAAGATGTACTGGAGGCTCTCTCCCGCGCAGGCCGCCGCGCTGGAGGGCCACGTGGAACTCATGCTCTACCGCGGCGGCTACGCCGGTCTGCAGCCGGTGGAGGAGGAAGCCGTCAACCTGTGCTGCATCGTCGAGCAGGCCGAGCTGCACCGCTTGGGCGGCCGCTGGGAGAACCTGCTGGCGGCCATGAGGAAGGAGTGCGGCCTGCTGCGGAAACGCTTGGAAGGCGCCCAGGCGCTGCTTGCTCGCCCCTTGGCCGTAGCCCCCATCCCCTATGGGTTTGTGCGCGAGTGTTGCCTCGGTCCCACCCATGGCGTCTGGGCGCTCGGAGATCAGGCGGCGGTGATCCCTTCCTTCACCGGCGATGGAATGTCCATCGCCCTGCACAGCGGCCGCCTGGCGGCCCGGATGTACCTGCGCGGAGAGACATCGGAGCGCTTCCAGGAGCGGCTCTCTCGAGAGATCTCCGAACAGGTGGCCCTGGCCACCATGGTCTCGCGCGGCCTGGTCTGGCGGCCCGCCCGTGGAGTCTTTACCGCGGCCGTCGAGTTCTGGCCCGGCGTGCTCGGGGTGGTGGCGCGCAGAACCCGGATCGCCGAAGCTTCCATGCTGGTCTAGACCGCAGGTCCGCTCCATGGATTTAGACCGCAGGTCCGTTTCATGGATCTAGACCGCAGGTCCGTTTCATGGATCTAGACCCCAGGTCCGCCTTATGGATTCAACCCCCAGGTCCGCTTCGTGGGTCGAGTCCGCCGGCTCAGGTCGCCGGCTCAGGTCGCGGCCGTAGCCCCGCTCCTGTCCACGGCCGTCCTGAATCCGTACACTGCGGCTCTGCCGTTCTCGTAGCCCCACGCTGCCCGGATAGACTGTCTGGAGCATGACCAAGCGCAAGAACGCGGAGGCCAGTCAGCCCGGCGCACAGGCAACAAGATCTCACGCGGGCGCCGGCCGAACCTCTAAGCCGGCTGCCAAGGCAGGCCCGCCGGCCGAGCAGAACCCTCCCTCCCCGCCGGACTTGGCCCCTGCCGCGCCGCACGCCTTCCCGCTGCACTTCTCCCCGCTGCGCCTGCGGCGGCAATTGAAAGCTTGGTATACCCAGCATGCCCGTGCTCTGCCGTGGCGCGGCGCCCGGGATCCTTACGCCATCTGGCTCTCTGAGATCATGCTGCAGCAGACGCGGGTAACCACAGTGATGGACCGCTACGTCGAGTTTCTGCACCGGTTCCCTACCATCCATGATCTGGCCGTCGCGGAAGAAGAGGCTGTCCTGGCGCTGTGGAGCGGGCTGGGATACTACCGCCGCGCCCGCATGTTGCACCGTGGAGCGCAGTTCGTGGAGCGGGAGTTCGGCGGCAAGCTGCCAACCACCGCAGCCAGGCTGCGCATGCTCCCCGGAGTCGGCGACTACACGGCGGCGGCGATCGCCAGTATCGCCTTTGGCCAGAGCGTGGCTGTGCTGGACGGCAACGTGGAGAGGGTGCTCCTGCGCCTCCTGGGGCAGGCTGAGCAGAAGAGCACATCGGTCAGGGCCCAGCTCCTGCAGGCAGCGCAGCAGTTGATGCCGCCCTCCAGCCGCGATCCGGCCCGGGAGAACCAGCCCGGAGACCATAATCAGGCGATGATGGAGCTGGGCGCGCTCCTCTGTCTTCCCCGCGCGCCGCTCTGCCCCCAGTGTCCCGTTTGGGAGATGTGCAAGACGCGCGGGGAGCATCCCACCGCGCCCCGCGCCGCCATGCAAAGCCGAACCGTGGCCCATCTGCTGGCGCTGCGCAAGCGCGGCGTGGTCACCGAGGTGCTGCTGGAGCGCCGGCCCATGGATGCCGGCCTGCTGCCGGGCATGGCGGAGCTGCCGCCGCTGCCGCTGCACGCCGTCCACGGCCGTGAGCCCATCCTGCGCCTGCGTCACGCGATCACCAACACCAACTACTATGTGCAGGTCTTCAGTGAGGGCGTCAAACTCGGCGGCCACTCCCCGGCATCGCTTCTGGCCAGGGTTCTGGCCACCCCGGGCGAGCGGAGTTGGGTGGCCACCAGCCACCTCGGCCAGCAGCCGCTCACTGGCGTGACCCGCAAGACCTTGCAGCGGCTGAACCTGATGTCCGTGCCCAAGGTCGCCATCCAGCCGCCGGCATGACGCCATCCTGCGCGGGCTGCGGCGGCGTTCACCCCTCGTAGTACGCCCACAGGGTCGCCTGCTCCGCTTTGCCTTCCATCACCCCGGCCCAGCCCCGCGCGAGGATCCCAGATCACCCCCCGCATCATCCAGCCTGCCGCACGCACCGCCTCAGGCTACGTTGCTATCCCCGGTGGCTCAGGGAGCCTGACGCTCCCAGGCTGCTTCCTCCAGCCGCTCCACGTCCTTGCTACCCGCGAACGGCGCGGAAGCGTCGATCCTGGCGATGCCGCTCTCGGTTACAGCAAAGATCTCCAGCCAATGGCCGTCAAGAAGCTCACATACGATCTCACTCCGATGAATGGCCCGCCGGATATGTTCCGTCGGCGCATAGACCACGACGGTAAGCCGCAGCGGAGCGTGCCGCCAGCGCTCCCCATCATGGACCGACTGCAACGCAAGGCCAGTGCGCAGATCGCCGGAGTTGCCCTCGAAGAGGCCCAGCGCGCCGCCGGCGACGTTGTGCAATGTCTTGTTTCCCGCCCCGAACCTCAGCGGATCCACCGTCGAAGCAAAATACTGCATATTGATCCAGTGAGCGACAATCACCGGCCCGCTCATGATCTGTTCCAGAACTGCGCCATCCCGGTCGGCATCAGCATCGTACTCATGCAGAAAGCAGCGGCCCTCCAGGTTCAGTTCGCGTGTGCGCCAACGCGGCCCGGCGACAAACGCCGCGTTGTTCGCCAGGCCCCACTCGGGCCTGGTCTCAGCCCAATTCATGGCGCGTTTCAGAGCCTGAGACGCGAGTCCTGCTGGTTCCGAATAGCCGTCATCTCCACCCTCCTGCGCCTTTCTCTCCAGCAGCGTGAGTTCGGAGGCCGTAGCCAGTGTGCTCTGCAAAGACTGCTGTTGGCCCCGGGTGAGCCGGGCAAAGTCCTCCGCATCGAGTTGAGCCGTCTCTGTGGTGGTGTTGTGGAGCGCGGCCGCCCATCGCATATCTTTCCTCAAGGGAACTCCCCGGCGGCGGAGTTCGGCGATCACCTCCGGGTCGTTGAGCAGGTCGCGCATCACGCGGGCATTGTTCAAGCCACTCTGGCCGCAACATGCGCCGCAATTGAGGGTGGCAGCGGTGGGGTTGTTCACGGTCTGGCCCGCATGGCCGACAAGGATGACCAGTGGAGCCGCCTTTCGGTCAAGTCCAGTCGCACCCAGAAAGCGCTCTGCCAGACTCGCCTTCTCTTCCAGCGTGGCCTGAAGCTGAATCCTGGCCCATGAATCGTTCCTGGCGCCCAGGAGATCCCCCTTCTGCTTGCGGCCTTGGGCAAAAGCGCTCTTCCATAGGCTCACCGCGCGGCCCATCCCCAGGATCTCCACCATACTGAAGCCGGAGGCGGGCATCCGGGAGTATTCACCCGAAAGACGCTTGTCCCTGACCCGCTTCATCACGATCTTTCCATCCCGCGCCGGATCGCCGGTGGTTTGATCCGCAGTCAGATTAGCCTTGAAGAGCCCCGGCAAGTGCGGCATGGCCGTCTCGGAGCCCAGCGAGCGGTACTCCATCGGAACTCCAAAGAATCCCGCAAACCCGAGAGTCTGAAACGAGGGATCCAGGGATTCAATGGCTCTGCGCATCGGCTCGGAGCGGACATCGATGCAGAAGACCGCCTGTACGGCAGCATCAGGGGCCTGCCGGCCCGGCGGTTGCGAAAGCGTTTCAAACAGCCGTTGTTGATAAGACAACTCTTCGGCGCGTAACCAGACGGCGGCCATCCTGATCGCCTCCGGCTGCCTGGCGTTGATGGCTTCTTGCCATAGAATCTGCCACTCCGCCCACACGGAACCCTCGGAACGAACAGCATCGTCCAGCAACAGCTCCCACGCCACGCGAATGGCAAGCAGGCTCAAAGTGTGGCCCGGATCAGCCTGTCCTGCGAGCTTTGCCTGCCAGGCAAGATACGATCCATGGGAGGCCCATCCCGGCACGCGCAGCATCGCGGCCGTGAAAAAGACCGGGACTTGGTCCGGCGAGAGCTGCAAACGATGGATGGCCTCTTCCAGCAGCCCAAGCGGCTCACGGGGTAGCCTGCGGCAGCGCTGCCGCAAGCCGTGCTCCCGCATCAGAAACTCACTGCCCCGATCCTCTTCGAGCATCTCCAGCCAATAGCCATACAGTCCCAGATTCTCCGCGATGGGCCATTCCGCCTGGAACCGATCGAAGTAGCTCGCGCAGCACTGGCTAATCTGAGTAACGATGTGCTCTCGCCAGCTATAGGCATGTGTCAGCTCGCGCCGCGCATCCAGCCTGTCGGATAGCAGAGGGACTGTCCGTAGCGGGGGCGCCGCCGCATCCAGAAATCTCATCAGCTCTTCCACTGTGCAGCAGAGCCCCGACTCCTCAAGAGCCGCGGCAAGACAGACTTTTGAAATCTCGCCGGCGGCAAACCGTTCCCGGTAATACTCCGGGGGCATGGTCATGGGTGAACCGGCAAGATAGGCCAAATCCTCCAGCGTCTGCGCGAAGGACGAGCTTCGGAATCCCCAATAGGGATTCACGGCGATGGCCCGGTCCAGCGGCCAGAAGGGCGCAACCAGGTCACAGGAGGCCTGAGCCACGGAGGCGATGTCGAAGCGTTTGCTGATGTCGTTGCAGGCTGTATTGATCACGCATACTCCCTATGAGTCGATGTTCCGTAAGGTGAGTCTGAAGAACCTTCGCCGACCTTGATTGGCCAAACCGCCAGCACATAACGAGTGAAGATCTCATCCAGGTAAAAACCATGGAAGACCCAGATGCGCAGGCGAGAGATTCGCCGGGCGTCGCAGGCCCGTACAGCGATCTGAACCGAATAGAGCAGCGCCATGCCAAGGGCGAAGAGAGCGGAGACCATCCAGGACCGGTTCGTCTCTGCCGGAACCATCGTGCCGGCGCACAGATGCAGCCCATAGTAAAGAGCCAGCAACGAGAGGATGCGCGCCAGGGCTGATCCCAGAAGGCCCTTCTCCTCCAGGCCGGTTCCCAGCAGTGGCGCAACTCCCACCGCCAGCACCACCAGCGCGACTGGTTCGACAGCGTAGGCGGTGCGGGCCAAAAGGGCGTGACCGCCCCAGAAGGCCGTGGCAAGAATCAACAGAGAGAGAACGCGCGGCCAGACACGGGCGCGGCGGAGAATGGGAAGCTCCCCAAGCGAGACGTCCTCGCCGTAAGCCTGCACAACGCTCCCGGAGCCGAGGAAGAGATAGGACTTGTAGAGGGAGTGGCCGATCAGATGCAGCAGCGCGAGGCCATACAATCCGGCCCCGCACTCCGCCAGCAGAAATCCCATCTGAGCGCAGGTGGACCAGGCCAGGCGGACCTTGATGCTCACGCGCGTCAGCATGACGACTCCGGCTATCACGAGCGTAGCGACTCCCGATGCCGTCAATAAGAACTGAGTGCATGGCTCGGCATCGAGAAAGGGATGGAGGCGAAGGAGAAGAACTCCGCCCAGATTGACGATGCCCGCATGCAGCAGCGCGGACACGGGCGTGGGAGCCTCCATCACCTGTATCAGCCAGCCGTGCAAAGGCAGTTGGGCTGACTTCAAAATCACGGCCAAAGATAGACACAGCGAAAACCCAAGCACCGGCAGCCGATGCCGAGGCGCCGTCAAGACCGCATGGTTCAGGGCGGCGATATTCAGCGTGCCATAACTGCGATAGAGAAGAACCGCGCCCGCCAGAAGAAGCGCCTCGGCGGTGCGGCTGACCAGAAATTTCTTGTGCGCCGCCATCCTGGCGGCGCGGCGGCCAGGATAGTACAACAGCAGGACGTTCAGCGCCACGCTGCTGAGAATCCACGCCAGAAGAAGAAGATCAAGGCGCGGCGCAATCATCACGGCGGAAGAGAAGCCAAAGGTCGCCATAAGGGCGCTTAGGAATCGCCTCTGCCTCTGTTCCCCCCTCAGGTAACTTTCCGAGTAGCGGGTAATCACAACCGCAAGAAAACTGATAAGGACAAGCATGCAATGCCCCGGCAGATCCGCGGCCAGGTGGAGAACGCCCCCATCCAGCGAGACAAGGCTCACCATGGAGAAGATCAATGCGGCCCAGGCCGCAAGGATCGCCCTCTTCCACGGCGCGCGCGCATGAGACCGCCCCGGAACGGCAGCCAGCAGAAAACAGCATCCGGGCAGCCAAATGGAAACATCGGCTAGAGAAAAATTCGCCATACCTGCATGTTTCTGCATCCATGCGGATTTGTAAAATATATAATAGTGTACAAATCGTTCTATATTCTAAAACCATGCGTCACTTGAATCTTCACCATCTGCGCTACTTCTGGCTTGTCGCCCGCTGCGGCAACCTCACCCAGGCGGCCAGACAGCTCAACCTTTCTCAATCCTCTCTCTCGATCCAGATACGGCAGCTCGAGGACTCACTCGGAACGGCTCTGTTTGATCGCGGCAACCGCCGGCTTGAGCTCACGCCCTTCGGAGCAATGGTCCTGCACTATGCGCAAGAGATCTTCGAACTGAGTGAAGAACTCGCGCGCGCTGTCGATGGCGAGGCAAGCCGTTCCAGAGTGCGCTTCCGCATTGGTTCGGTCAGCACGCTCTCGCGCAACTTTCAGGAGCATTTCCTGCAACCGCTGATGACCGAGCCGGATTTGCATCTGGTCATTGAATCAGGCGGCATGGAGGAACTCCTGAGCAGGTTGGAATCCTTCCAGCTCGATCTCGTGCTCAGCAATCGGCCCATTGGCTCTCAGGGCGAATCCGACTGGCGCTGTCAACAGTTGGCTCGCCAGCGGGTCAGTCTGGTAGGAAGGCCGGATCCCAGCCTTTCCCTGCTGCGATTTCCCAAAGACCTTGCGCGTCTGCGCCTGTTGCTGCCCGGCCGCAACAGCGACATCCGCACCCAGCTTGATGCGCTCTTTGATCGCTGGGAGATCGAGCCCAACATCGTCGCCGAGGTGGATGACATGTCCATGCTGCGGCTGCTGGCAAGGGATGGATTGGGGGTCGCCGCCGTCCCTCGCGTCGTGGTCAAGGATGAACTGAAGGAACGGAAGCTGGTGGTGCTGCATGATTTTCGCGAGATCTTTGAAAACTTCTATGCCATCAGCGTCAAGAGGTTGCGCAAGAACTCCACCTGGACCAGGCTGTTGAGAAGAGCGACGCAAAAGCAGCCATTGCCGGCGTGAATCCGCCCTCAAAGTCGGATCTCATTCTTCCGGAGCCCGCGCCGCCTCTTGCTCGCGCACCGGCCGGGCGCCCCACATCTCGTTTTTTGAGATGTGGGACCGGAGGAGGCAGGTGTCACTTGTATCAAGCCTCCAGGGTGGAATCAGGCTGTTGTTCCCGGGATGACGCTGTCCCCTCCATTCGCTTCGCGCGAACGGTGGCCACCAGTCCCAGTCCATTGGTCAGTAGAATCAACCCGAAGGTCAGGGATGGAAAGAACTTCAGCTCCTGCGGCTTGGCCTGAATGGCCTCCAGGACCAGCACGGCCGTAATCAACCCGCGCGGCATCAGCGTTGTCGCCAGCTCAAGCTCCTGCCGGTTCGGTCCTCGCCAAAATACGCGGCTCAACTGAACTGCCACAATCCGAGCGGCCAAAAGGACCAGCAAGATGCCGACACTCGGCAGAAATTGTTCCTTCAGTCCACGGAACTGGATCATGGCGCCCAGGAGAACGAAGAAGAAGCTTCTCACCAGAAACGCCAGCTCGGAGTGAAATGACAGAATTCTGCTGCCCTCATCCGCGCCATCGAAGCCCATCTCGAGTTCGCGCAAAAAACTCTCCGGCCCCAGCAGATTGGCCAGAGTTGCGCCAAAGACCATCACCGCGAACAGATCGCTGCCATACATTGCGTGGGTGCTGGAGAACACGATCAGCACCACACCGAAGGTCAAGGTCTGCCAAAACCTGTGATTCGAGATCCTGGGAAGAACGCGCGCCCAGACAAAGCCCGACCCCACTCCAATCACAAATGCCAGGACGAAGTGAAAGATGGACTGGACCACCATCCCGCCCAGGATCGCCCCTCCGCTGGTATGGCTCGTCACTCCACCGGTCACCAGACTCAGCAGCACACCCACCACCAGCGCTCCAAGCCCGTCGCCGAATGCGGACTCGATCACCAGGGTCGTCTTCAGGCCGGGCCGCAGGTTCATCTGTTCCAGCATGGGCAGTACAATCGCCCCGCTCATGCAGCCCAGCGCCGCGCCGGCCAGCAGAGAGGCCATGCGGCCCATATGCAGAACATGGACGCAGAACAGGTGGATGCCCTCCATCGTCAGCGCGTAGCTCAGCACCGCCAGCAAGGCGCCGGCGACAAACTGCTTGCGCGCGCGCCGCACATCCAGCTCCAGCCCGGCTGCAAACAGAATCAGAATCAGCGCCAGGGTGCCAACGCCGCGCGTCACGTTGGGAAATCGCACCGCGTCGATCCAGTGGATCCCTGGCCCCAGCGCGATGCCGCACAGCAGCAGAACCACCACGTCGGGCACACGCGTGCGATGCGCAAACCGATTGGCCAGATACGCCAAAACCAGCAGCCCACCCAGCAACCCCCAGAAATTCGCCAGCCCTATGGACATCCGTCAGCTCGCATAGTTAACCATAAATCAGCGGGCGCGGGCGCCTCACCTCTCGCTCTCTTCAGATTTGGATGCAATGCATCCGTCACCCTCGGCTGGTTCTATGAAAAGGGATACGCCCCACATCTGGTTCTCATTGGATTTGGATGCGGTGCATCCACCACCCCGTCTGGATCCCAGCATTGAGTCCCATCTTCCTCGATCTGGGCCCCCACATCTCATTCCCTTCAGATGTTTTGGATGCAACGCATCCACCACTCCTTCGGGTGCGGGTGCCCTACATCTCGTTTTTTGAGATGTGGGCGCAGTGGCAACGTATCATCCAGTGCCCCCGCA
>JAKAQS010000295.1 GCA_021819585.1 Acidobacteriota bacterium
CGATCTCCTGCTGCGCGGCATCGAGGTCACGCGGCCCAATCAAGTCTGGGCCACGGACATCACCTACATCCCCATGGCACGCGGCTTTCTCTATCTGGCCGCAGTAGTGGACTGGTTCAGCCGCCGCGTGCTCTCGTGGCGGTTGAGCGTCACCATGGACGTGAGCTTCTGCCTCGATGCTCTGGAAGAGGCGATAGAGAAACACGTCCGGCCGGAGATCTTCAATACCGATCAGGGCAGATGGTTTACCATCCAGGCCTTCACCGGGCGGCTCAAGGAAGAAGGGATTCGGATCAGCATGGATGGTAAAGGCCGCTGGGCTGACAATGTCTTTGTCGAGCGGCCATGGCGGTCGCTCAAGTACGAGCACGTTTACCTGCATGCCTACCAATCCGTGGCCGAGGCGCGGGCAAACCTCGACCGCTGCTTCACGTTCTACATCAGCCGACGCCCGCATTCCAGCCTGGGGCCGAGACGCCAGACCAGGTATACTTCCACTGCCCGTCCGGGGCACGGGCGGCCTGGCGCGCCATCAGACCGGCCGTGGAAATGCCGGTCGGTTGGAAAGCGCGGAAGCAAGAAAGCCGTTTCTCGCTCTTTCCACAGACCTTGAAAATCGAGGAAGCCGATTTTCACATTTCCACCGCCTCGACTACGACGAGCAATTCTTCCACCTAAAAACCAGAAAAAACCTGTCCGAACAAACGTGACCACCTCAGCTCGCGGCTTCATGTTCTACGACCACCGCGCCGAGGATGGGCCGAGCATCCCTTATTCCAATCAAGGGCGATGCCCCGTGCCGAGATCGTAAACAGGCTCTACGGCATACCCAGCAGCTCTACGGCATGCCCGGGGGCAACTTGGCCCGGGGCACGTAGCGCACCACGTACAACGTCCCAGGAGTGCGGTAGGGCCAGCGGGAGTAGTGCACCGGCGCGAACGGAGCCGGGCCGTAGCATAAGTTGGGATCGAAAGATGTCCAGTAGATCGGGTGGACATGCGGAGTGAAATCGTACCGGTACGTGGGGCGGGCGCTGGCGGAGGGCGGAGGGGTAGAAACGTAGGAGTATGCCTGCGCCCCCTCCGGTGGCACGCTGATATAGCCCGCGTGGTGGATCTCAGTGATGAAGTCATACTCCCACCCGTTGTGGACGGAGGCGTCTGGAACTCCTTTCGCGTGGATCTCGGCGGCAAGCTCCACGCGAGCGCGATAAAACGAGAACATGTTGTGTACCATTACAACGCCGAGGGCTGCTAACGCCGCGACCAGGAACGGAGCCGCCGGGGGCATCCGGGTTCGGATCCTTTCCTGATAGAGGCGAACCACCCACAGCAGGGTCACGGCCAGAGGCTCCAGCAGGTACCGGTCGAATACGCCAGTAACCGTGCTGGCCCGGGGGATCAGAATCAGAGCATAGACGACAATGAAAGGTGCAAGAAGCACGCAGATCTGGGGCCACGTGATCGGCTGGTGGTCACCGTCCCCGGAAGACACCTCACCCGGTCGGAAGAGCGAGACGATCAGGCCAATCAGGCCACCGAGCGAGGCGAGCGTCAGCACCAGGCTTACAGCGGTGTTGAGAAGTACGGGCGGTTCACCCGCATTCAGGGTCTGCGTGTACCCGTCATACCTCGTCACCCAATCGCCCAGGGGGGGCTCCAGCACAGGACGGATCGCCTGGTGCGTGGCGTGGAGGATCAGCGCAATCGCGACCCAGGCCGCGGAAACCCAGAAGGCGACCTTGACGGAATAGCGTATGTCCCTGCGTAACTCGGGAAGGAAGAGGACCACCATCGGAAGCAGTAGGAAGGGAAGTTCCAGAGAACCATGGAAGAGCCCGTCAAGAATGTTCAACCCCCCTCCTCTGTGTATGGCGAGATGCTCATGAAGGATGTGCGGCTGGCGCTCGAACCATTGCACACAGGCCAGGATGAAGACCACGCCAACCAGGGCGGCGGAGGAGCCCGCAACCAGGACGCGCCGCCGCTCGCGCAGCGCCTCTCGCCAGCCCAGCAATTCACTCGATCCAGGCCTCCCGCGCCAGCCGATCACCAACAACGCGGAAGGGACCATCACCAGTATGCCCAGCCATGCGATCTGGCGGGCGGTGCCAAACACCGCGTTGGTCGCCACGGCGAAGCTCAGCCAGAAGATCGTCGCGCGATCTGTCACGGCCCCAAGCGCGCGCAGGCAGCCGTACAGGCAGGTGACCACCGCTAACAAGCCGAAGATGTCGCTCATGTAGGTTACCGAGAGCATCAGGTACAGCGGCGAGAGCACCAGAGCCAGCGTACCCAGCGTGGCATTGCGCTCGTTAACCCCGGCCAGCACCAGCGTGCGCTGCAGCAGCCAGGCCGTCACCACGGCCACCAGCAGCGTGCTCATGCGCACGGCGGTGAAGAAGAATCCGAAGAGCTTGATGAAGGCTGCACCCAGGTAGAGCTGCCAGACCATCATCGGCGACGCCCAGCCGTTGTAGGCGATGTGACCGGTCGTGGCCAGGTGCTGCGCCATCAGAATGTAAGGTCCATCGTCGCTGATGCCCATCTCGGCGAATGGGCGGCTGATCAGTCCGCAGACCAGAACGGCCAAGGCGCAAAATAGAGCCTGAAGACGAAACCGGCGAACGATTTGCAAAGGAACCTCCAGCAAAGGCATTCGTTAGCGCCCGCGGAACGCTGCAAGGGTCGAGGGCGGTATTTTCAAGAGATTCCAAAGGTAGCAGAATGCGGCTACTCCTTCAACCGCGGCACATAGCGGATCTCTACGGACCACGATCTGTTCTACAACCTGCGCTCCAAGCCCTGTCCCTACTTTGGCTCTACCAGTCTCATTTGCTCCTCGCCGGGGTTCGTGGGCCAGCCTCCGTCTACTCTCTCCAGCGAGTCGCAACTGGACCACTTCAACTTCCATCTACTGGCGGGCAGCCCGGCGGTAGGGCATGGCGTATCGATCAGCGGGCTGACCAAGGACTTCTTCGGGGCCACTCGCCCCAATCCTCCAACGATCGGCGCGGTCGAACCGCAGCGATAGCGGCTCAGCGGTCGCCGGTTCTCTGACCCAAGCCCGGAATGACTTTCAGCCGGACTTTCAGCCTGGCTGTCTGGGGCGGGTAACTCCGGGCGGATGGCAGCGGGTAGCGCCCGGTGAAAACGCTTCCGGGGATCTCTCGGGTGGAGGCGCCTCCTCGGTCCGGGTGCGAAGGTGTGACTTGTCGCTCACAAGTCTCTGTCCGATTATGCCCAGTCTCGAGGGCGAGAAAATGCCGACCTTGTATCGCGGGTAGCGATTCGGGTCGGGCTCAGGGGACGGATGGTGCGATCTGCGGCCCCGACGCTGGATGGGTTGGACCAGTTGGGTCGACTCCGACGCAGCCCAGATTCGGCAAAGCGCCGAGGTCAAGGGCCGAGACGGACGCGCGTGAGGTCGGAAAGGAAGATGGTCGGGACGACTAGATTCGAACTAGCGACCTCACCCACCCCAAGGGTGCGCTCTACCAGGCTGAGCCACGTCCCGACTTGTTGCATGGGCCGCTCGCGCCAGCAGGCAGGAGCAACCGGGGTAACTTCAGTTTACACCACTCCAACCATGAGGCTGGCGTCTGCGCAGCGTTCGTCAGGGGCCTTTCCTCTGGGCCGTTTTCCTGCAGCGAGGCGGCCAAGGCGACCGGTTCAATGCGATGGAGCGACGTACTCCTTGGGCAGCTCGCCGCCGGAGCCGAAGAAGAACTCGTTCATCTGCTCGACCAAAAACTCCTGGGCCTCTCTGGTCCAGGGTTGGAGGCGGTACTCGTTAAGGAGCATCTTCTGCCGCTCGATCCACTCGCTCCACGCCTGCTTGGATACGTTCTTGTAGATCTTCTGACCGAAGTCCGTGTCGAACGGCGGTTCGTCGAGTCCCTCCATTTCGGCCTTGTACTTCGTGCAGAAAACCATATGTGGCATCGTTCCAGCTCCTTGTGCTTCCATCTGTGCGAATCCGGTATGGCAAAGTTGGATGCGCGATTTACAGTTTACCTCCATCCGGAGGTTTCTCCGGCCTGCGTGGTTTCTATAATCCTTGCCATGGATGAAGAATCGATCAGCAAGATTTCCGGCTTGCCGTGCCGGCCTGAAGAACGCTCCTTTGAAGCGCAGCCTGGAACCGACAGCGTTCAAGCGCGCATCGAGGATCTGCGCGAGCAGTTGCGTCACCATGAATATCTCTATTACGTGCTGGATGCGCCGGAGTGGAGCGATGCCCGGTACGATGCGGCGATGAACGAGTTGAGATCG
>JAKAQS010000296.1 GCA_021819585.1 Acidobacteriota bacterium
TGGGGTCGTCGCTGGCCAAGGCCGGAGCCTCTGCCTCGATCAGTGTGCAGGCCGTGGCCAGGATGCTGGCCGTGGGCTTTGACTGCACCATGGTGGCGCTGATGGAGAGCGCGGTGCTGGTGTTCATTCTGCATGTGGTGCAGGAGAAGGAAGAGACCAGTTTGAATCTGGCCGGGGACTATACCCTGCGTAACCTGATCAATCGGCTGTATGCGGGCCGTCCGGCTATGGAGAGGGTGGAGGCATGAGATCCCGCAGCCGTGAGATCAACATCTTCAACATGTCCCTGCTGGACATTTTGAGCGGCGCGCTGGGCGCCTTCTGCTTTCTGATGCTGGCTCTGTTTCCGTACTACAAGCCCTCGCATCTCTCGGCGGAGGATCAGAAGACCTACCAGGATGCGGAGCAGATGCAGCGGAAGATCCAACAGCTCGAGGATGCCCTGCGGCGACAGAGCGGCGCCGCTTCGGCGGAGATGATGCAGCGGATGGAGCAGGCGCTGGAACAGGCGCGGGAGCAACTGGCCCAGACGCAGCAGCAACTGAGCCGCACCCGCGCCGAGATGGAGCAGGCCGAGCAGCAGGCACAGAACCAGGGGTCAGGGCAGAAGGAGAACCCGGTGATGACGATTCAGGACTGGTGGCCGTCCGACGAGCCAAGGATCGACATGTATGTGCAGGAGGCGGGCGCAACCTCGAATGGACAAACGGCTCCTGCATTCGACCCGACGAGGTCTGAAGGGGGTTTCTTCCCCACGACCTACCTCCTCGGAAGGCCGGGCAGTGAAAGCTGGACATTGACGTATATCGTAGCCGGAAACTACCCCGTTTATTACCGCTTCCACAATGCCTCCGACGCTACAGGGACGGTGACCATCTACGCCGACGCCCAACTCAACGGAAGGGAGAAGGATATCCCGCCGGTCACGCTTGGCCCCGACCATCTCTGGGCGCAGGCAGGCACGGTGGTTGTGAGCCAGGACGGGAAGATGAACGTCATCCCGCCCGGCGGTTCATGACTGCGGCCGGAGCCGGATTGACCCCATGGTGATGGAGGATAAGGAAGATGATGCGGTGCAAGGAAGGCCACTTTTATGACGTTGCCAGACACACCGCCTGCCCCTGGTGTACGAAGGCGTTCGACGCAGGACGCCAGGCGCCGGCTGCGGCTGGCGCCGAGGGCAAGACGCGGCCGCTGGTGGTGATGGGCTCGCCGGTCGCCGCTCCCCGGCCAGTGGCGGTGGGGCCGGGGACTGCTTCCGACCACGCTCCTACCCGGCGGATCAATCTCCAGCCCAATGGCGTTGACCCGGTGGTCGGCTGGCTGGTGTGTGTGGACGGCCCGGAGAAGGGCCGGGATTACCGTCTTCATGCGGAGCGAAACTTCATTGGCCGCGCGGTCGGGATGGATGTGAGCCTCGCCCGGGATGCCGGCGTCTCCCGCGAGAGGCACGCCATCCTGAGCTTTGAGCCGCGGAAGAAGAGTTTCTGGCTCCATCCGGGAGAGTCCTCCGGCCTGGTGTACAGGAACGGGGAGATGGTCTCGGCGCCGGTCCAGGTGGAGAGCGGCGATGTGATTGAAGTGGGTAAGAGCAAGTTGGTTGTGGTGCCGTTTTTGAGTGAGCATCGCACCTGGTAAGGATGGCGGAAGCCCATGCGGTATGTACCCGGCAATGCCCAGCACATCGGCTCGCGCGAGGAGCAGGAGGACTCCTTCGGGTTCTCCAGCCTGGAGGACAGTGGATTTGTCCGCCATGGCGGCTTTGTGGGCGCGGTTGCCGACGGCATGGGCGGGCTGGAGCATGGACGGGAGGCCGGCCAGGCGGCGATGCGCGCCTTTCTGCGTGGTTACGGCCGCAAGCAGGAGACGGAGTCGATTCCCGACGCTTTGGAGCGATCGGTGCGGGAGGCCAATGAGTCAGTGGTCCAGATGGGGAGGAACGGCGGCGCTGGGATTACGACTGGCAGCACGCTGGTGGCGGCTGCGCTGCGACACCGTTCGCTCTACTGGGTATCGGTGGGGGACAGCGCCGTGTATCTGTGGCGCAATCGGCGGCTGACGCAGTTGAATCTTCCGCACACCTTCGCGAGGGTGCTCCATCGCCACGCCGCGGCGGGCGAGATCTCGCGGGAAGAGGCGGATCGGCATCCGGATCGGGAGGCGCTGACGAGTTACCTGGGAGAGCCCACGCTGCGGGAGATCGACCGCAACCTGAGAGGTTTCCATCTCAAACAGGGCGACCAGATCGTGCTATGCACGGACGGGATCTTCAAGACGCTGAGCAGCGAGCAGATGCAGGCGGCGATGGGGGATTCTCCGCAGAGATCCAGTGAGGGGCTGGTGGAGCGGACGCTAGCCGCCGGAGAGCCTCATCAGGACAATCTGACGGTGCTGGCTATCGCCGCCGAGTGTGAACCGGGAGACGGCGAGCCGGCGGGAGAGGGGACCGAGGAGAGTCTGGCAGCGGGGTACCCGGTGACGCGACAGGCGCGCAGCCGGCGGGTTTTGCTCCTCGCTTTGAGCGGGGTGGTCCTGGCCGCTGCTGCGCTGCACGGGTGGCGTGACGACTGGCGACGTCCGGCGGCTGCGGCGCACCTCGGCGTCGATGCTGCACCGCCGGCAGCGCCACACCAGAGATCGCCGGCTGTTCCGCTGCGAGCTGCGCAGACCGCGCCGCACACGGACGCGCATGCGGCTGCGCACGCTATTCCGCGCCCCGGCTTACGCGCTGCGCCAGTGAAGGCGCCGTTGGCCGCGGGCTCTCGCTCTACCAGCTCTAACCCGGAAGGGGCTTTCGCGCAGGGAAGAACGGCTGCGGGCACAGCCTTGCGGGTCTCCGGCGGGAAGGCGGCGACGCGGCCGCAAACGGGCGTGGGGGCGAAGATGCCGGAGCCGGGTGAGCCGTTCTGAGGGCGTCACAGGAGGATTCATGGTGCGTTTCGAGAGTGCGACATTGTCCAGAGCCGGGGGCCGGAGCCGGAATGAGGATCGCTGCGGTTCGATGGTCTGCGATGGGGCTGCCTGCTGGGTGCTGGCGGACGGCCTGGGAGGGAGCGCCGGAGGAGAGATTGCGGCGCAGATTGCCGTGGATACGGTGCTGGCGGTGTTCGGGGACGATCCGCGATGTTCTGCCGATGTGCTGGCGAGAGCGATGGAGCAGGCCAACGGCGCGTTGCAGCGGGAGCAGGTGGCGGAGCCGCGGCTGGCGCAGATGCGCACCACCGCCGTGGTGTTGATCAGCGACGGCTCCAGCGCCCTGTGGGCGCACCTGGGCGACTCTCGCCTGTATTGCCTGCAGGATGGATGGATCGTCCATCGCAGCCGCGATCACAGCGTCCCGCAGTCGCTGTGCGACGCCGGCCGGATTGCGTCGGAGGAGATCCGCTTCCATCCGGACAGAAACCGGCTGCTGCGCGCGCTGGGCAACGCGAGCAAGGCCGAGCCTGCGCTGGCGCGGGACGCTCTGCTGGTTGGCGAGGGAGACGTGTTCCTGCTCTGTTCGGATGGATTCTGGGAGTACGTGACCGAGATCGAGATGGAGGCCGACCTGGCCTGCGCGCCGGCTCCGGGCCAGTGGCTGGAGCGCATGGAAGAGCGGCTGTTGCGGCGCGCCGCCGCGGATCACGACAACTATTCGGCGATCGCGGTCTTCGCCGCCGCGGATGGCAGCGCGACGGGGGCGAGAGACGCGCCGGCCTGGTGTGCGCGAACGGAGCGAGGGGGCGCGCCGTGAACCGTCAGCGTGCAGGCATCGGCCGGTCTGTGAGGCCGCCCGTCGGTTGGCCAGTTTCTTTGTCCATTGGTTGGCCCTTGTGTCGCCGGCCGACTCCGTTCCGAGGAGAGGGTTATGCAGATTGAAAAGCTTTGTTATGGATGTCTGGAGGATGATTCCGGGCTGCCCGAGTGCCCCCGCTGCGGATACTCGGCCGGCCAGACGCTGGATTTTCCGCTGTTGCTACCGCCCGGAACCGTGCTGCACGATCAGTACGTGATTGGGCGCAGCCTGGGGCATGGGGGCTTCGGCATCACCTACCTTGCCTGGGACATGAATCTGGAGCGGCGGGTTGCGGTGAAGGAGTATCTGCCCAATGGCCTGGCCACACGCGCCCACGGAACGCTGCAGATCTCGACCTACTCCGGGCAGAAGGACGATTACGAGCTGGGGCTGCGGAAGTTTCTGGAAGAGGCGCGGGTGCTGGCGCGCTTTCAGAGTCACCCGGGAATGGTAGCCGTGCAGTTCTTCTTCCAGGCCAAT
>JAKAQS010000297.1 GCA_021819585.1 Acidobacteriota bacterium
CAGTCCGAGTCTGGAGATGGCCGGCAGCAGTGGTGCAACTTCATCCTCCCGCACCGGCGTGACCACGGCCAACGGCAGGTGCAGGCGCCAATCCGTTGCGTCCGTGGCATGCGAGACCAGCGAGAAGGGGTCAAAGAGCACGTTGGCCGTTCCTACGATCGAGCCCAGTTCACGGTGGATTCGGGTACGCAAGCTGGGAGCGCCCATTACATCCTGGGTAAGCTGATCGATGAGGGTGCGGCAGCGCGCCAGCGTATCCAGCACACGCGCATCACCCCGAGCGGCCTCTGCGATCGCCTGAAGATCCTTGTCGATCTGTTTAAAGAACTTCTGACGCCGTGAACTGGAGTCAATGAGTTCCTCGAACAGATAGGGGTTGCGGCGATGAATCAGCAGATCTCCAAAGATGCGCATCAGCCGCCGCGCACTGCGGCCCGTCACCCGCGCGCTGCGCAGTTCTTCCAGGGTTGCCACCGTCTCAGCGCCCAGCAGAAACGAGATGGCCTGCGCATCCTCTGCCGAGGTGTAGTTGAACGGAATCTCACGCGAACTTGTCTGCCGGGGTCCGGTTTCGTCGCTCATACCATAATCTAGCGGTACGGCGAGGCTCTGGGATGTGATTGGAAGCACCAACCAGCAGGGAACCGGAGGTGGAGAGAGCAACAGACGATTTCACCTTGCGAAGCTGTTCGAAGCCTCCGTGGCGATCCTCGCGCCGCATGTACGAAGATGCAGGGGAATCCGATGGCTACTGAAATCACCCGCAAGATCAAGAGCCAAGCTTTGGAGAGAAGGGGCGAAAAAAGCCGGTTCAGCCGGCAGATCCACCTTCCGTCCGTCAGGCGGTTTCCAAAACTGCGACCGCTTGCGCAATGTTCGAACCCACTTCACCTCCAGGCATTTTCAGTTCCGTGATAGGTGATCTGAACGATGGTACAGTCGTCACCAACGGGCTTTCCTGCACAGAAGTTCAGCATGGTCTGGAACATCGGCTCCAGTTCCATGCTGAGTGCAGAGGCGTCCAGGCGGTCTTCCCCAAAGAACTCTCCTTGGGGATCTTCGGCTTCGGTAAAGCCGTCGCTGACCAGAATGACGCGGGCGCCGGGAGAAAGCTTCATCCTGCCAGAGATGTATTCAGCGCCGTTCATCAGGCCCACGGGTATGTTTGCCGTCTCCAGCCGCGAGATGGTCCCGCCGGAACAGATCCGGGGCTGTATATGGCCACAATTCAAGTATTCGAGCGTTCCATCTTCTTGCAGCCGCAGAAGCAACATCGTCGCATACTTGCCGATATTCTTCCGGCAGAGATATCGATTGACGACCGAGGCGATGGCCGGAAGTTCCTGCTGCGCCTGCAGTTGAACGTAAAGCATGCCCTGCAGGGTGGAAGCCAGAATGGCGGCTGAGATTCCCTTGCCGGAGACGTCCACCAAGGCCACGTTGAGCATCCCCTTGTCAGCAACGACATCGAAGAAGTCGCCGCCCACGGCGCTGCACGGAACGCTCTTTGCCTGGACGCCGGCAAACGAGAAGTCGGGGATCTGAACGGCCATCATCCCCTGCTGAATCTCGGCGGCGATCTGCAGTTCCTCCTTCTGCTGCCGAGCCTGGTCTTCCAGCACAGCCAGTTGCGCGTTGTCCACCAGGGCCGCCGCCTCGCAGGCGATGGTTCGCAGTAGATCCTGGTCCACCGCTGAGTCCTGCTCGGGCAGGATGCGGCTCTCCAGATAAAGGGCGCCGAAGACCTGGGTGGCTCGGTCTTCGCCTCTGGGTTTCCTGCCAGTCGGACGCAGGCGGCGAAAAGGAATGCAGATGATCTTGCGCATGTTCTGCGCCAGCACACTGGCAGGAAGACTGCCTTTGGCGCTAAGCGTGTCGGTGACCAAAAACTGGTCCTCTCCTTCGATCGCCTGGCGCATGATGGTCCGGGATACCTCCGGCGCCTTTTTGAGAACTGTGCCGGATCCATCCATTCCGAGAGTGAGTTCGAGCACCCCCTCCGCGTTGGCCAGAAAGACGTAGCCTCTCTCGGCTTTGGCCAGCACCAGCGTGGACTCCAACAAGGAGGTCAAAACACGGTCCACCCCCGCCGCGCTGTTCAAGTTGCGCGCCACATCGAGGAACCAACGCAGCTTTTCCACATCCGATGTCTGCTTTTCGATCCCTTGTAACTGGGCGTGCATCTGCGCCTGCATCTGCGCCAGGATGGTCAGGCTTGAGGAGCTCTGAGAGTTTTGAGCATCCCAGCAAAGTTCCGGTCCTTCGAGTGATCCGAAGCGGATTATATCTCTTGGCTGAAGCAAGCGGCGGGTGATCCGCTCGCCATTCACAAAGGTTCCGTGGCTGCTGCCGGTGTCCTCCAGAATCACCTTCATGCCCTGGACGGTGATCTGCGCATGGTTGCGGGAGACATAAGCCGCCGGCAGCATCAGGTCACTCTGCGGAGACCGTCCGATAAGAAAGGGGGAACGCTCGATGGTGATCATTCGGCGGCTCGAGCCATCGATGAGCTGCATCGAGAGCTCTCGAATCTGGGGAAACTCTGCGCTGTCCATTGCCCCTATGCCTCAGCCTGGGAAGATAGTTCTAGATTAACAACTCTTGGGAGAAGCGAGAACCTCGGCAGCTTCTTGTCGAGGCTCGCAGCCCTGCTTATCGACTGCCACCGTCGATTTGAATCGAATGCGGAGCGCTCCGCTTGAATACGCTCGGACAGGTATCCGAGGGATCATAGATATCATAGCTCCACGAGGCGCCTGCCGCCTGTTGACTCAGGTCAAACTCTTGACTGGAGGACAGTAGCCAGGACGTGCTCCCACAGAAGTCGCTGCTGAAGCATAGGAGACAGCCTGCAGGAGGCGCCTCCGGGGGGATAATTGTCAGTTTGTCGCCTTGGGGGACATGGGTCGGGTCGGATGAGACCGAATAGCCGCCATTCGTTCGAGAGATCCTGAGCGTTGTCATAGGTGTTTCTCCTCAGAGGAATTTTGATGAAAAGAGGCCTCCGCCAGTCGGTGGATGCCAATCCGAATACAGGGATGCCAACGGTACTATGTCAGTTTGACAGACAAGATTGTCGATGAAGGAAACTTATTTTCCCATGGCTGGCTCGGTTGGCTCTGAGCGTCCTATGGCTCTTTCCGTGTGAATGGGACTTCCGCAGCGGGCTTGCTGTGGCATGTTCATTTGGGGAAACCTCCATAAGACCCGAGGCATCGGGATACATCCGCTCGGGACGAACTTTAGTGTTTGGGCGGGTGTACTTCAGGATCCCGCAGCAGAGTCTGGACTTCAGGATCGTTCTGCGCGTCCGTCAAGGGAAAGCCTTTTGCCAACGCCTGATTCATGTACTGCACCGCTAGCTTCTCCTTGCCCAGATTCTGATAGACGGAAGCAGTCTCTTCGAGGATGCCAGGATCGCTCGGGGACAACGCCAGAGCGGTCTGGAGAGGAACTGCGGCCTGGTCACGTGGTCCGAACTTGGCGCAAAGATCGGCATAGGTGACCAGGGCCGTTGCATCCCGGGGATGCAGTTTGATCTGAGCCAGCAGTAGAGGCATTTCGCCGGCAAGAGATCTCTGGACTCCGGAGGCGTCGTTCAACCATTCGTAGTCCAGACGGAGATTGTCCCAGACCAGGTAATCCGAGGAGTCAAGCTTGAGAGCCTGCAGCGTGGTCTGCACGGATTCGCGATAGCGATGCTCTTGAGAGAGCAGAAGTCCAAGATTGGCGTAGGCCCCGTAGCTTGGATTGAGAGCAATCGACTGTTTGAGCGCGGATTCCGCCGAGGGAAGATCTTTTGCCTCGCCTGAATCGATATAGGCGCCGGCCAGATTCAGCAGCACCTGAGCGTTATCAGGGGTCAGTTTCAGGGCATGTAAAAATTGAGCGATGGCCTGAGTATACCTCTGCCGGCGCAGGAGAAAATTGCCAAAGCTGTCAAAGACGTCCCAGTCACTGGGCAGAAGCGCGGCAGCCTTCTGAAAGGTCGCCATGGCATCAGCGCCGCGTCCCGCCAGCTCGTAGGCATGGGCAAGACCCTCCAGGGCGGTCCCATCCCTTGGGTTGAGAGAGAGAGCCTGCTGAAACTCTTGAACCGCAAGGTTGTAATGCCCTGCCGCATCGTGAAGTTTGCCCAGTGTGACATAAGGCTCCGGAATGTGATTGTCGATCTCGATCGACTTGCGGCAGTTGGCCTGCGCCTCGTCGAGGGA
>JAKAQS010000298.1 GCA_021819585.1 Acidobacteriota bacterium
TTCCGATCTGAAGGTCGGCTGGTCCGAGAGGCAGACGAAGTGATAGAACCGCTCCAGAGAGAGCCCGCCAAAGTCAAAGTGGCCGGCCATCCCACCTGGATCGGGGGCGGCCTCCAGCAAATCCACCTGATGCCCCATCTTGGCGGCGCGGTACGCTGCGGCCAATCCCATCGCTCCCGCGCCGATCACCACCACACGAGCCATATTGTTCCCTCGATCATTGAGCCACGCCTCCGACCCGCGGAAACTCTGCTCACTGATCTTCTGCAGTTCCTTAGCCGTTTTGTTCTGAGTGTACACTCCCTTCGGCGATGCATCCTTTCGCATGGCCGGGAGGGGGGAGACTGTGATATGAACGGCATGGGGCGATCGCTTCAAAAGAAGGGATGTGAAGGTTGGACAAAGACGCAAGTGAACGCGGTGAGCGAGCCAGTTGTTTCGGGCTGGAGCGTCTTTTGTTGCTCTTGAGCGCAGGATTTTACGTTGCGGGATTCATCCATCTCCGGGCTGACTTCCCCAACGGATCGCCGTGGATGGACTGGTCGAAGATGACCGATGAGGGATGGTACGGCGGTGCAGCCATCCACCACTTCGTGCAGGGAAGTTGGTATCTGCCGGACTCCTTCAATCCATCCGTGGCAATGCCAGTGTGGCCGCTCATGCTGGCTGTCTGGTTCGCCGCGTTCGGTGTGAGCATGATCGCAGCCCGCATCCTGACCATGCTGCTCTACGGCGTCTCGCTGGCGCTGTTGTACCGTTTGGTGAGGCAGGCAAGGTCAGGGCCGCTAGCCGCGGGGGTAGTGCTGCTGACCGTGATCAATCCCTTCTGTTACTGCTTTGACCGGCTGGCCGTGCTGGAGCCGGTGACCGTGTTCTGGATGATGATGGCTCTGTGGCTGGCCGGAGAGACTCCGCGCGAGAGCCGATGGCGTCAAATCTTGTTGGGAATCTTGATTTTTCTGCTGGTCTTGACCAAGGTCACAGGAGTCGTACTTGTACCCGCGGTTTTGTACATGATGGCTGCCGGTTGGGAGTGGCCCAGCTTGGCCGGGAACCAGAGCCTCCACCTTCTCTGGGACCGTGACCTGTGGCGCGGAGCTGCCGCTCTGGCCGTACCTGTCGGAACGGCGGCAGTGCTGTGGGAAGGTTACATGCGCTTCCTGGTAAGACCGCGCTATCGCGATGACTACCGCTTCCTTTTCAAGATCAATGCCTACCATGCGCATTTGAGCATCGTGCCTAAGATGGCATGGGTAGCTCTGCGCGATGGCGGGTGGATGAACCCGGTCGAGTTCTTTCTGGGAGTGGTCCTGGGATCTCTGGCCCTGGTTTGGCTGCGGGAGTTATGGAAAATACCGATATTTGGCGCGGCGTTCCTTGCAATGCTAGGAAACCTGGCTTACATCGGGTACCATACAAACTTTCAACCGCGATATTATCTGGTGATCGCCATGCCGCTGGCGATCCTGGTAGGGCTTGGCGCGGCTGCGCTATGGGACCGCTGTCGGCCGCCGGTGCGGAGATGGGGCAGCCTTGCGATAACGGGGGTAGTGGCTGGATCTCTCGCATGGGCAGCCTTGGGGATGGCCGTCCAGACCATAGGATATGTGCTCCATCCGGAGTACACCTTCCGAAATGCGGCAAACGGGATCGCAGCCGTCGTGGGCACGGAAGGTGACGCCGCGAAAATTGGCGCACGTTCGGTGCTGCTCTCCGACAGCGGCGACGACATCACCCTATGGATAGGAATACCGGCGGTATGCGCGAGCCTGGATCCGCATGGCCTGGATGCGACTTTGAACAGGTATAAGCCGCGATGGTTTGCTGCGTGGCCTGGGTGGGAGAGCCCGACGATCGAGAAGGTGGGCCGCCGGTACCGGATGATCGAGGTGGCTCACTACCGGGTCTTTGACGACCCGAAGCGGCAGAATCTGGTGCTTTATCAATTGATGCCTATTTCGCCGCGAGCTTCAAACTGACATCCGCAGAACTGTAACTCCGCGGTTGCGGAGGGGATCACATCACATCCATCAGACCCGCAACTGCTGCGCGGACCGGGGAACCTGAACCCTTTCCTGATCTGGCTTATCGTTTCTCAGCCAATGGTTTAGCGCCTTAATCCATGGTGGTAGCGCAATACAATTGATATCTGCAACGTTCAACTTCTGCCTTCCCGAGGGGATGATCTACTGCTTTATAATCTGACAAATCTGCAAACGCCGGCGAGCCGACCCCTCCAAAGCGTTTGCAGGTGCATTGCCCGACGAGTTCCATGCCACCCTACGATCTCTGCATAGTAGTTCCGACGCTGGACGAACGCGAGAACCTCGGGCTGCTGCTGGAGCGGCTCCGCAACGCGCTCCACGGCATCTGCTATGAGGTCATCGTGGTCGATGACGACTCGCCCGATGGCACCGCTGCCCTGGCCCGGCGGCTCAGCCGCACCCAGGACAATCTCCGGGTACTCCATCGCATTGGCCGCCGCGGCCTCTCCTCGGCGTGCATTGAAGGCATGTTGGCCACCGCGGCGCCCTTCATCGCCGTGATCGACGCCGATCTTCAGCACGACGAAACCATTCTTCCGGAGATGTACCGGCGCATCCGCTCGGAGAATCTGGATCTGGTGGTCGGCTCGCGTAATCTCGCCGGCGGCGGCATGGGAGAGTTTTCCAAGTGGCGCCGCCGTCTCAGCCAGCTTGGCCGCCGCGTGAGTGGCGTGCAGCGCCACGCCGCGCTCACCGATCCGATGAGCGGCTTCTTCATCCTTCGCCGCACCTTCTTTGAGCGCATCGCTCATCGTCTCACCGGCGCCGGATTCAAGATCCTCCTCGACATCGTTCTGTCCTCGGAAGGACATCCTCGCATCGGCGAGGTTCCCTACCGTTTCCGTCTCCGTCAGCATGGCCAAAGCAAGCTGGATCTGATCGTCGGACTCGAGTACCTGGAACTGATTCTGGACAAGCTGATCGGAGACTTCGTCTCTGTCCGTTTTGTGATGTTTGCGTTGGTCGGAGCGCTGGGCGCGGTCGTGCATCTGATGCTGCTTGGCGCCATGCTCAAGATCGAACATCTCAGTTTCGTGAAGTCCCAGACCTTCGCCACCGGCATCGTCATGATTCTGAACTACGTCATGAACAACTCCTTGACGTATCGAGACCGAAGGCGGCGCGGAGCCGCCTTCCTGTTCGGCTTGCTCACCTTCTGCATCGCCTGTTCGCTGGGCGTCATTGCCAACGTCGACATCAGCGCCGAGGCCTTCCGTCATGGAGTGCCGTGGGTTTTGTCGGGGATCATTGGGCTTCTCTTCAGCGGAATCTGGAACTATGGCGTGACCGCCATGACCACCTGGCGTGATCGCCGCCGCTCCGCCGAACACCGCGCTGAACGCCGCGCTGAAGCTTCCGCGCTGGTCGGCGATTCCACGCTCCCGGCCCCTGTGGCCAACGCGGAGTTGCCCTCCAAGGGATCTCCCTGAAGTTGGTTTCGGGCGAAGATGCCTTCCGCCGCGCCCTCGTTCGCGTTGATCCGAGGGCAGGAGAGCCAGGGAGAAGACTTACACCGGCTCGCGCTCCTCGGCCGGCAGATGTATGCCTGTCTCCCGGATGGTCCGGCTGTACCCGGTCAGGTGACGGAGTCCCGCCCCGGCGATCAAGGTGAGCGCGAGGGCGCAGACCCCATCCCATCCCCACCGCCACCAGGCCCAGCCGGCCAGCGCGGAACCGGCTGCTCCACCGGCAAAGTAGGTGGTCATGTAGATGGTATTCACCCGGCTACGCACTGCCGAGCCCAGACCGAAGATGCGAGTCTGGTTTCCCACCTGCATCATCTGGGCGCCGATATCCAGGATGACCACGCCCGCCACCAGCGCCGCCATGTGCCATAGCGTGGAACCATGCCATCGAACCGCCAGCAGCAGCCATAGATAGGAGGCCGTCAACATGGCGCCGGCCACCGAGATCACAAATCGCGTACCGCGCTGATCGGCCAGCCAGCCGGCCAGGGGCGCCACCATGGCGCCTGCCGCGCCCACCACCCCAAAGGTTCCGGCTACCCCGGGGCCCATGCCATAGTGCGAGTCGAGCAGATAGGCCAGCGTCGTCCAGAAGCAACTGAAGGAACCAAAGGTCAGCGCGCCCACCAGGCCGGCCTCGCGCAGCAGCGGCTCACTGCGGAACAGGGTCCACAGGGACC
>JAKAQS010000299.1 GCA_021819585.1 Acidobacteriota bacterium
TGCCGCTGGCGCTGCCGCCGCCGCCCGCGGTGCCCGCCTGATCCGCGGGTCCGGGGAAGACCAGCGGCGCGTTGGGCTGGCGCGCCAGGTCTGGATCCACCACAAACGGCAGGGCTTCATACTTCACCTTCACCTTGGCCAGCGCGTCTTCCGCGGCTTGCGGGCTGGTGGCTGCCACGGCGGCGATCGGCTGGCCGACGTAGCGCACTACCGGATAGCGTCCCTGGTCAAGAGCCGGATCACGCAAGATGGCCGCACCCAGCAGCTTTTCAACCACGTGAACGCCCTTGACGCCGGGTTGGCGCTCGGCCTCGGAGGTATCGATGGAGAGAATCTTGGCATGGGGCAGGGTTGCGTTCACAAAGCGCGCGTAGAGCATGCCGGGCAGTTGAATGTCCGCCGTGTAGCGGGCGCGCCCACTGGCCTTGGCGGGTCCATCCCAGCGCTCAACCGCCTTCCCCACGTACTGGAGGTCTTTGTTCACCGGAAGCACGGGCGGCTCTGAGGCCGGGATGGTGCGCTCGACTTCGTGAAGCGTATAGCCAGGGACTCCGACCGGCATCTCTACCGTCTTGGTCGGCGTGGAGGCGATGTCGTCGGCGGCGCCGGGCGCCGCCTCGGTGATGGTGTGCAAACTGTGATCCGCCATGGCTATCCTCTCTCCCGCGTGTCAGGCGCGCCGGCTAGCGGCGTCCAGCGTCGCGGCAAATACCTTGGGGTAGGTTCCGCAGCGGCAAAGGTTGCCGCTCACAGCCCTGCGGACGTCCGCCTCGGTCGGATGCGGGGTATGTTCCAGCAGCGCCGCACAGCTCATCACCATCCCCGGCGTGCAGAAGCCGCACTGCAGGGCGTCGTGGCGCACAAAAGCCGCCTCCACCGGGTGAAGCTCGGCGCCCTCGCCAAGACCTTCGATGGTGGTGACCTGGCGCCCGATGGCGTCGATGGCCAACATCGTGCAACTATTCACCGGCACTCCGTCCAGCCACACGGTGCAACTGGAGCAGGCGCCGCGATCGCAGCCGATCTTGGCCCCCGTCATGCCGAGGTTGATCCGCAGCGCCTCCACCAGCGTCGTGCGCGGCTCGATGTGCAGCGCATGCTCCCTGCCATTGATCCGCAGCGTGATGGCAGCGCCGTCCGCGCTGTACTCCTTGACGTCCTCCGGCGCGGCGGCAAAGGCTTCCTGCCGGAGACCCTGAACCCCTTCCAGCAGAGCCGTGCCCGCGGCGGTGATGCCTGCGCCTTTCAGGAAGCTGCGCCGCGAGATTCCAGAGCTGCTGTGGACTTCTGGAGAAGGCTTCTCGCCCTCAGGATGGGGTGGCTGTTTGCCCGGCATGGCGTCCTCCCTGTGGAGATGTGGGGGCTGGCTTGTGCGCCAATTATACCGCTCAAGCCAGCCGGATTCGGTGACCCTGCAAGTTGCCTATCTTCCGAACAATCCCTTCAGCGACTTCACGGAGTTCTTCATCCCGGAGTTGTTCACAACTCCATTCGTCGCGTTCTTGAACATCTGTCCCAGGTTGGCATGGATGGACGGATTCGATGCCGTTCCCGTAACCGTAAGCGGAATGCCGCCGCCGCCCGAGTTCGAAGAAGAGGAGGAACCACCGCCGAAGAGCTTGTCCACAGCTCCGCCCACTGCCGAAAGCGCGGCAATCTTCGCGCTCATCTGAAAGTTGAGCGCCTCGGTGGGAGACGGCGAGATCGTCCCCTGGCCGGTCGCGCTGCCGATCTTGGGAATCTCGGCGTCGATGTTTTGGAAGCTCGTGCCCTGCGGCGAGTTGTTCACCACCGCGTAGAGCTTTTGAATCTCCGTGCCTCCCGAGGTGCCGGCGAGCGGATGGATGCCCTGGATCTTTCCTCCCAGATCGAACCCGGTCAGTTGGCTGTTGTCCAGCTCGATCGGCCCCGCGATCGTCAGTCCGTTCACCGGGCCGCTGATCGCCAGATTGGCATTGATCGTTCCGCCCTGCAGACGAGAGCCGCTGGGCAGCACCACTCCCGCTGCGGGCAGCAACTGCTCCACCTGGTCCACGGGAAGGTTGGGCGCCGCAAGCTGCAAGTTCACGCTCGGTTCCGTTCCGCTTTGCTGGAAGGTTCCAGTGATGTGCGCCGCAACCGCGCCGGTGACGATCGCCAGATCGTTCACCCGGCCATTGCGCGAGGAGAGATCATCGGCCAGATTGAAGTTGATATCCACAGGCCGGGGAGCAGGCACTCCGTTCGCCGCCAGCTTCAGTTGCGACGCCTTCGCCTTGCCCGAGGCGCTCAGCTTTGCATCCTGCGAGGCCACCTGCGCGTCCAGGTCCGCCAGCATGGAGATGCCGTCGCCGGCCTGAATCGCTCCGGCAGCCACCGGGTCAAAGTGCTTCACCGAGATGGTCGCGTGGAACGGGGTGAGCGAGGCGTCGTTCTGCGCCAGCGGTCCCGCCGCGCCCTTCAGGCTCAGACTTCCACCGCCGGGAACCTGTAACGAAAGCGTGAAGGGAAACGACGCGGTGGGCGAAAACTGCGTTACGGTCAGGTTCACGTCCGTACACTGCAGGGGCTTGCCGTCAGCCGGCAAGGAAGAGAGCACGGCGCTGCCATTCTCAATCGCCAGCTTGTTCACGGTGAGGGCGGGCATCGCGTCCGCTGAAGCCGTCGGCGTGGGCGAGGGTTTGGTCGCCGCGCCGCCCAGGGTAGAGAAGTTCCACGTTCCATTGGCCGCGTGAATCAGTTGAATGGACGGCGACTTGACGATCAAGTCCGTCACCTGCAGCGAGTGATGGAAGAGAAGCCGGCCCAGCTCCACGCCAATCCGCAGCTCCTTGGCGTCCAGAAAAGGAGCGGTTGAAAAGGCCGGATCGTCCGCAATGGAGATGTTATCCGCCACCAGGCTCCCGGTCAGCAGGGACAGACCCAGGTGGCCCAGCGTCACCTTGCGCCCCAGCGCGCTGGAAAGCTCGCTCTCGATTTTGGGCCGGAAGGTATCGGCGTTAACGAAAAACGGAACCAGCACCACAACGGCGACAAAGAAAGCGGCGACGGCAACGAGTATCTTCAACCAGCGCTTTTGCATGGGATCTCCTTCTCGCAAACAGGTTCGCTCGAATTGTACCCCCAGCCGAAAAGCAAGGTTCAAACCCAACTTCCGGATACCGCCTTGCTTTCTCCCGCCCGAGGCGAAGAAGATGCTCCAAAGCACGCTCCCGGGTGACAAACGAAGCGCCCGGACCGGACGGCCATCTCGCCCTGCCCGGCTTGACGCGCTTTCCTGCCCGGGTTGGCTTTCCTGCCCGGCTTGGCTTTCCTGTAAGATAAGCAGGAAAAACGCCTGCCCACCCGCGACAGTCTTGCCTTCCCTCTCGAATCTTCAAGCAACGGCACGGCTAGCGAGTCAGCAGCTCACGGATTCCGGCAGTTCACTGATCTCACCGTTTCTTCAGCTTCATCACGAACATCGACGCTCTTCCAACGCACCTTTTCCAGCGGCTGCCGGGCTCCCACGCCAGGACGATAACCGAGCGATGATCGATCCTCACAGCACCTTTCTGTTGATCGCCGGGCTGATCGCCGTCCTCGGCCTCATCGTGCTGATCGCGTTCTTCAAGCTGAACCCGTTCCTCACGCTGTTTGTCGTCTCCCTGGCCCTGGCATTGGCTGCGGGCATGCCCTTCACCGCGGGTGTCCACTCCTTCGAGCTGGGCATGGGCGCCACGCTTGGGCACATAGCCATCATCGTCGCCCTGGGAACCATGCTGGGCAAGATGCTGGCCGAGTCCGGCGGAGCCGACCAGATCGCGCACACCATGATTCGCGTCTTCGGCCACCGGCGCATCGCCTGGGCGATGATGGCCATCGGGCTGGTGGTCGGCCTGCCCTGCTTCTTTGAGGTAGGCTTCGTTCTGCTCATCCCCATCGCCTATACGGTGGCGCGCCGCACCGGCAAGTCGCTGGTGGAGGTGGCGTTGCCTCTGCTGGCCGGTCTGTCCGTGGATCAGGGCCTGGCGCCTCCCCATCCGGCGGCGGTGATGGCGGTGTCCATCTTCAAGGCCGGCATGGGCCGCACGATGTTTTACGCTCTGCTGATCGGCATACCCACAGCCATCCTCGCCGGTCCCATCTATGCCCGGCTGATCGCGCCGCACATCGAGCTGCCGGCGGAGAATCCCATGGCGGAGCAGTTTGTCGAC
>JAKAQS010000300.1 GCA_021819585.1 Acidobacteriota bacterium
TGTAGCGGTAACCGGATCCAATGGAAAGACCACCACGACGACGCTGATTGGGGAGATTCTGAAGGCGTCCGGCAGACCGGCGATGGTGGGTGGAAACATCGGGAGGCCGGTGACCTCGATGGTGGATGAGAGCACGCCGGAGAGCTGGAGCGTGCTGGAGGTTTCGAGCTTCCAGTTGGAGACGGTGGAGAGCTTCAAGCCGCGCATTGCGCTGGTGCTGAACATCACGCCGGACCATCTGGACCGGCACGGAACCTTCGAGCACTACGCGGCGCTGAAGGCGCGGATTACGGAGTTCCAGAGCGCCGAGGACTTCCTGGTGCTGAACGCGGATGACGCCAATGCCCAGATGGTGGCGGCACGAACCGCGCCCCCCGGCCGAGGCGCCCAGGTCTACTGGTTCAGCAGGCGGCGCGCTATCAAACAGGGAGCCTTTGTCTACGGCGAGTCGATTGTCTATGTGCCGCGGGAAGGAGCCAGACCCGAGCCGGTGATGCCGGTGGCAGAGATTTCGCTTGCGGGTGGGCACAATGTGGAGAACGTATTGGCGGCGGTGTGCGCGGCGCGGCTGGCTGGTGTGGAGAGCGAGACCATCCGCGCGGCGGTGCGAGATTTCAAGGCCGTGGAGCACCGCCTGGAGTTTGTCCGCGAGACCGGCGGGGTGAAGTACTACAACGACTCCAAGGCGACAAATGTGGACGCGGCCATCAAGGCTCTGGAAGCCTTTACCGGCGGAGTTCACCTGATCCTGGGAGGGAAGGACAAGGGCTCCGACTACCGTGTTCTGGAGCCGCTGCTGCGGGAGCGAGTAAAAACGGTAATCACGATTGGTTCAGCCGCGGAAAAGATCGAGCGCCAACTCGATGGGATGGTGAAGATAGAGAGAGCCGGGACGCTGGAACAAGCGGTGGCGTTGGCGCAAAAGACGGCGACGCCAGGCGATACGGTGCTGCTGGCTCCGGCGTGCGCCAGCTTTGACCAGTTCGAGAACTACGAGCAGCGCGGACGAGTCTTCAAAAAGCTGGTGGCGGCAATTTCCTAACGGCTGGGCGCGGCGTTTGGGGCTGAATGGGTGTAGAGGCGGATGGCAAAGCGCGTCGGCGTTGACAAATGGTTGTTCGGCATCGTGCTGCTGCTGGTCCTGTTCGGGCTGGTGTCTGTCTTTTCAGCCTCGGCGGTGCTGGCCAAGGCGACCTTGGGTTCGCCGTATGCGTATGTCAGCAGGCAGGCCGGATATGCCCTGGCGGGCATGATTGTGCTGTTTGCGCTGATGCGGGTGAACTACAAGAAGTACAACAACCCCAAGCTGGTGTTTGCGTTGATGGGCATCACGGGGTCATTGCTGCTCTCCGTCTTTGCCTGGGGCGGGATGAACGGAGCGCATCGCTGGGTGCGTTTTCCCGGCATCACGCTGGAACCCTCCGAGTTGGCCAAGCCCATGATCGTGCTGTTTCTGGCCTGGTATCTGCAGACGCGCATTCATGCCATCGACGACTTCAAGGAGACGATTCTGCCGGCGGTGATTCCACCGCTGCTCTTCATTGCGCTGATCTTGAAGGAGCCGGATCTGGGGACGGCTCTGGTGTGTGCGGCAGTGATGACGCTGATGCTCTTTCTGGCCGGAATGCCGGTGAAGTGGGTGCTGGCGGGCGGAGTAGCCGCCTCGCCGGTGATCTATTACATGCTCTTCCATGTGGCCTGGAGAGCCAAGCGCATGTTCGTCTTCATGCATCCGGAGGCTGATCCTCGCGGGGCTGGGTTCCACATCCTGCAGTCGCTGATCGCTGTCGGGACCGGGGGGATTCGCGGTCTGGGATTGATGGAGGGAAGGCAGAAGCTGTTCTATCTTCCCGAGCCGCACACCGACTTCATCTTCGCCAACATATGTGAAGAGCTGGGGTTGATTGGCGCTCTCTGCGTGCTGACGGCGTTCTGCATCCTGGGCTATCGCGGGCTGCGGGCGGCCTATCTGTCTACCGACCCGTTTGCGCGGTTTCTGGCCTTTGGCTTGACCACGATCGTGCTGGTGCAGGCGTTCTTCAATATGAGCGTGGTGCTGGCCCTGCTGCCTACCAAGGGCTTGCCGCTTCCAATGATCTCCTCGGGTGGAACCAGCATCTTTGTGACCCTGGCCTGCATGGGCGTGCTGTTGAATATGACCCGCGAGATCGATTGAAGCCCGAGGGTCAAGGATGGACCCCAACCGAGTTGGCCGAGCCGGATGCTTGCCGCCGACGCAGGATGAGACCGCCAGGGATTGGGTTGCGAGCCGAGTGAGAGACAAAGCGTTGCGAGTCATGATTGCCGGGGGAGGCACGGGCGGGCATGTGATGCCGGCGCTGGCGATTGCGCGGGCGCTGCGCGACCGATATGGAGCCGAGGTGTGCCTGGTTGGGACGGCGCGCGGGCTGGAGACGCGGCTGGCGCCGGAGGCAGGCTTTCGGCTGGAGCTGGTGCGCTCCGGGCAGTGGAAGAATGTAAGCCTGGGGACGCGGCTGCGGACCATGATGGATCTGCCGCTGGGCGTGCTGCGCTGTGTTGCTCTGTTGCGGGAGTTTCAGCCCCAGGTGGTGGTGGGCGTAGGCGGTTACGCCAGTGGGCCTGCAATGATTGCGGCGTTGCTGCTGCGGACTCCTACCCTGGCCTATGAGCCCAATGCCGTGCCAGGGCTCACCAACCGGTGGCTGGGGCGTCATGTGAACGCGGCGGCGGTAAACTTTGCCCAGACGGCGCCGTACCTTCGCGGCGCCGAGGTCACGGGGGTTCCGGTGCGGACGGAGATCTTTGCCGCAGCGCCGCCGGCAGAGGCAGTCGCGGAGCACCGTGCTCCGCGGCTGCTGGTGACTGCCGGCAGCAATGGAGCGTTGGTCTTCAACCAGACAATGCCGTTGATTGTGAAGCAGTTGATGGAGGAGGTTCCAGGACTGACGATTGTTCACCAGGCCGGCGCCAGGCAGTTGGAGTCTACAAGAGCAGCCTATGCGGCCACTGGGGCCGACGCCGCGCGCTGGGTGGTGGAGGCGTTTCTGACGGACATGCCGCAGCAGTATGCCGCGGCTGACCTGGTGCTGGCCCGGGCCGGGAGCACAGTAGCTGAGTTATGCGCGGCTGCCAAGCCGTCCCTGCTGGTGCCGCTGGCCACGGCCGCGGATGACCACCAGCGCAGGAATGCAGAGGCGATGGTCGCTGCCGGAGCAGCTGAGATGCTGCTGCAGAAGGATGTCACGGCCGAGACGCTGCGAGGAGCATTGCTGGAACTTCTCCGGGATGAGCCGCGCCGAAGAGCGATGGCCGAGCGCGCGAGGGCCTTGGCCAAGCCGGGCGCGCTCGATCGGATTGCGGAGATGGTGCTGCGGTTGGCGGGGCGGACGGCAGGGATGTCGATCCTGCCCTGAGAGTCCCTCCAAATCCCTTGCGAAGGGACGCATTCACATAGAGGCGGCTTTAACGTACATGGCCAAGGCCGTTGCCGCCGCTGCCGAAGTGACCACTGCCGCCGGCCGCACCTCCGAAGTGACCAGTGCTACCGGCCGCACCTCCGAAGTGACTGCCAGTCGCACCGCCAAAGCTGTTCCCGGCGCCGCCGAAGCGGCCGCCGGCAGCGCCGCTAGAGAAGTGATTGGCTCCGCCCATGGCCCCGGATGCGCCGAAGCCACTGTGGCTAACGCCTCCGATGGTGGAACCCCGGAAGGCCGCACCGCCGCGGAACGCCACTTGCTGGGTGAAGGAAGCTCCTCCCGGACGGCCGCTGAAGCCGGCGTAGGGATGGTTATAAAAGTTTCCGCGGAAGCCGGGGTAAAAATTGGCGTAGGCGCGGTTGTACATGAAGTGGTTTCCAGCCCAGAAGCCGCCGTAGAAGCCGACGCCAAAGTATCCAAAGCCGTAGTTGATGCCGCCGTAGTATCCAACGGAGAGGCCCCAGCGGCCCGGGAACCAGGTATAGTAACCGGCATTCCATCCCCAGTAGCCGGGGGTCCAAAGGGCTCCGGCGTAAGGCGGAAGCACCCAGGCGCCGGGCATCCAGTAGTAGCCGCCTCCGCCCCACGCCCAGTAGCCGGGTGTCCATAGGTAGCCATCGCCCGGGCAAGGAGGCTGAGCGTAGACAGGAATCG
>JAKAQS010000301.1 GCA_021819585.1 Acidobacteriota bacterium
CCCGCTGGCGCAGGCCTTGACCGATACCACGGTTGCCGTCGGCGATGACTTGCTGATGCGCCTTCATCTGAAGCCAGGGGACTCGATCAGGCTGGGTGACCGCAGCTTCATCATCCGTGCGGTAGTGGAGAATGAGCCGGACCGTCTCTCGGGGCTCTTCGCCGCTGGGCCGCGAGTGCTGATCTCGCAGCAAGCCTTGACAACCACCGGGCTGTTGACGGCCGGCTCGCGGGTCACGCGCCGCTATCTGTTCAAGCTTCCTCCCGCCGGAGCCGGAAAGGCGCTCTCAGACAAGGCGGTGGCTGAGCTGCGCGAGCAGTTGGAGACGTTGATGCCGGAGGCGCAGATTGCGGATTATCGTGAGGCGAATCCGGCGCTGACCAGGGCCTTGGATGGGGCCACCGGGCTGCTCTCGCTGATGAGCCTGGTGGCGCTGGTGCTGGGCGCCGTGGGAGTGGCCATGGCCATGCGCAGCCACCTGCAGCAGAGACTGGATTCGATTGCCATCATGAAGGCGCTCGGCGCGGGCTCCAGGCAGGTGATCAAGATCTATCTGCTCCAGACGTTGCTGCTGGGAGCTGGTGGCGGCGTGCTCGGGGTTGCGCTGGGAATCGGAGTGCAGATGGCCTTTCCACTGTTATTGGCCAGACTGCTGAACCTGACGCCAGGCTTGCAGTTGGAGCCCCATGCCATCGCCCTGGGGCTCAGTGCCGGTTTGCTGACCACACTGCTTTTCACCCTGCCTCCGCTGCTGGATCTCCGTGACGTTCGGCCGATCCTGATCCTGCGCCGCAGTGTGGAGCAAACTGAGGATCCCTTTACGGAGCGCTGGCTTCGTCATCTGCGCGGATCCTGGGCACAACTGACGGCGAGCCTGCTGATCATTGCGGCGCTGGTGATGCTGGCGACCTGGGTCTCGGACTCGCGCCGGGTGGGATGGGCCTTCGCCCTCGGCCTGGTGGCCTCTCTGGTGGCGCTGCTGCTGGCCGCAGCGGCGACGCTATGGTTGTTGCGCCGGTTTTTGCGCGGGACAGCACCGGGCGGCGAAAGGTCAAGAGTGCTGGGGCGGTCTGGACTGCGAGGGGCCGGTTTGCGGCTGCCTCCGGCACTGCGCCATGGCCTCGCGAACCTCTACCGTCCGGGAAATCCCTCGGCGGCGCTGCTGGCGGCTCTTGGACTGGGCGTGATGCAGATTGCGGCGGTGTACTTTGTGCAGCGGTCGATTGTGAATGAGATGAAGGTGGGCGCTGCCGGCGATCTGCCGAATCTCTTCCTGATGGATATGAGCCATGAGGAAGTCGGGAAGGTGAGCAAGATGCTCGAGGCGGAGCCCATGGTGCATGGAGCGCCGGAGATGGTTCCCGTGGTGAGCGCGCGCTTGCTCCAGATCGATGGCCAGACCTTGGAACAGAGGAGGGCTGAAAGCGCTCCATCGAGACCGGGAAGGGGAGCGCAGCGGCATCGGTCGCCAACCCTGAGTCTCACCTGGCCGCCGCGCCCGGACTCTCCCCCTCCGGGCGACACGGTGGTGCAGGGCCAGTGGTGGACGGCGCAGCAGGCCAGGGACGCTGCTAGCCGGCCTCTGATCGCCGTAGAGAGCCGTGAGGCGAAGTGGCTGCGCGTGAAGCTGGGCGACAGCATGATCTTTTCGGTCGAAGACCAGCCGATGACAGCGCAGGTGGCGGCTGTCTATACCGTGGACAGCCGTCATGCCTTCTCGCGCGCCGGCTTTGTGCTGCCGCGGACCTCTCTGGCCGGGCTGCCGGTGGTTTGGTACGGTGGCGTGCATTGCGACCCGAAGGACACGGCTGCTCTGCGCCAGGCGCTCTATGAGCGCTTTCCCACCGTCACCGTCATCGATGTGGCGGCCACGCTGGAGGTGATTCGCCAGGTGCTGCTGCAAGTGATCTACGTGATCCAGTTTTTGGCGGCGTTCAGCGTCTTCGCGGGTCTGGTGATTCTGGCCAGCGCCATCGCCGGAACGCGCTACCGCCGGATCCGCGAGGTGGTGGTGCTGAAGAGCCTGGGAGCGACACGCTGGCGGATCGCTTCGATCTTCTCCATCGAGTTCGCCGTGCTGGGGTTGATTGCGGGCCTGGTGGGGCTGGTGTCAGCGAATCTGCTGGCCAGATGGCTGCTACGGCATACGTTGCACTTTGCCTATGCCTTCCAGCCCTGGGGCAACCTGGGGGCGTGGCTCTCGGTGGGAGCCATGACGGTGGCGGCAGGTTGGCTGGCCAGCCATCGCGTGCTGGGGCAGACGCCCTTGGAGGTCCTGCGCGAGGAGTAGCCCGGGGGGAAATTCTTCTTCAGGTGCGTTTGACGATGAAAACCGTCTTGTCGTCGATCAGAGCTTCGTCTCCGGATTTGCGAAGAACCTCATCCTGCTCCTGGGCATCGACCAGAAGGGCTTCGCAGATCTCCCGGGCGGACTGCTGGTGCTTTTGTTGCAGAATGCTCTGCAGACGCTCCCGGGCAATGCGATCGGCGCCATCGTAGACGCCGTCGGTGTAGAGGACGAGGATGTCGCCGGGGCCCATCAGGGTAATCTCGACGATGTCCTCGGATTGAATGGGACGCTCACGCCAGCTCATGGAGAAGTAGCGGCGGCGATCAGGATGATCGGCAGGGAGTTGAAGGCCGAGGGCCAGGAACTGCGCAACCTGCGCCTGATGCACATCCATCACCCGTCCGTACTTGGCCGAGAAGACCAGCGGGGGTGGATGTCCGAAGTTGGCAAAGCGGAACTGTCCGCCGGGGTGGATCTCTCCGTAGAGCATGGTGGCGACCTCACGCGCCTGCTCCGCCTCGCTGATGCCCAAAGCGTTGCGCGCGATGACGGACTGGGCCAGACGCAGATTGAGGTTCTCGAAGAGCTCAGGTGTGGTCTTGCCGTAGTGGTCCAGGTCAGAAAGCATCAGCGCGTGGAAGGTGTCATGCACCGTGGAGGCGATCTTGGCGGAGATGATGCCGTGGCCCTGGGCGTCGACGATGAGCACACCGGCGATCGAGTAGAGATCTTCAAGATCTTCGGACACGCGGACCTGTTCGGAGCTCTTGGCGGATCGGTACTCGGTCTCCATCTCCGGCCGGTAATCGGGACGCGATTGCAGCCACTGGATGTGGTCGTCCACGCAGTTCCGTGGCCGGAAATCGGGACCGGCGCCGGGCGGAAAGGGTTCCAGAAACTCCTCCGCCAGGCGCTTGGCGTATCGAATCCGGGCGCCGATGTCATAGCGCTGCCGGAAGTTGATGTACTCGAAGAGGTCTCCGCCGACCGTGCCTGCGGGGATGGAGTTGCCAAACATCTCGATGCCCGGAATGTGCGGGATCGCGCCTTCCACGGGCATCAGCCGTTGGCGAAGGTACTCATCGATGCTGGGAGGGTTACGTTGCTTTGCCATGGGAGATGGTTCAGATGTGTCTGGATCCTGTCACTTCCAGAGTAGCGTATCGCAAACCGTGGGCAGGTGTGGAGAACGGTGAGAGAAGAGCTGCGCCGAAGGGTTTTCCAGAAGAGGGCAAAGTTGACCCACCGGCGCATCCCCCCGTACACTCACAGAGGCGGCTGATTGTGGCTCCCGCCGAGCCTGCGGCTGCCTTACATCCTGTATTGCCCTCTCGTTCAATGGTAGGACTAGCGACTCTGACTCGCTCAATCGGGGTTCGAATCCCTGGGGGGCAACCAACGGATGTGGTTGCAGCGACGCTGCGGCGGAAAATGGCCGGGGCGTGACGAGGTGGAACTGGCACGAGGTGTTTAACACCAATCCAGCGTTGCGCCCGAGCCCGGAGCTTCGGAGCCGAAGAGAGCGCAAACCGCATTCTGAAACCTTCTGCTTATGAGGCGGATCCCGGCGAGGATCAGGGCGCGGAGGCAGATGTCTGTGCCGGCATACCTGCTAAGAGTCTTGAACGTATCCATCAGGATGGTTGCCCCGGAGAGATTCATCGTTCCCCGAGCGCGGGCGACGGTCGATCTGCCGCGCTGCATGTCAAAGAGGGATGGCGCGAAAGAGGGATCTCCAGATTCCGCATCGATGCAGGATGACATTGTTCCTGACCATCAGCCACGGACGATTGCCTTGAACCAACCGATGTGACACAAT
>JAKAQS010000302.1 GCA_021819585.1 Acidobacteriota bacterium
CTAGCTCGCAGCGAGCGCTAGACCGCTACGCGCAGTGGAGCAGGGAGCAAGCCGGACAGCGATGAAACCTATCTTCCAGACTGCGGCGGCTCTTCTTCTTGGCGGCCTTGCCGGCGTCCTTCATGGCGGCGCAGCCCGTCCCGCCATGGCTCCGCCGGCGGCTCAGCCGGGAGACGCCGGCGCGCAGGAGGTCGGCGCGCCGGCTCCGGCGCCATCGACTGCGCAGGAAGATCCGAGATCCCTGATGCTGGCCTTTTCGAAGGCAACCATAACCCGCTGGCCCGATGGCCGCTTTGTTGCGCCGGGTGCTCCCTGGAGGTGGAACTATGAGCTGGGTGTCCTGCTCGAAGGGATGGATGCGGCGTGGAAAGTGAGCGGGGATCCGGAAGATTACGGTTATATCCGCGACTCGATGGATCCGTTCCTGAGCCCGAATGGAACGATCTTCACCTATAAGGAAGACGAGAGGCAACTCGATAACATTCTTCCGGGGCGGCAACTGTTGCTGCTGTACGGAACCACGCATGATCCTCGTTACGCTACAGCCGCTGCCGTGCTCTATCGCCAACTCAAGCGCCAACCGCGGACGCGCTCCGGAGGTTTCTGGCACAAGCAGCGCTATCCCAACCAGATGTGGCTTGACGGCCTGTACATGGCGGAGCCCTTCTATGCGCAATACGCTTCCATGTTTCATCATCCGCGGGCCTTTGCCGATATCACGCACCAGTTCGTGCTGATGCGGCAACACGCCTACGACCCCGCAACCGGCCTTCTCTTCCATGGCTGGGACGAGTCCAAGCGGCAGCGCTGGGCTAATTCCAAGACTGGAACGTCCTCCCAGATCTGGGCCAGGGGCGTGGGCTGGTATCTCATGGCGCTGGTTGACACCCTGCCTTATCTTCCGGCCAACGATCCCGGAAGAGAGACGCTGCTAAGGATTCTGCGCCGGGAGGCTGCCGCGGTGAATCGCTACCAGAGCGCCGGCTCCGGCCTGTGGTATCAGGTGATGGACAAGGCCGGCGCCCCGGGCAATTATCCGGAGTCATCCGCAAGCTGCATGTTCGTCTATGCGCTTGCGAAGGGAGTGCGCCTCGGTTATCTGCCCCGGCAGGATCTGGCGGCGGCGGAGCGCGGCTATCAAGGGATTGTTCGCCGCTTCGTGAAGGTGGGCGCTGACGGTTCGATGAATTTGACGGGTACGGTGCAGGCCGCCGGGCTGGGGGGTAATCCCTATCGTGACGGAAGCTACGAGTATTATCTCAGCGAGAAGGTGGTCAGCAACGATCCCAAGGGGATTGGAGCCTTTCTGCTGGCGAGCGCGGAGCTGGCAAGACTGTCAGGCGATGGAACCGCTGCGGCCCGGTGAAAGGGCTCTCCTGCCCAAAGGCGTTGCCGGCCGGAAAGATCAGGATAGGGTGATTCGAGCTGCGTCTTCGCCGAGCCGCCGGTCTCCGTGGAAATTCTCGTGCAAAGTCCGTATGCTCAGCTTCGGAAGAGAAGCCGCCGGGATTCGCTGTCGAGATCCCGTATAGAGATCGCGTATTGAGGTTCCGTCGTGTTTGGCTGCAAGCACAACAACATCCCAGCTCTTGCCGCCGCTGCCGTTGCTCTGGCCTGGGCGTTGGCCACGCCGGCTCGCGCCATAGCTGCTGCGGCGCCTCGGCCTTCAAAACAGTCCGCGGAGCAGCCCGCAGGGCAGCCTGTCTGCTGCCGGCCCTCCGGGAGCGCAACGGTGCTCCACGGACAGACGGTCCGGCCTTACCGCACGCCGCATGCGCCGCTGCTGGGCGCTGCCTGGTATCCGGAGCAGTGGCCGGAGTCGCGCTGGAACAAGGATCTGGCGCTGATGCAAGCGGCTCACATCGACGTTGTCCGGGTGGGGGAGTATGCATGGTCCGCGCTCGAACCCAGCGAAGGCGACTACCATCTCGACTGGCTGGAGCGGGCCATCGACCTGGCGGGAAGACACCATATCGCCGTGGTGATTGGAACACCCACGGACGCTCCGCCTGCCTGGCTGACCCGCAAGTATCCGGAGACGCTGGGCATGGATGCCGATGGCCGTACCCGCGAACATGGCGACCGGCGTCAGTTCAACTACGCCAGCCCACGCTACCGTCAGCTTTGCGCACTGATGGTGGCGCAGCTTGCGGAGCGCTTCGGCCACAACTCCAACGTGATCGGCTGGCAGATCGGCAACGAAGACACCGATGAGTCCTTCGATCCAGCCACACGCGCACAGTTTCAGCAGTTTCTGAAGGAAAGATATAAGACGCTGGCCAATCTGAACCGGCGCTGGGCCACAGCGTACTGGTCGCAGACCTACGATCGCTGGGATGAGATCCCCATCGAGCGCAGCTACGGAAATCCCGGGCTGCTGCTGGAGTACAAGCACTTTGTCACCGCAACCTGGCGGAGCTTCCAGCGCGCGCAGATTGCGGTGCTGCGCACCTATATTCTGCCGTCGCAGTTCATCACCACCAACATCGGGGGCCTGGGATGGTCCGCGAACTGGGATCACTACAGGCTCACCGAGGATCTCAACCTGGCGAGCTGGGATGATTATGTGGGCGAAGGCCATCTGCACGCCTGCCGCAACGCCATGCTGAACGACTTTGCCCGCGGCTGGAAGCTGGCGAACTTCTGGGTGATGGAGACCGAGCCGGGATCCGTGAACTGGGCGCCGATCAACAATGCGCTGGATCGCGGCGAGACCAGGGCTCTGGCCTGGCAGACCGTGGGCCACGGGGCGGATGCCGTTCTGTACTGGCAGTGGCGGTCCGCGCTCAATGGCCAGGAGGAGTATCACGGCGCGGTGCTCGGCGCGGATGGCAAGCCGAATCCCATCTATGCGGAGATCCAGCAGACCGGAGCCGAGTTTGCGCAGGCCGGCCAGGCGCTGAGCGGCACGGCCCCGCGCGCCGAGATGGCGCTGCTCTATGACTATGATTCGCGCTGGGCCATCGACTTCCAGAGGCACACCAGGTTCTACGATCAGCAGAAGGTGCTGCTGCGCTTCTACCGGCCGCTGGAGCATCTCGCCGAGACGCGCGGGGAAGCGGTGGACATCGTGGACCCCAACCTTGCGCCGCTGGACCGATACAAGTTGCTGGTGGCGCCGTCGCTCAACGTGATTCCCCAGGATCTGGCGAACAAGCTGATGGCCTATGTGCGCCAGGGCGGTCATCTTCTGCTCGGCCCTCGATCCGGGATGAAGGACGCCTACGATGCTCTCCAGCCGGAGCGGCAGCCCGGTCCGCTGGCCGAGGCTCTGGGCGGGCACGTTGTCCAGTACTACGCGCTGGAGCAGGGACAGAGCGTACCGTTGGCGGTCACGCACCCGCTCACGCTTTCACCTTTGCATCCCTCTGCTTCGCAGGCGGCAAAGCCGCCTTCCGGCACAGCGGATATCTGGGCCGAAGACCTGGTGGCAACCGCGCCGGATACCCAGGTTGACCTTCGTTATGGCAAGACGCAGGGCGGCTGGCTGGACGGTCAGCCGGCCATGCTGACGCGCCGGCTGGGGAAGGGAAGCATCTCCTATCTCGGCGCGCTCCCGGATCCGGATCTGCTCAAGGCCATTCTTACCCGCGCCGCAGGGCAGTCCGGCGTGGAAGTTGGGTCTGTGGAGCTGCCGCCCAAGGTGGAACTCTGCGTCCGCTCGCAGCCGGGTAACCCAGCCGGGGCAAGCGTCTATATCCTTATCAACCACAGCCATCGACCGAGCCGGGTGTTCCTCCCTGGCCAGTTCAAGCGTCTGTTCGCCGATGGCCGCCCGAGGAATGGAGCCGAGGGCGGAGTTGCGCGGCTGGAAGTTGCGCCGCAGGGAGCCGAACCGCAGGGAGCCAAACTACAGCCCGGAACCGCCGTGGAGCTTCCCGCTCAAGGCGTAGCTGTGCTCCTCCGCCTTCCCCAGCCATCAAATCCCTAGCCTCTTCACCGGAATCATGGCGTCGAGGAAGATTCGAACCTGGCTGCCGCACAGGGATCAAACGCAAAAGTGAAAATAAACCGTTCCGCTGCGCATCGGTCGGGTAGAATCGAGTCAATTCCTTGCTGAAATGAGCTGCGAATGGCAAAAATTCCCTCCGATTCCGCCCCCAAGGCG
>JAKAQS010000303.1 GCA_021819585.1 Acidobacteriota bacterium
TTTCCGGCCCCTCGCCCCCCGGAGGCCACGGCTCGATGGGAGGGAGAAACGGATCCTTTCCGCAGGACAGATTCAGGCTCGACTTGAGGTGCAAGAGTCCATCCGCGCGACGGCGCCAAGTTGCGACGCAAGTCTTATACATTCAAGCGTATACGCCGCCGCTTCCGCATCGCTGTCTCACCTTCCCTCACGGCAATCGCGCGGTCCAACCATCAATGCCGTCCGGCGGTATCCAGCGGACGGATGGGCGGCGCCGCCGCCCTGGGCTCTGCGACAGATGGCGACGCTGCAACGCTCTTCATGGTTACTTGAGGCTCTTCCACCAGTTTGCGAACGCGCCAGAGGCGATGAACTGGCAGACAGGCACTAGAAGAAGCCAGGCCAGAACCGGCAGGAAGTGGAATGGCCTTTGCGCCTGGGCCGCCCGGTTGATCTGGAAGAAGGCTCCAATCACCAGGCCGCACGCACACCAATACATGATGGCGGTGAGGTCAAACGGCCCTGGGCGCGTGGCGAAGACCAGCGCCACCACCGAACCCACGATGATGGGCGACACAACCGCCCAGGCGCCTTTTCCCATCCAGCCATTGGCCACGCCCTTGAAATCAAAATGGACGGGAACCTCTTGCGGCAGCTTTCGAAAGGCGAGGATGAGGGCGCCGAGATAAAGGACGGCGGTAGCCGCGGGCACGATGCCGGCCGACAGATACCAACTCCGCAGTGAAGCTTTCATCTCATCCCCCGGGCGATGGAGAGTTTCCGTGATGCATTGCGTCTGGCCATCCATCCGGCAAGAGCAGCGCCGGCGGACGCTCACGATACAGAAGATTATAAGTTGCGGGGGCCGGAGGGATCTCCGGGAGCGCGCGAACGGCGAAGGAGCCGCTGGAACAGGCGGTTGCCAAGGGTTCAGGAGAGCCTCACGGCAAAGAAAGAGAGCGAGCCAGGACCACCGCTTCCTTTTCGCTTGACTTTATTTCACCAATTGGTTATTTAATGATCTAGTGAAATATGGATCGACTGAGTTCAACTTTTGCGGCCCTGGCTGACCCGACACGGCGGGCGATTCTGGCCAAGTTGTCCCTGGGAGGGGCGTCCGTGACCGAGCTGGCCAAGCCGTTCGCTATCTCGATGCCGGCGGTGACGAAGCATTTGAAGGTGCTGGAGGGTGCTGGACTGATCTCGCGTTCGAGGGAGGCGCAGTTCAGGCCATGCAAGCTGGAAGCCGCTCCGATGAAGGAGGTTTCCAGGTGGATTGAGCAGTATCGGTGGTGCTGGGAAGAGAGTTTTGACCGTCTGGACGCTTATCTGGCCGAGGTTCAGACAGCGGAGAAGCCGGGCAAGAAGAAAAAGAAGAAGGCGCGGAAGAGACACTGAACGTTTGCATTGCGGAACCCCAAGGAGAGAGACAAGATGACGGCGAGACAGGCGCAGAACCCCATGCAGATTGTGAACTCCAGGATCTACAAAGCTCCTCGGGAGGTTGTCTTTGCTATGTTTACCGACGCGGAGCACATCTCACAGTGGTGGGGGCCGCGCGGGTTCTCCACCAGGACCGAGCGGATGGACGTGCGGCCGGGAGGATTGTGGATTCACACCATGATCTCGGAGGAGGGCGTGGAGTCTCCGAACGAGGTGCGGTACGTGACGGTGGATGCTCCGCGGCAGATCGTCTTTGATCACCTCAACCAGCCGCTGTTTCGAGCGACGGTGAACTTTGTCGAGGTTGCGCCGGACAGAACGGAGATTGAGTACACGCTCCAGTTCCGGGACGAAGAGGCTCGTCAGGCAGGCGAGCAGCATGGCGCGGCAAAGGGCGTGCGCGATCTGCTGGAGCGCCTGGAAGAGGTGCTGGCCACAAAGGGCAGCGAGGGGTTCGTGATCCAGCGCGAGTTTGCCGCTCCCAAGGAACTGGTGTATCGCGCCTGGACGGAGCCGGAGAGGCTGGTGAAGTGGTTTGCCGGTCCGGGGGGCGCAGCGCTGGTGATCAAGAAGGCGGATATAAGAGTCGGCGGAGAGTTGACCTATGGAGTGCCCGTGCCCGACAGGAGGGTGATATGGGTGCGATGGATCTTCCGGGAGCTGAAGCCGTTTGATCGCCTGGTAGTGGTGGTGACGTTCGTGGATGACGCGGGAAACGCGATTCCCCAGCCGGGCCCCCTGGCGGATATGCCGGTGGAGGCGCTGTCCACGGTGACCTTTGAGGAGCGCAGCGGCAAGACGCTGATGACCTTCCGCCGCCAGATGATGTATGCCAACGAAGAGCAGAACAAAGCCTATGCGGCTACCTTCCCGGGTATGGGACAGGGGTGGCAGGGCAATCTGGAGCGGCTGGCGGCTTATCTGGCAGAGTGAGCCGGCGGCGGTGGCGCTGAGTGGCGACGCTCTGGTTTGTAGCGGCAGCCGACTTCTAACCTGTGGTCTGCGACGTAGCGGCGCCGGATGCCGCGTGCCTGGTCCATTCTTTGAAGGCCCGCGCGCACGCCTCGATGATCCGTAGGCCATCTTGCGGCGAACCGGTGTCGAACTGCCGGCCGTCATGGTCCACGGCGTTGCTGACCATGGCCACAGACGCAACCGAGACGTTCCGGGCGATTCCAAAGGCAAATAGAGATGCCGTCTGCATTTCCACGGCAAGGATGCCTTCGCCGGACCACATTTCAAGCTGCGTTCTTGTCTCCCGATAGGGAGCGTCGGTGGTCCACACGCTCCCGGAGCGAACCGCCCAACCCGTTGCCGGAAGCTCGCGCCGAAGAAGCGGCGTGAGCGCAGGCGCGGCAGTGGCTACTTCCCTGGCGGCGGGCAGGTAGTGCAACGAGGCGCCTTCATCACGTATGGCGCTGGTCGCGACGACGAGGCAGGGCAGGGGTAGCTCCGGCGAGACGCGGCCGGCGGACGTCAGGCCGACGATCAGCTCCGACCCGGCCTCCGCCAGTTGTTCAGCGACCAACACCGCATAGGGTCCGCCGATGGTGCGCGGGATGATGCCGCAGGTGATGCCTTCCACGTTGATGGCGAACATCGCGGTGTGAAAGCAAGGCCAGGAAGGGAACGGCGTGGCCAGACGATGGGCCACCAGCCAGTCGGTCAGGTCGCCGTCAAATTCGAGAAAACACAGCCGGGGCACAGCGGCTTCCGAGACGCGCCGTGTTTGCCGGACGCTTTCGATCAGGCTCCTGGCGGTAAACGCGGACGGTTCATCCCATGGATGATGCAGGATTGGGCTCTGGGGAGTATCGGGCATGATGCTGGCGACAATGCCTCGCGGATTCAGTGCGGCTGTGGCTCAAGCGTGAAGTGGCAGTACAGAAATTGCTGCGCGGCGCCGGAGGGCGTCTGGTGCAGCTCCTTCAGGGTGGCAACCAGACGGAAGCGCTCACCGAACTCGGCATGAAGCGACGCTGCGTCGTAGCGAACCGCGTCCAGCCCGCTGCATCGCGTGGGACCCTCGGGCCCAAAGGTGCTCACCACAAGATGGCCGCCGGGTTTCAGCGCTGAAACCACCTTGCCGGCATATGCGAGCCGTTGCTGGGGCGTTGTCAGGAAGTGAAAGACCGCCCGGTCATGCCACACGTCGAAGCAGCCTGCCGGAAGCTTGGCCTGGGTAACGTCAGCGTGAATCCATTGCACGGTTCGCGCGGCATCGCCAAGGCGCTTTTGCGCCAGGTCGAGAGCAGCCTGGGTAATATCGAGCACCGCAACCCTGTGGTATCCACGCTCGATCAGGTCATCGACAAGCGTGGAGGCTCCTCCGCCAACATCGAGGATGCTTGCGGATCGGTCTCCGCCGGCAGCCCGTTCCAGGAAGGCGAGGGAGGTTTCCAGATGCGGCCGAAACCAACTCACCTGATTGGCCGCCTTGGTGTTGTAGACGTTGTCCCAGTGTTGCTGCATATCGCCGATTGTAACGAACTCCCGCGCGACGGCGGAGCGGCATCCTGCGAGCCCACATCTCAAAAAGCGAGATGTGGGGCGCCCACACCCGGGCAGAAGGCAGGCGCAAAGGAGAGGATTGCGCCGCATGGACAGACGCAAAAAACGAAGAGGGCGAGCCGTGTTCGGGCTCGCCCTCCAGGCTCTGCTTTTGTGTGTGTCCCTG
>JAKAQS010000304.1 GCA_021819585.1 Acidobacteriota bacterium
TCCGTGTTTGGATCCGCGCCGGAGATTTTGTCATTGCGAAACCACTGCATCGTGTAGTTTGTCTCCGCGAAGAATGTCGGCGAGAAGAAATGTGTGTAATCGGCCGCCGCGGAATAATTGTCATTTGTCAAGTTCTTGTAGCCCAATGCCGCCCCGACGGGAATGCCGTCCGCGGCCAGATTGTCAGGGCCACCAGAGATGTTGACAGGGCTCACGACATGGGAAAAACGAAGAAAGCCATGGTTTTTTTGATTGAAAGCTTGGTCTATACGCGCCGTTTCCTGGTCCACAACATCGTATGTAGGAGCGTTGAAGCTCAAATTCTGTTGGATGAGAGGGTCCGTTACGCCGACGACATTGGGCTTGGGAATAATGTCATAGTAGACCTTTGCAAACGGCGACTCTTCGCTCAAGGGAAGCTGATTGTTTGGGAATGGGGTCCGGCAGTATGGATTCTTGCCGCCTGTGGCGGCGCAATTGTCTGAGCTGACGGTTGACGCCGGATCGTAGAGTTTCTGCAATACGCCCGCCCCGTTGACCAAAGTACTGAAATCTCCATTGTTCATCCCCGCGCCAGGGCCAGTTTGGCCGGGCGTACCGTAGGTGGGGACGGTCGTCAGCCCCGGGGTCTGAGCCGCGAGCGAGTACCGCTCGAAGGCAAAAAACCAGAAGGTCTTTCCGCGGCCATGGTAGATGCGGGGAAGAATCACCGGCCCGCCGGCAGAGATTCCAAACTCGTTGCGGACGAGCGGGGGCGCCTTGTAATCGGCCACCGCCTGGCGGGGCTTGGCCACGCCAAAGTCGTTGTTGCGGGCCGTCTCGAACATGGTGCCGTGCAGGTGGTTGGTACCCGATCTGGTGGAGAGAACGACCGTCGCAGGAGTTGAATACTGCGCTCCGCCGTTGCTGGCTTCCACATGCACCTCCTGAATGGAGTCGGGATCGATCAGTTGCGACTGGGGATAAAGGAGCCCACCGGCATTATTGCTGTTAGCATTTGCGCCGTCGATCACATAGCCCAAGGCGTCCGTGTCCATACCATTCATGTAGCCGCCGCCGGCGCCGCCGGAGGCGGAGCCGGCGTCTATCAGGCCGGGTGTGGTGTTATTGAGAAGAGTCGTGATCACACGGCCATTTTCCGGTAGCTGGTTGATTCTCTGGTACTCTAACGTGGAGCTGATGGATGGGCTATCGTTCGTCGTGAGCTGCACTGAGTTCGCGTTAACAGTTACTTGCTGGCTCTCGCTGCCAAGCGCGAGCTTGGGATTAATGACTGCAGTTTGAGACACCAGCAGCTCTAGGGATGTGTTGTAAGTTTTCATCCCCGCCAAGGTCACCGTGATGGAGTATGTTCCGGCGAACAGTCCGTTCACCTGGTAAAATCCAACGTTGTTGCTCTTGACGGCCACGGCGACGCCAGTCGCATTGTTGACGACGCGAACCGCGGCTCCGGGCACGATAGCCCCAGTGGGATCGGTCACTGTCCCCTCGATGGAACCCATGCCGCTCTGCGCGATCGCCCGGCCAGGGGTGACGGTCAAACCGGCGACCACGACGAGGGCTGAAACAATCGAACGAAAGACACGCAGTGCCTTCCAATGGGCACGCTTCTTGTCCGGCGCGCTCCCAATTTCCCCTGGGATTGCCGCCCGATCATCGAGCAGGCCGGCTTGCAATTTCGAAAGCTCCGCTGATTCTTAGTAAGCCATAAATGCCTCCTTGCCACCTACCACGCCCCCTTGTCCTTACCTTCCGCTGAGCCGGCAAGAAGGAGATGCGCGTGGATAATGGATTCCTTTCGAGGACGCCCTTTTTCAGCCTTGGATAAGTTCACGCAATCGCTTGATGCCGAATCAAGAATGGATGATCGGAAGGCAAGTTTTGCATTGAAGCTGGATCACTCCAGGCGTCTCCGAATGCAAACGGATACAACTTGGACAAATTTTGTACTACCTCGCAAGGATGTTTGTCAACAGGGACCGGGCTGCCCAACAGGGACTCCCCTGAGAGGTGACGTAACTTCGAATGTGTAAAAGGCGAAAGGGTGTAAGTTGTCTTTGGCCTGACGAGAGAAAGCCTGCTCACGAAGGAGCCTGACGCCCGTGGAAAAGCTTGCTGGAATTACAGAGCATTTTCAGCATTTTCCGCGCAATGCGAGGGACAGGTTCTGGGCTGCCGTGAACAGTAGACTCGGCTGGCTTGGAAGCAGTTCCTGGATTCCGAGTCGCAGCGGATGCGCAGACTGTGCTCGACGCGCGAGTCCCATGAACGCCGCCCGCGCCCGGCCTGCGGCGATCGCAACGGCTGATACACGAGGGGGTTTCGTGGCCCGCTTCGGCGCCCTTCGGCTCAAGATTGCCCACACGCCCGGCAAGAGCTTTCTTCCCTGCCGGGCTGGGCAAGCCTCAGCACCCGGCGCCGCAGGTGGCGATGCGGGTTGGCTTGGCGGTAAGCGCACAGACGGCCTCCAATGTGACCCGCGATCTGGACGCCGCCGCCAACCAGCTTCATCAGGCGCGGCTCAAAGACGAATGGGCTTACCTGCTTCTGGATGGAATGGCAGTGAAGGTGCGCCGGACCGCGGAGCGGCAGCAGGTCCAAATGCTGGCGGCCTACGGACCTCGCCCAGATGGCGCCCGGCTACTGCTTGGCTTTCTGCGCACCTGGGGGGAAAAGCCAGACTCATTGGGAGGAGCGGCTGAACGGCCTCTACCCCCGTGGCTTGAAAGGCGACAAGCTGTTGTTGATCGTCACGAACGGATATCCCGGTCTGGCGGAGGCGATCCAATACCGTCTACGCGCGCGTCGCCCATCAACTCTGCTTCACCCCAGCGCCGGGTACAAACGATGCGAAACGTCCTGGGGAAGGTTTGCGAGCGCGACTACGATGCCCTGAAGGCCGATGCCATGGCCATGTACTTGGCCACGGGTCGTCGCCAGGCCGTTGCCGAAGCGCGGGCATCTGCCACCGTTGGCGTACAGAGCCCTCATCGATGGTCAAGCAACTGCAGCGCAATCTGCCCGGACTGCTCCTTCGTCGCGCTTCACAAGGCATCTGCGGCGCAGCCTGCGGACCATCAACATTATCCAACGCTGTTTCGTCGAAGTCCGGCGAAGAACCCGGCCCGTGGTCTGCTTCGTCAACGTTCATCAGGGGACCAAACCATCTACTCCATCTTCCAGAGATTCAATCCGGATCGAAAAAGCAGCATCCTCCGCGCTTTTACGCGGGCGGCTTAACGTCAACTCCAATTCGAAGAAACTCCAATTCGAAAAAACTTGCATAGCGGAAAGCATGCTCGTATCATCACGCACAGAGCGTGCTTGAGCGGATCTGCTGTACGGGATTTCCAAAACACCAAATCTGCCGCGCAGGAACGGACTCGTCAGGAGCGGTGCGTGAGTCAACTACTCATCCATCCGGAACTTTTTCGAGAGAGAGTGAGCGATCTGGGGTTTGAGTTCCTCTCGTTCTCCACGCGGACGCTAGCCTCGGGTGAGACCTATCGCAGCGATACCCGCGAGAACGAACTGGCCCTTGTCATGCTTGGAGGAACCTGTTCGGTCAAGAGTTCCGAGGGCTCATGGCATGGTGTCGGTAAGCGTAAGACCGTCTTCGACGGAATGCCGCATACGCTCTATTTGCCGGTCGCTACGTCGTTTGAGATCACGGCGGACACCGATTGTGATTTGGCTTTTTGCTTTTGCCGGGCGGAGGAAAAACATCCGGCTCGTCTGGTGACGCCGGATGAGGTTGGCATCGAGATTCGAGGCGGCGGCAACGCAACCCGGCAGATCAACAGCATGATCCCGCCTGAGTTTCCCGCTCATCGGCTGCTGGTGGTGGAGGTCTTCACGCCCGCGGGCAACTGGTCCAGTTATCCGCCTCACAAGCACGATGTGCATCATCCTCCCGCTGAAGTGGATCTCGAGGAGATTTACTATTATCGCATCCAGGGCAAAGAAGGGTACGCAATCCAGAAAGTCTATACGGCGGATCGCAGGATTGACGAAACTCTGACGGTTCGGGATGGCGAACTGGTG
>JAKAQS010000048.1 GCA_021819585.1 Acidobacteriota bacterium
CAAGACGGTGAAGCACCATGTCGCCTTCTGGCGTGGCGTGGAGATCATCAATAGTTGAGGTTGTAGCGCAGAAGTTGAGGTTATAGCGCGGAGTTTGCAAGGCCGGCTTGTTCGATGAATGTACTCTGGACTGGATGCAAAAGATCGCCCCCAAGAAGGGGGCGATCTCTTTTGGTGGCGAAGGTTGATCGAACAGACAGCCTGGGTGCGGAGCATCTACGGCCTTCAGGCGGCAGAGGCTTGCCCTGGCGAGAGGGCCGGTTCAGCCGGTATAGGCCGGGGTTATCGCTGCGATCTCATCCATGGTCCAGTCAGGTGTCGCCCCGGCACGGCTGGCGACAATGGCACCAAGCGCATTGGCGAAGCGGGCGGTCTGGGCGATCGTCCAACCGGAGGAGTAGCCATGAAGGAATGCGGAAGCGAAGGCATCCCCTGATCCGACCGTGTCACAAACGGTGACTTTGAATCCGGGAACGAGCAAGACGTCTTCCTGAGCATAGATCAGGCAACCGGAGCCTCCCAGTGTGATGCAGATGATTTCGACGTCGTAGGTCGATGCCCAGATTCTGCAGAAGGCATCCAAGGAAAACGCTCTGTGGCCGGATTGCGTATGCGCATGCAGCATCCGAGCCTCCGCTTCATTCATTTTTACGATGGTGGACAACTGCGAGAGGCGCTGGACCAATGGCAGATTCCAATGACCGGGGCGCAGATTCATATCGTAGAACGTTCCCGCGGGACGCAGTTTGCAGGCCAGTTCGGTAGTAAACCTCTCCATGCAGGGGTTGGTCTGCAGGAGCGTTCCGAAGTAGAGCCAACGGGGAGCAGCGGCTACGAGAAGCGCTACCGTCGAAGGGTCTGGAGATATTGCGTCGAAGGCCGCAGGACGCGGGATGGAGAAAGCTGGTTCGCCGTCGGGACCGGTGCTGATGGCAGCGGTTCCTGTGGGCAGATCCTCGACCCTCTGGACGGCCATGGTATCCAGGCCCAGAAGGTGCATTCGTTCCAGGGCCAGATGCCCCAGCCTATCGTTTCCGACAGCGCTTACCAGGGTTGCCGCGTCGCCCAGCCTCTGGAGGTTCGCGCAAAAGTTGAGCGCCGCCCCTCCAAACGTCTCCTTGTCGGGAAAGATATCCCATAGAACTTCACCCACACCGCAGACCAACATAGATAGCCTCTCCGTCGCCAAGTATGAAGACTCATTTGTACAGATGAATCATTGTAATCTGTATAGTAAATTGAATCGTTAACTTGTTGACAAGTTATCATATCTGATCCGAGAATCGAATGTGTCGTCTTTGTGTTCGGTAAAGAGTTCCGAGCCGTGAGGTGAGGAGCGAGCCGCTGCCGGCGGTTTTCTGACCTTTGCAGACAAACGTATTCCCTGGCGCGTTGCAGGGACCGCGAAAAGGAGAAGAAGGAGGAGGAGGAACGGGTCCGTGGCTGGGCCTTCCGAAAACAGGGCTGCTTGGAGGCGTGTCCCTGCGTGCAGCGGTTCTGGTTCTGTTGCGGCGCAGCGCGGAGACCGGGATGCTGTTTCTCGCAACCGCTCCCCAGGCTCCTAAGCATCCAGGGTCGCTGCCGAGATCGCCGCACTTCCGCTGCGGCTACAATGACGGGGATGTAGCCCCCAGGGCCTGTTCTGTCAGGGGATACGCGGTCGAAGCGCATGTAGAGCAGGAGTTGGAAGGGGATGGGAATGAGCAAACCGGACGACGAAACGCAAGCCGTTGGAGCGGAGGACGTCATCGCCCATGTTCAGCCAAAGTACCTTCAGATTGTTGAAGGTTTGAAGCAGAACATTGAATCCGGGCGATACCGCAATGGCGCCCGGCTGCCCAGCGAAAGCGAGCTGATGCGGCGATTTGGCGTGAGCCGGATGACAGTGGTTAAGGCCCTGCAGCGGCTGCAACAGGCGGGGTTGCTCACGCGCCGGGCTGGCTCGGGAACCTATGCTTCCGTGGCGCCTTCCGACCAAAAGCCCATTTTTGGCTTGATTATTCCCGATCTCGGCCAGACCGAGATCTTTGAGCCCATCTGCCAGGGGATGGCGGCATCTCCGAATTCGGCGGGACACTCTCTGTCCTGGGGACATTCCGCCGGCCCGGGAACGGATAGCGGAGAGAAGGCGGAGCAACTCTGCAGGCAGTACATTGAGCAGCGAGTGTCCGGCGTCTTCTTCGCTCCGATGGAGTTTGGTCCGGGACATGACCAGATCAATCAGAAGGTGCTGGAGGCACTTAAAGCCGCCAACATCGCCGTTGTCCTTCTAGATCGCTGCGTTATGGGGTTTCCGGCGCGGAGTGAGTACGATCTGGTGTGCCTCGACAACCGGCGCGCCGGATACATCGTGGCCGATCACCTCCTCCGCCAGGGAGCGCAGCATGTGGCCTTTCTAGCCTTAGAGGGTTCGGCTGAGACGGTGGATGACCGTCTTGCGGGGTATCGCGAGGCGCTCCATGCGGGTGGGATGCCTGTTGAGCGGGAGATGATGGTGCGAGGCGACCCGTCCGACGCTGGTATGGTTTCAGACCTGCTCAACCGGCGCAAGATCGATGCAATCATGTGCGCCAACGACCTGACGGCTGCCCAGTTGATGAAGACCGTCCTCGGACTTGGGCTGCGGGTGCCCGAACAGATTCGTATCACTGGGATCGATGATGTTCGGTATGCAGAGCTTCTACCGATACCGTTGACCACCTTTCACCAACCCTGCCTCGGGATTGGCGCCGCGGCTGTGGCGACCATGCTGGACAGGATCGCCAATCCGCATCTGATGGCGCGCACCGTGATGCTGAACGGGCATCTTGTGGTGCGGGAATCCTGCGGTGCAAAGGCTGGGAAAGTGTAACCTGCCCCCACACTCCGAAGCGCGAGAATCGCGCAGATTCTTCGAGAAACTCCGGCGAGGGTGCGACGAGCCTCGCCTTTGTTTTTCAACCTGCGGTCTGCTTCTTTAATTGGTATAGTTAGATTTTTATATCTTAGCTAATTAAATGTATTGACATGAGTATAGCCAACAGCTTACAAGTTGTAAGTTCCAATTAAGGAGAAGCATCATGTCAAATCGTGAATCAGGCAAGAGACCTGGAGCCATAGCCCTCGTGCTGTTTGTTGTGGCAATGTTTGCGGGGGGTGGGTTGCGTGCATTGGCGCAGGCCAGCTACGGAGCTATCGTCGGCACAGTGGCGGACACGACGGGAGCGGATGTGCCGGGAGCCCAGATAGCGTTGAAGAGCGAAGCAACCAACGGAACGCAGACGACCACTTCCGGGAGCGGCGGCACATACAGCTTCCTCAATCTCAACCCAGGCAAATACACCGTCAACGTCACGGCCAGTGGGTTTCAAGGTTTCATCAAGAGGGAGATCGACGTAACCATAGGAGGCAGTACTCGCGTAGACATCGCGCTCAAGGTAGGGAACGTATCGCAGACCGTAACGGTTACTGCCGGACCCGCTCAGATTCAGACGGATACATCCTCACTCGGCGGCGTCGTGGAGGGCAAGCAGGTGGAGCAGGCCCCTTTGAATGGACGTGACGTGAACAACTTGATGGATTTCATTCCTGGCGTGGTTCCCGGCGGAGGAACGGGCGAGAGCACGGTAGCCAATGGCGGATCTGGCAGTTTCCAGGCGGGCGCGCAGACCCAGGCGATTGCCTATGGAAATTATCAGATCGGTGGCGGATTCAGCGGCCAGAGCTTGTTCTTTATTGACGGAGTGGAGTCGAATATTCCAGAAAACAATGTGAACTCTCTGGTGCCCACGCAGGATTCCGTCCAGGAGTTTCGCGTTTCTACAAACAACGTCACGGCAGAGTTCGGCGGATTCGCAGGCGGCGTGGTGCAGATGTCGACCAAACAGGGTACAAACGACTTCCATGGCACGGCATATGAGTACTTCCGCAATACGATCCTCGACGCGAACGACTATTTCAGCAACCACAACGGCTTGGTGCGGCCACCCCTGCACCAGAACCAATATGGCTTCAACGTGGGTGGCCCTATCCTGCGAAACAAGCTGTTCTTCTTCTTCTCGTTTGAGCGAGAGACCCTGACCTCGGGAAGTCTGACAACCTTCACGCTGCCCACGGCCGCTCAGTTGAATGGAGATTTCTCTTCTCCTTATCTGAATCCGATCTACAACCCGGCCACGGGAAAACAGTACGCCTGCAATGGCGTTCCGAACACACTCTGCCCAAGCCAGATCAACCCGACCGCGCTTGCCATCCTGAAGCTGGAGTTTCCACTTCCCAACGTGCCTGGAATCAACGGAGGCACGGCAAACAATTTTGTAGCCTTGGCCCCAATCGAAGGTGCTCAGAACCAGTTCAACGTCAGAATCGACTACGATCCTACGCAAGCCGACCAGGTCTTTGCGCGCTATACCTTCTGGAACCCTCATAACGGCGATAGCGACCCGTTAGGGACGAAGGTAGGCGCCGGCCCAACAGGCAATACGACGACAGAGGCGGTTCTGGGAGACAACCATATCTTCAATTCTTCAACCATCGCGGAACTGCGCCTGAGTTGGCTGGAGAACTACAACTTCCAGGTGCCACTCTCGAATGGATTCGACCAAGGGACGATCAACTCCAATTACGGGGCGCTTCAAGCGCAGCAGGTGAACAACCACCAAGGCCTGCTGCCGGGGCTGGGCCTGCAAAGCTACAGTGGAGGGGCTGAGCTTTCCCAGCTGTATTGGCTAAACACCGCCTATTCGATCAACGGCAGTATCACGAAGGTCAAAGGACGCCACACCATCAAAATAGGCGGTAATGGACGCCAGATCGAGTGGACTGGCTTTGGAAACAACCAAGGCCTGGGCCTCAACGCTTCCGATCTATTCACGGCGGATACGGCCAATCCGAGCGCGGGAAATGCCATCGCTTCCTTTCTTCTTGGCATCCCATCGAGCGTCGGCATCTCCGAGGTAGGCACAACACGCGCCTTCCTGCACTCGTATGGATTTTACGTAGTCGATACTTGGCAAGCTACGAATAAGCTGACGCTGAATCTTGGCGGACGCTGGGACCAGCCCGGATCCTACTCCGAGGTCAATAACCTGGACACCGTTCTCCTGCCGGATCTCGCGACAGACCTACCCGCTGTGAAGAATCCGGTAACAGGAAATACGAGCACGCCGGTCGGTGGCCTTGCGCTGGTGGCTAGTCCACAGTACAGCTCGAGACGCGAAGAGGCGCTGCACTGGAAGCTATTTTCACCTCGCGAGGGCTTCGACTATCGTTTGAACGACAAGACGGTGGTTCGCGGCGGTTATGGCATCGCGTTTCTTCCCGCGGAGTTCACAGCCGACGGGCCTGGCTCAAGCCCAATCAACTCTGCGGGAACCAGTCTCAGCAACACTCCAGGGGTGACTTACGCGGGCGAGCCCACGGTGACAAACCCCTTTCCCAATGGCATCAACCTGCCGCTGGGGCGCAATCCTATTGCATTCACCCAGCTTTTGGGCCAGGGTATCGGATCCCGCTTCCCCTTTCAGGCTTATGGGTATGTACAGCAGTTCAACTTGGGCGTTGAACGCCAGATCGACAGCAAATCGACGCTATCGGTTGCGTACGCAGGATCGAAGGGGACGCATCTTGTGCTATCACAGGGCTTCACGGGGACCGGCCTCAATCTGGACCAATTGCCGGACGAGTACGATTCGATTGGGGGCAGCCCCTCCACCGGCACAGGGCTGTTCACTCCAGAGACAAATCCGTTCGCGGGGCAGTTCACCTCCGGCGGACAGCTAGATGCGCCAACGGTCTTTGAGGGCTACCTGCTCAAACCTTACCCGCAATACACAGGCGTCACCCAAACCGTGCCACGTTACGGAGACTCAACGTATAACGCTCTGCAGGCGCTTTATACAAGACACTTCAGCCATGGCGGTCTGGTGCAGGCAGCTTATACGTATGCGAAACTGATCAGCAACACGGACAACACCAGCAGCTTCGAAGACGGACAGGGCGGTGAAGGGGTGGTGCAGGACAATGACAATCTGAAAGCTGAAAAGTCTGTGAGCCTGCAGGACGTTCGTCAGAATCTCGTCGTCAATTATGGTGTTGACCTTCCCTTCGGACACGGTCAGGAGTATCTGAGCGGGAGCAACAAGTTGGTTGAAGCGGTGGTTGGCGGTTGGAGGCTGAACGGCATTACAACCTACCAGAGCGGTCTTCCTATTCCGTTTCAGGCGGGGGGTACGAATTATCTGAGCCAGTACTTCGGGTCGGGCCCGATCCGGCCCAATGTGGTCCCGGGCTGCAAAAAGACAATCGGCGGCTCGGAGCAAAGCAAGGCCGCGGAGTGGTTCAACAGGGCTTGCTTCACTCAGCCTGGAGTGCTTTCGTTTGGCGATGAGAGCCGTGTGGACTCACAGGTGCGGGCCGCCGGCATTGCGAATTGGGATGTTTCAACCAGCAAGACCTTCCATATGACAAACCGGGTAGTCGGGCTCTTCACGGTGCAGGCATTCAATGTATTCAATCGTGCACAGTTCTCAGCCCCGGATAGCAATTTGGTTGACGGCGCTTATGGCACCGTAACGAGCCAGAAAAATTTGCCTCGTGTGTTGCAATTCGCATTTCAAATCAACTACTAGGTGTCAATGCCTGAGCCACTCAAACCGGCAGCCTCTGCTTGGCTGCCGGTTTCCATCTTTCCTTACCCTGATGGTCACGAGGAGGTGTAATGGAAACGACGCGAAGAAGGTTTGTGATTGGTCTGGCGGCGGTGACGGCTACGCCTTGTTCTTTACTCGCGCGGGCCTCGGTAGGCAGTTCTCTGGAGTCGCGGCTGGCAGCGGACCCGATGCGTCCGCAGTTTCATCTGCTTCCCCCGCGGAACTGGATGAACGATCCAAACGGGCCCATCTATTTCAAGGGCCACTATCACATGTTCTTTCAGTACAACCCATTGGCTGCGGTCTGGGGAGACATGAGTTGGGGTCATGCGATCAGCCAGGATATGCTCCACTGGAGACATCTGCCTGTGGCGCTAACGCCGTCACCGGGTGGCCCGGACTCCTTTGGATGCTTCTCCGGTTCGGCGATAGCGGTTGGGCCGCGAGTCTACGCGGTGTACACAGGAACGCAGAAGAGCAGCGATGCGCTTGCAACGATCCGAGACGGCGCCAACAACATTCAGGAGTCCCAGTGCTTGGCATGGTCGGACGATCCTCAACTCAAACGCTGGGAGAAAGATCCGCAGCCGATCGTTGCGCGGCCGCCCGCGGGGATGCGGATTACAGGCTTCCGCGATCCGTCGGTATGGAGGCAGGGTGACTGGTACTACATGACGGTGGGCTCGGGCGTGGAGAGCGTCGGCGGCTGCGTTCTGCTGTATCGCAGCCCGGTTGATGCGAAGCGTGGGGCACTGAAGAGCTGGGAGTATCTGCATGAGCTCACGGGCGACGCCTGGAATGGGAGAAAGACCTCCAACCCGTGCGACGATGGCGAGATGTGGGAGTGCCCGGAGCTGTTCCCGCTCGACGGTGGCCATGTGCTGATCTACTCCACGCTGGGGAGGGTGTTCTGGGAGTCGGGCCTGCTAAATGAAGCGACGATGAAGTTCACCGCGATGCAAAAGGGTGAGCTGGACTGGGGAGGGTTTTACGCGCCGAAGACGCAACAGGATGCCCAGGGGCGAAGAATCCTCTGGGGTTGGATCCAGGAGCGGAATCGTACCCAGGCGCAGATGCGCTCCGCGGGTTGGAGCGGCATGATGAGCCTGCCGCGCGTCCTGAGTCTTGACGCGGACGGGAGGCTGGGCATGCGGGCGCTGCCGCGGATAACGTCCTTGCGGCACGGCGCTCTGAGGATCGATTCCGAGCCCGGGAGCAAAGCCGCGGTGCTGCCGAAGGCCAACGGAGAGGTGCTGGCCTCAGGCGACAAGGGTCATGACTTCCAGCTTCGGGTCAGCGTTGGCGCGGATGAGATGATGTCGATACGCTATATCGCCGCTTCGCATGTGCTCCAGGCCGGTGATCGTGAGATCGCATTGAGTGCGGAGGACCAGCCCCGAGTTCATCTATACGTCGATGGTTCGGTGGTGGAGGCGATCCTCGGCGGGCGGGTTGGATATACGAAGCGCTTCTATTACACAGGTGCGGCGCCGGAGATCGCTGTCCGCATCCTCGGCAAGGGGGCTCTCGATCTGCAGGCATGGAAGATCGAACCTATCTCAACCAACAGGCTAACCGGCGCGGCGTAGAAGCGGTTGCATGGCAGCGGCCTATCAGGAGTAGAGCCGGCTTGAATTGATATCAGGTGAAGGTGACGATGGTGGGTGCGCTGGAAGGCTTGAGGTTTGGATTTGATGCGGCGGTGATCGCCGGAACGGACGGGCAGTCAATGAGCGTCTTTCATCTCACGCACTGGACGCTGGGATTGATCGTCTCTGTGAGCCCTGCCGGTGACTCTTGGTTCCTTGACCTGCGGCGTCCTGGAGCAAGGGATGGGCGGCTGCGAGGCGCTTCGCATCATGGCTTTTCCATATGGCTTCTCTGCCATCGGCTATGCCCTTGCCTGGAACTGGGATGCGCTGATGGCGGCGCGCTTCATCGTCGGCGTCGGCATCGGCGGCTCTTCGCAGTGGCTTATGAACGCCTCCATCGCCGCACGGAATCATGCGGCTCCTTTCGTTTTCTTCGCCGTCATGTTGGCCGTCCAGTTCTTCGTGGTCCTCTTTTTTGTCTACCCCGAGACCAAGCGAAGATCCCCGGAGCAGATCCATGTCAACCCGGGCGTCGGATGATGGATATGACATCTACAAGACACAGGACGGAGGGCGTTCTATGAAGTTGGGCATCAGCGCGTTCGCATGGACCAGATCCTTCGGGATGAAGCACCTGTCATGGCTCCCCAAGGTGAGGGAATACGGCTTTGAAGGGTTGGAGATACCCATGTTCCGGCCGCGAGACCTTCCGGTGGCCCCATTGCGCATGGCTTTTGAGTCCAATGAGCTGGATTGCACGGTCTGCGTGATTCTTCCCTCAGGGGTGAACCCGATCGATGCAGACTCTGATGTGCGGCGCCGCGCGCTCGCTCACCTGGTGGAGTGCGTCGAGGTGGCTGCTGAGCTGGGAGCCAGGCTGCTGGGTGGGCCCGTCTATGCGCCCATCGGGTACGCCGTGGAGCGTCGAAGCACAGAGGAGGAGTGGAAGCGGGCGATCGAGATGCTGCAGCGTCTGGGGGAGAAGCTGGACGAGAACCGGATGCGGTTGGCAGTAGAACCGGTGAATCGCTCAGAGACTTCGCTTCTGAGAACGACGGAGGAGGCCAGGAGACTTTGCGCCGAGATCGGCAACCCGGCCATTGGAGTGACGGTTGACACCTTTCATGCCAATATCGAGGAAAAGTGTATTGCCTCCTCGATCGAGCGGCTTGGTCCGATGCTGAGCCATCTGCACCTCAGCGAGAATGATCGCGGCGTGCCCGGCAGTGGGCACGTTCCGTTTCCCGAGATCGTTGCGACCCTGCGAAAGATGGAGTATGAGGGCTATGGCGTCATTGAGGGCTTTGGGTACGCTGCCGATGAGCCCGATTCGCCCGGAGCCCTGTTGGCCGATTACGCGGTATCTCCCGAAGACATCGCGCTGCGCGGGTTGCAGTACATCCGTTCTCTGAGTGTTCGGGAGTGTTAATCGGGCAACGGAAGGCCGAGCCTGGTCTGTGTCAGGGGTGAAAACCTGTCCGGCCAGGCGGGATCGCCTTGCTCTGAGCCGGAGGAGAGGGCAGAGGTGGGCGCCCGCCGGGACTGGCCGAGCCGGCTTATCGTACGGTCATGAAGACGGCCCAGGCGTGAGCCAGTTCACTTCCCTCTGCGTTGGTGATGGCCGCTTCGGTCTTGATGAGACGTTTGCTCTGACTGCTGATCCATCCGCGGACGCGAACCAGGCGGTCAGGCGGAACATGATGGCGCATGCGCACGCGGAGCTCCGCTGTGAGCGCACGCGATCCGGTGGCGGCAACTGCCTTGGACATCGCCTCATCCAGAACGGTACTGACGATGCCTCCATGCACGATGCCTCGGAATCCTTCCGTGAATGTGGTCGGAGTCCATTCGGCAGCCGACTCGCCGGCTGGCGCCGTGCGAAAGTCAAGGCGCAGCCCGTGGGGGTTCTCCTGGCCGCAGGCAAAGCAGATGCTCTGCGTCGATGCTTGTATCGGAATTAGGTTGCCGTTTGTCTGTGGGCTCTCTTTCATGAGTCTCTTCTGCTTCCTTCTCCTCTGCGTGAGATCAAGCTGCCGGGTGCAGGCCGCCCGAGCCGGCCGCGGCGTGGCAGGGTGGCGGTCCTTCAGTGATCGGAGACCCATCCCGCAGGGTTCTCCCGCGGGGGCCATGGAACGTTGCCTTCTGTGGGGGCAGGCAACAGGCGCAAGGCCTCCCAGACACGGCGGATATCTTCGGCGAGGCCGTCGCCGGCGTACTCAACGATGGTCTTGCCTTCGATCTGAGCCCGGGATGCCGCGCGGCTGTACCGCACTCTTCCTGCCAGGCTCATGCCCCGTTCCAGCGCCCAGGACTCGATGAGGTCGCTCATGGAGGGGTTCAGGTCCCACTTGTTGACGCAGAGCGCGGTGGGGACGTGGAAGTGCGCGGTAAGTTCGGCGACGCGCTCCATGTCATGCAATCCGCTGGGGGTGGGCTCGGTGGCAATCAGGGCCATGCCGGCGCCGGTGACCGAGGCGATGACGGGGCAGCCCACGCCGGGCGAGCCGTCGATCAGCACCAGGTCCAGTCCACGCTCCATGGCGATCTGCTTGGCTGTTGTCCGCACCAGGCTGACGAGTTTACCGGAGTTCTCCTGCGCCGCGCCGAGCCGGGCGTGTACCATCGGGCCGAAGCGAGTTTCGGAGATGAACCATTCGCCGTTGACCATCGGTTCCATCTGAATGGCGGCTGCAGGGCAGAACCAGGCGCAGACGCCGCAGCCTTCGCAGGCGAGAGGATCGATGTGGGGGAGCGCGGCCCAGGAGAGATCACCCGGACCGTTGGTGTAGATGGCCTCAAAGCGGCAGAGATCCTCGCACAGGCCGCAGCCAGTGCAGAGGCTCGGGTCGATCACGGCCTGGTTTCCGCCGATGAATGGTTCACGGCGGACGATGCGGGGTGCGGCCAGCAGGTGCAGATCAGCGGCATCGACGTCGCCGTCGGCGAGCACCGAGTTCGCGGCCAAGGCGGCGAAAGAGGCCACCAGCGAGGTCTTGCCTGTGCCGCCCTTGCCGCTGAGCACGGCCAGTTCCTTCACGGGTTGCGTGCGGTGGTCAGGCGTGTTGTGTTCGGAGCGAATTTGGACCAGCGGATTCATGGGTGTGCCGCCTCGCTCTCCGGCAGGGAGGCGTTCAGGCCGGTCTGCCACAGCCGGTTGAGGATCTCTTCGATGGCCTGATGAAAGGCGGGAGCTTCGTCGAAGGCAAGTTCGCCGCGCGAGTAGGCTTCGGCGACACGGCGATCGTCCGGGATGCCGGCCCATACCGGAATGCCCTGCGAGCCGCAGAAGGCTCGCGTCTCCTGCTCATCCTCTCCGGCGCGGTTGATGGCCACAGCCATGGGCAGACCGATTGCTTGCAGCATCTCGACGGCCAGGCGCAGGTCGTTCAGCCCGAAGGGCGTGGGTTCGGTAACCAGCAGCACCAGATCGGCGCCGCGTACGCTCTCAATCACCGGGCAGGAGGCGCCGGGAGGGCAGTCGAAGATGGCCAGATCCGGATCGCCAAGGTTCTGGCTGCGGAGGCTCTCCTCTTTGAGTTGCCGGATCAACGGCGTGCTCATGGCCTCGCCGATGCGGAGTGTTCCCTGGACAAAACGGATGGTTGCGGCTGTGCCTGAGCGCTCCGCATCCGCATGGGCCGTACCGGTCTCGATGGCTCCGATGGGCTGCTCAACCTCGGTGATGGCATCCTTTGGGCAGACCAGGGCGCAGCCTCCGCAGGCGTGGCAAAGCTCGGGGTAGACGAGCACCTTTTGGCCGACGCAGACGATGGCGCTGAACTGACAGATCGCGCCGCACTGGCCGCAGTGCGTACACAGGCTCTCCTGAACGCTGGGATGCAGACGGACGGCCGGCCGCGAAGTGGTGATCGTGGGCTTCAGAAAGAGATGGCCATTGGGCTCTTCCACGTCGCAGTCAAAGTAGGCGACGCGCAGACCGCGCCGCGCGGCGGCAAGGGCCAGATTGGTGGCGACGGTGGTCTTTCCAGTTCCGCCCTTCCCGCTGGCGATGGCGATCTTCATGGTGAGTGAATGGTCCTTTTTGTGGAGGGGGAGCAGGCTATGTCTCTGACCGCTTGATTTTGCACCATCCTTGCGTGCCCCAGGTCTCGATTTTGAGACCTGGGAAACGAAGATGCCAAGGCAAGAATTCACGCGGACAAGAACCTGGTCTGGCCTCGTTCAGGCAAGCTCGTCCAGGCAAGATTGTTGGTGACGGCCGAATCGCTTCCGAACGGCAGAGCCGTAACACGGCTCTGCCGTTCGGCTTGAGAATGCGCTCGGTCAGGTGTTCCGTCCTGCGTTCTGTTCGGCGTTTCGGGGCGCTGATTGGATCTCATCCAGACGCTGCCGAAGCTGGTTGACGCTTGTCAGCAGGCTGTCCAGAGCGGCTTTCAGCTCCACAACCTCCTGCTGTGCAGCGGCGGGAGCGACCGTGGCCGGCGTGACGCCGGGATTGCCTCCCCGGCTACGGAGCCGCTTGCCCTGACCTTGACTGCCGCGGCCCAGGCCGAGGCCCGGCGCGGGATCGAAACGTCCGGGTCTTCCAAACCCTCCACAGTAACCCCGTGCCCGGCCCGTCTTAGGGCCTTCTCCCAAGGGGCCTTTTTTATCTCCAAATGGCATCTTTCTATCTCCTTATTTTTTTGTTGTCTGTCACATGCGTTTGTCTTCGTTGTCCCTGGGTCCACGAGTTGCCCCGCGGATCCGGGGCGATGAGCGATCTCGTCTCAGATGGGTCCGGCTGGATCAGGCCATCGGGAACAGCGTGTCTGGGCTCTGCCCTTGCCTTGTCTGCGCCGCGAAGCCAGGGCACAGCCAGAGGAAACGGCGGGTTTCGATCGGACCGAAGACGCTTGTCGACTCTCCTCGGGCCAGGCATCGTCTCCGCCCCTCCAGCGCCAGCGGCGGCAGCCGGGCATGGCCAGACGCGGGTCAGACAGTGTGCCGTTTAGGCAGGCAGAGAGCACCTCGTCCAAGGTTCCGCAAAGAAAGGCGGCCACGCGAATCCCGGCTTGGGCGATGCGAAGCTGCAACGGTGCGGAGATCGCCCCGCAGATCAGCAGCTCCACGCCGCAAGCAACCAGTTCGCTTACCCGTGCGGCCGGCTCTTGCCTCATCAACGCTGTCTCCTGGCGCTGCGCCACGCGGCCGTCTTCCAGGTCGGCCAGCAGCAGATGTCCGGCGACATCGAAGACCGGTGCAATGCGTCCTTGCCAATGTGGAATAGCGACTCTCATCACACAAGGGGTATGCATCTGACAGGCCAAAACCCGCAAAGAGCGCGGAGACAGAAGTTTACGTGGGGGTAGAGGCGGTGCGCCGTTGCAAATTGCAACTTCTGTGCGCGTCATCACGGCAAAATGCAACACGGCACGCTACTCTGTTGACGATGGCCGCTGAACCCAACAATCCGAACCAGCATTTGCCCGGTGGCGCACAGGCCGGCGCGCCGCACGATCCGATCCTCGACTCGATCAATGAGGGCGTCTTCACGGTCGATCATCAGTGGCGCATCACCGCCTTCAATCGCGCCGCTGAGCGGATCACAGGTGTGCGCCGCCAGGACGCCCTGGGCCGGCGGTGTTCGGACGTCTTCCGGGCCAACATCTGCGAGGAGCGCTGCGCGCTGCGCCGCACGCTGGCCAGCGGCAAGCCGGTGATGGGGGCGACGGCTGGCATCGTCGGCGTTGATGGCAGCCGGATTCCCATCCGCATCTCCACGGCGCTGCTGCGCGCGCCGGATGGCGAGGTTACGGGCGGGGTGGAGACCTTTCAAGACCTCAGCCGCGTGGAGCAACTGCGCAAGGAACTGGAAGCGCGCTACACGTTTGAGGACATCGTCGGCCGCAGCAAGGCGCTGCGCAGTCTCTTCGAGATTCTGCCGCAGATCGCCGCCAGCGCCAGCACGGTGCTGATTGAAGGCGAGAGCGGCACCGGCAAGGAGCTCTTTGCCCGGGCCATTCACCAGCTCTCTCCGCGCGCCAAAAAGCGGTTTGTCGCCGTCAACTGCGCGGCTCTGCCCGACGCGCTGCTGGAGTCCGAACTCTTTGGGTACAAGGCCGGGGCCTTTACCGATGCGAAGAAAGACAAGCCGGGCCGCTTTGCGCTGGCCGACGGCGGCACGATCTTTTTGGATGAGATCGGCGACATCTCGGCGGCGATGCAGGTGCGTCTGCTGCGGGTGCTGCAGGAGCGGGTGGTGGAACCTTTGGGGGCGATCGAGCCGGTCAAGGTGAACGTCCGAGTGGTTGCGGCCACCAACAAAGATCTTGCGCAACTGGTTCAGGAGGGCAAGTTCCGCGAGGATCTCTTCTACCGGATTCGCGTGGTTCACCTGCGCATTCCACCGCTGCGGGAGCGGCGGGAGGATCTGCCGCTGCTGATCGATCATCTGGTGAACCGGTTCAATCGCCTCCAGGAGCGGGAGATCGCCGGTGTTTCGCCGGAGGTGTTGGCCCGCCTGATGGATCACAACTACCCGGGCAACGTCCGCGAACTGGAGAACATTGTGGAGCAGGCGTTTGTGCTCTGCCGCGGAGCGATGATCGAAGTGGAGCATCTGCCGGTGGAGCTTCGGCGCATCGACCCGAGTGTCTCCACGCCGGCGCCCGGCACGAATCTGCGCGCCATTCAGCGCCAGATGATTGAGTTGGCACTGCAGCGCCATCAGGGCAATCGCCGCCAGGCGGCCCGTGAGCTGGGGATTGATCCCAGCACGCTCTACCGACGGCTCAAGGCGGTCTCCGAGCGAGCGCGGGACGGTTCCCAGCCCAGGCCGTCAACCACAACTCCACCCAAAGCGCGACGCAGGTAGCGTTGCAGAGTGCAACGCCTGTGCGCTGCCGCAGTTCCCTGTTCCGCCTTCAGGTGGAGATCGATCCCCATAAGTCATTGAAAACACCTCTCGCTTGGCCGCATGGCGACAGTGGCACGCTGCTTGCTCTCTGTCTCTGCGGAGAGGAGAGTCATGAAAGTTGCCATTACCTCGGTTGGAAAGGGTCTGGAGGCGGCCGTGGACCCGCACTTTGGCCGGGCGCAGGGCTTTGTGGTGGTTGATCTTGAAACCAATGCCATTCAATCGGTCCGCAACCCAGTCAACCTGAACTCTGCGCAAGGGGCGGGCATCCAGGCGGCGAAAGCTGTCGCTGAGCTGGGCGTCCATGCGCTGCTGACCGGCCACGCCGGTCCCAAGGCTTTTGCGGTCTTGTGGGCCGCCGGCGTCACAGTTTATCCCATTGCAGGCGGCACTGTGGGCGAGGCGCTCGCGCAGTTCCGGGCGGGAGCCCTCCCTTCCATGACACAAGCCGACGTGGAGGGCCAATGGTGACGCCGAGCGTGGCTTCTACGTAGAAGATCCCCTGGGTTCAGGGCCAACCAAGAACCGCCTGAGCATGGCGCGGAGGAGCATGGAGACGATGACCTACGGCGAGATGCAATCGCTGTTGATGCACGAGCTGCATCTGTATCACTTTCCCATTGCCGTCCATTTCTTCTTCGATGCGGCGGAGTTGGAAGCCTTCAAGAGGAACTGCGGTGAGATTGAGTCGCCGCTGAAGCCGCTCACCTTCTGTCAGTGGGAGGTGGCTGCGCGGATGCAGGGAAAGATCATCTACGGCGAAAAGCGCGATCTGAGTTGTCACAGCGCCCGCTACTGCTTCGGGTGGAAAGAGTTCGACGAGACGGAGATTGCAGGTCAGATCAAGTACGCCGGGAACCGCGAGCAGGCCGAGCGTTTTGTCCGTTCCAAGCCGCGCCTGCCCGAAGGGCTGCTGGGCGTGGCGGTAGCGCCGCTGGCCAAGGCCGGCGTCTTTGGCCACGTCGATACCGTGCATTTTTATTGCGATCCCATGCAGGCTTACTCCCTGGCGGTGGACTATATGGCGGCGGTCGGAGTCCACCCGCTGCAAACCTCCATCATGACCAACTCGTCGGCCTGCGGCGGCAACGTATGGACGTATCTGACGGGCCAATTCAACTTGCTGCCGGCCTGTTCGGGAAGCTATGCGGCGGGAAAGACGGAACGAAACGAGGTGAACGTCATTGTTCCCGGCCGGCGCATCGGCGAGGTTTGCGAGCGATTGATGGAGCGCATTGAAGAGTCGGGAGGTAGTTCGTTCGCTCGTCCCGGGGATGGATTTCCGGGCGCGGATATCTGCAAGAACTGCCCGCTGATTGCGTTTCGTAGGTTGAACGCATGAGGAGGGAGGCGCGGATGGAGTGGAAGCAGATCGGGATCATTCGTACTCCTTATAGGGTGCCGGCCGGAACTCCGATCCAGCCGGCAGCCGGCGCGGGGGTGAAGGGCTGGGTAGAAGTCTTCGACGAATTTGTTCCAGGACTGCGGGATTTGAGCGGATTCGAGCGGGTCTGGTTGATCTATTGGTTTCACCGCGCTGCCGGTGGAGGGGTGAACTTGAAGGTAAAGCCCTTCCTGGACAAGAAGACGCACGGACTGTTTGCCACGCGCGCTCCGATTCGTCCGAATCTGATTGGGATCTCGGCGGTTCGTCTGCTCAAGAGAAGCGGCAATCGGCTCCGCGTGGAAGACCTGGACATGGTGGACGGAACGCCGCTGCTGGACATCAAGCCTTACGTTCCGCAGTTTGACAGTTTTCAGAATTCTGCTTGCGGCTGGGTTCGCGATGCAGACCCCAGGACGGTTTTGGCCGACGAACGCTTTACGCAGAGCAGGACGGCGGCCACGAAGATGTTTCAGCAGGATCGAAGAAGGAAGCAGCACCAACCACAAGAAAGACAGGAGAGATAGAGCGATGAAAGTTGCAATTCCATTGGCGGACGGAAAGTTAACCATGCACTTTGGGCACTGCCGGCACTTTGCGCTGGTCGATGTGGACGAAGCACAAAGGAAGATCGTAGCGCGCAACGACATTGAGGTGCCGCCGCATCAGCCGGGGCTTTTGCCGCCGTGGCTGGCGGAGCGAGGGGTCGACCTGGTCTTTGCCGGCGGCATCGGTCAGCGCGCGCTCGGTCTGTTCGCCGAGCAAGGGATTGAGGTGATCTTCGGCGCTCCCATCGAGACGCCGGAAGAGCTGATTGCCGGCTACCTGAAGGGGAGCATGACGACAGGAAAGAACGGCTGCGAAGGGCACAACTGCGAACATTGAAGCCCGTGTGGAAACCGGCCAGGTTTTTGAACTTCAGCAAGGAGCGGATAAAGCAGAGTTTTATTGACGGAGAGGAGTGGGCGCCATGCGGCAGACAGACATCCTGATTATCGGCGGGAACGTGGCCGGGTCGGCGGCGGCGATTACGGCTCGCCGCCACTATCCGCACAAGGAGACTTTGCTGGTGCGGACGGAGAAGAAGGCCGTGATTCCCTGCGGCATTCCCTATATCTTTGGAACGCTCGGCAGCGTGGACAAGGATCTGCGGCCGGATGCGCTGCTGGAGAAGGAGGGGGTAAAGTTCGCCTTTGAGCATGTGGAGGCGATCGATCTGGCGCGGCAGAGAGTGCAGACCTCCGGGGGGCAGATCGGCTATGAACGTCTGATTCTGGCTACCGGCTCGCTACCCGCTCCCATACCGATTCCGGGAGTGGAGAAGGAGGGCGTTTACGCTGTCTCGAAGGACACGGCGCATCTGCAGTCCCTGCTCCACCGGCTGCGCGATGCGCGGCACGTGGTGGTGATTGGCTGCGGGTATATCGGCGTGGAGTTCGCCGATGAGATACAAAAGCTGGAAGGCAAGAAGGTTACGGTGCTGGAGGTTGCGCCGCATTGCCTGACCATGGGCTATGACGCGGAGTTCTGCGTGGAGATGGAGTCTGTGCTGCAGGAGCGCGGGTTGCACTTGCGCACGGGCGTGAAGGTGGCGGAGATTCTGGGCGAGGAGCGGGTGAGGGCTGTGCGGCTGGCCGATGGCGCGGAGATTCCGGCTGACGTGGTGATTGTTGCCGTGGGCGCCGCACCGAATGTGGAGCTGGCCAGGGCCGCCGGCCTGAAGTTGGGACCAACCGGAGCCATTGCGGTGGACCGTACGATGGAGACCTCACAGAAGAACGTTTTTGCCTGCGGCGATGGGGTTGAGAAGATCTCCTTTTTTGGCGGACGAAGCTCGACGATACGGCTGGCGACCGTGGCAGCCATGGAGGCGCGCATCGCGGGAGCCAATCTGTACGGGGTGCGTCGGGAGAATATAGGAACCGTCGGGGTCTCGGCGACCTCGGCCGGGAGTCTGGTTCTGGCCGCGGCTGGATTGACGGAGACGGCGGCAAAACAGCATGGCTATGATGTTGTCTCCGGGACGGTGGAGGGAGCCAACCGGCATCCGGGAGTGATGCCGGGCAGTGTGCCCACCAAATTGAAGCTGGTCTTTGATCGCAGGTCGGGAGTTCTGCTGGGTGGCCAGATTCGAGGCGATCAGGCAGTTGGAGAGATGATCAACCTTGTCTCGGCGTGTATTCAACAGCGTATGACCGCCGACCAGATGGCCATCTTCCAGGCGAGCACGCAGCCGACGCTGACCGCCTCGCCGGGGACGTATCCGCTGGTGAACGCGGCGGAGCTGGCTGTGGCCAAGATGGCCCAGACAAGATGACCCAGAGCTGATCTGGGTAACACGGAAGTATGGTTCTGCATGGAAGAGGCTAAAGGCTCTGCCGTGCGGTGGAGGCGCAATCCATCATGAGGCGCTGGAGAAGGGCTTACTACGACATCTTTGCCCCGTTCTATGACGGGTTCATCGCTCTGCACTCGGGTGACAAGTCGGATGCGGCGAGAAGATTTCTGGCTGCCCTGGTTCCGGTGGGGAGGGGCGGTGCGGTGCTTGATCTCTGCACCGGAACAGGAACGCTACTCTCGTATCTGCAGGAGAAGGTGGGTGAGCCTGGAAGAGTGGTGGGGGTGGATTTCTCTTCCGGGATGCTGCAGAAGGCGCGTGAGAAGACCAGCGCACGGAGGAACATCAGCGTGGTGGAGGCCGATGTCACGCAGCTTCCTTTCGACGCCGATTCTTTTGATGCGGTGACGTGTTCCCATGCGTTTTATG
>JAKAQS010000305.1 GCA_021819585.1 Acidobacteriota bacterium
GGCTCCCGTGTCCTCTCTGAATCTGTTGATCACCTCTTTGGTTTGGCGGCAGGACCACAACGGATTTACCCATCAGGATCCTGGGTTTCTGGATCTGGTCACGAATAAGAGCCCCGAGGTGACCCGGATCTATCTGCCTCCAGACGCCAACTGCCTTCTGAGTGTTGCCGACCATTGCCTGCGCACTACGAACTATGTGAATGTCATCGTTGCGGATAAGCAGCCGCATCTGCAGTACTTGCCCATGGAGAAGGCCATCGAGCACTGCACCAAGGGCGTGGGGATCTGGGAGTTCGCCAGTAACGACCAGGGCGTAGAACCTGACGTCGTGCTGGCCTGCGCAGGCGACATTCCGACCTTTGAGGCCCTGGCAGCCAACGCGATCCTGCGCGAACACTGTCCGGATCTGAAGATCCGCTTTGTCAACGTGGTGGATCTGTTTCGCCTGATGCCAGAGTCCGAACACCCGCATGGACTCTCCGAACGCGAGTTCGACAGTCTGTTCACCAAGGATAAGCCGATTATCTTCAACTTCCACGCCTACCCGTCGTTGATCCACAAGCTCACCTATCGCCGCAGCAACCATGCGAACCTGCACGTCCGGGGGTACAAGGAGAAGGGAAACATCAACACTCCGCTGGAACTGGCGATTCTCAATCAAATTGATCGCTTCAATCTGGCCATCGATGTCATCGATCGGGTGCCCAGGTTGCAAGTTGCCGCGTCCCACACCAAGGAGTGGTTGAAGAATCAAATTATCGATTCTGTCAACTATGCGAATGAGCACGGAGTCGACCGGACGGAGATCAGCGACTGGAAGTGGCCATCGAGACCGGGACAGTTGTAGCGCCTCCGCGCGGATAGAACTTTTGCCTGTCGATGCGGTGCTGGGTCTGCGGGCGGACCCGCCGCGGCCGCGCGCCAGACGCAACAGAGAACCCGGCGGCAGCAAAGGTAAGCAAGGGCCGCAACCGCTCCATCCATGGCCGGTTGTGCGGAAGATCCAGACAACTATCCGCTCTGCGTGAATCCGGCTAGGATGGCCTTCGCCCGTTGGTGCCGGACGGAGACTCAAAGGGCGTTGCGGCTATTGCTCATCCGCCTCATTGTTTTTCTCCGCTGGAACCGGCGGAGCCGGGGTCAGCGGCTTGGTAATTTCATCCAGGTAGTCCGGCGTGCCCTCGATGCGCTCCAGGTGGGGGTACCGTTCCCCACCGTGATAATCGATGGCCACTGTCCGCACATGGATGTCGTTCCGCACAATCAGATTCATCGCGCCGCCGGTCTTGGTGGCTTGCACTGCGTCCCTCATCACCTCGTCAGAATAGACCTGTCCGTTGACCGCCAGGATCTTCTCGCCCGGGCTAAGTTTTGCCGCGTCCGCAGGGCTGCCGACGCGAACGTCGGCGACCGCGCCCTGTGCATCCAGGTCGAGTCCAAGTGAGTACCAGACATTCGTTCCGGATCGTCCCCGGCCAAAGGCGCTGAACCGGGCCTTCTGGTACTCGTTCGGCTTCTCGGTGTACACCAGCTTCCATCCGCCCTGCTCAATTCCCTCAACATTCACATGCGGTTGTACGGTGTAGACGCGCTCTCTCAGAAACTTTGCCCAGTCGTAGGGAACAACCTGGTTGAGATCGGCAACGAGTTCATCGAATCCGTAGGGGACGATCCGCGGAGGCGTGCTGCCCTTGCCGGCGACGAAGATGGCGAGAAAGTCGTGCAGGTTCTTGCGGTCGTGGGTGAGTTTGCGGATCGTTGTATCCACGTCGAGCCATACGATGTCGCCCTCCGGGTAATAGTCCGCGCCGCGTCGCCAGTTGGCCCACGCCGTCCCGCCTCTGAGACCGGAGATGCTGACCGCGGTGTCCTCGGTGCTGCGCCAGCGGCGGCCAGAGGTGTTGTCGAGATCAGCAGCGGTCACGGCCAGATAGGAGCGGTAATCTGCTGGGGTCATGAAGCCACAGCGCGCCCCGAGTACGTTGCCCAGGTAATCGGTCAGACCTTCATAAACCCACAGCAGTTCACCCTTCATCGGATCGGAGAAGTTGGAGGTAGCCAGGCCTGCGGGACGGCGGTACTTGCCGTTCCAGGAGTGGGTGTACTCGTGCGACAGCACGGGCCCTCCCACCTGCAGCGCTGTATTGGTTGCGAGCGCGTTCGGTGGCAGAGAGTTATCCGAGGACTCATGGTGCTCCAAGCCTCCGTAGGGTGGAAACTTCGTCAGCGTCAGCAGAAAGTGGTAGCTTTCGTAGTGGGTTGAGCTGTACATGGCCGCGGCTTCTGTCACCAGATGCTCCAGATCGGCAACCACGCTGGGCCGCAGCACTGGCTCCTCGGGCGTGTCTCCGAAAACATCGATGAAGACCGGCTTCTGCCGGCCCAGGCCGGCCGCATCCGCCACTCCCTGCGCAGCCGCATTCAGCGGATACTGCTTGAAGTTGTCTCCCGCCATGATGGGCGAATCTTCCAGGGTCTCCACGTTGGTGGCGGCGTAGCGTACCGTTCCGCCGGCAGGATGCTCCGGGACGTAGGGCGAGGCGGGCCGCAGCGAGGTGGCAATGCTCCAGCCCTGGGGCACAATCACGGTAGGCTGGATGGCGATCTCGCGGACCGGCTGGCCGGCTGGATAAAGCATCAGGTCTTCCCACTCCAGAACGGCCAGTTCGGCCGTTGCCTTGCTGTTGGCGATGTAGTCCAGATGAGCGTGGAGTGTGGTTACTCCAGGCGGAACGATCAGATGGAACTCGTACAGATTGACATCGTCACGCTGCCAGGCGATCGTCCGGCCGTTCGCGGTAAACACAATGCCGGTGATGTCATTCTCGACATACCTCTGGGAGTGATTGCCGGGGATCCAGGCGGCCTCCGTGAGCGCCAGAGGGCCAGGCTTCACCGGCAAATCAATCTCGGCATGGAACAGCTTGCGTGGGGCGTCGGTGAGGTCGGCCGTAATCCGGATCGGCGTCGATTGTGAGTAGGCAATCGTCGAGAGGCACAACCATGAAGAGCACAACACACGCGAGAAGAACGAACCTTGAAACATGGCGCGATACCTCACAGAACCACAGGAGATGGCGAAGCGCTGCCAGTATACGGCAAGCGCCGAAGGGCCCATCCCAATCATTCATCCTGTTGGGATCAGAGGGAGGAGGTTCCTCGTCCGTGGGGGAAAGATGTCATCTCCTTGCTGTTGTGGGGTAGCTTTGCTCGGCGAAACGCCAGGAACCAGCGCCCAAGCGGAGGCTGTGCAAGATCCCGCTGCAGAATTTCAACGGACCTCCCAAACTCCGGAGCCGCTTTTGCGCCCACCGCACCAGGGAGCGAGATCAAGATTCCGAGTGGAAGCGAAGCGGTGAGAAAGCGGACAGATCTACGGCAGGCGACTTGCCTTCCATCAGATCCGCCATCACAACGGCAGTTGCGGGAGCGAGCAAAATGCCGTTCCGGTAATGTCCCGTGGCGATGAAATGTCCCACCCGAAGGCCTGCTCCGAGCATCGGCAGCAGGTCTGGAGTCGCCGGTCGAAGCCCTGCCCAAGACTCCACCATGGGCGTCTCTTCGGCTGAGCCAAGCCAGGGGAGCAACGCGGCCGCCAGAGCGCGCAGCCCGTCCAGATCACGTCCGCACACGGTTGTATCGAAGCCGGCCTCTTCGACGGTGGCGCCGATCACTGCCGTGCCGGCCTGGGGGCCGTGGGTGCGCGGAACGATATAGATCCTTTCGCTGCGGTGGACCTCCTGGAAAGAGTGCGACGGCGAGATGCGAACTCGCAGCATCTGCCCCTTGCGAGGCGACACCGAAAGCGGTTTGCCTGCGAGAGCATTTGAGGTCTCAGCCGTCCAGGCGCCGGTTGCAAAAAGGATCGCTCCGGTGGAGACGGAAGAACCGTCTTCCAGCCGGAGTTTGCTGCCGGAGGTTTCGGTTTCGATGGAGGCGACGCTGGTGTTTTCCAGCAGATGGATGGCGGTGGGGCGAATCGCGGCCGACAGGGCAGATGCAAGCTGGCGAGGGTCGATGGAGTGCTCCTTGAGCCG
>JAKAQS010000049.1 GCA_021819585.1 Acidobacteriota bacterium
TTCCGATCTCGAGAGACGGCCTCTGGTTTTTCCTCCAGCAGGAGAGCCTCCGCCTTTCGATCGCCGGCGAGGTTTTGACCGTGTTGGGCGCCGTGCCCAAAAGAGGCTCCGAGGATTGCCGGCCACAAAAGACCCACCCTGTGGATAGGAAATTCAAGACGATCTCAAAAGATCGAGCCCTCTTGCCGCTCTCGCCTTCCATCTGGTCTTCCCTTTCTCTCGTTGGCCGCGGCCAGATGATCTAATAAGGACAGTGAGTTCGAACCTCCGGCCTGCCCATTCGGGGGCAGCGGCTTATCCGGCGCACGCTCAACCCTCAGGAGAGGAAGTACATGACTGACCGCATCGCTCCGCTGGCCTCCCGCCCAGCATGGAAGGCACTTCAGCAGCACGCCGACACCCTCCGTCCCCAACATCTGCGCGACATCTTCCAGACCGACCCCTCGCGCGGCAGCCGCTTCACCGCCCAGGCCTGCGGCCTCTTTCTGGACTACTCCAAGAACCGCATCACCGACGAAACATTGAAGCTGCTGATCGAACTGGCCAACCAGTCCGGCTTGCGCGAGCGCGCCGAGGCGATGTTCACGGGGAAAAAGATCAACACCACGGAGAATCGCGCCGTGCTCCATGTGGCCCTGCGCGCTCCACGATCGGAGTCCATCGTGGTCGACGGCGAAGATGTTGTCCCCGGCGTTCACCAGGTTCTGGACAAGATGGCCGCCTTCGCCGAACTGATTCGCTCCGGCGCCTGGCTCGGGTACACCGGAAAACCGATCCGGAATATCATCAACATCGGCATCGGCGGCTCCGACCTGGGCCCGGTGATGGCCTACGAGGCTCTGCGTCATTACTCTCAGCGCGATCTCAACTTCCGCTTCGTCTCCAACGTGGACGGCACGGACTTCGCCGAGGCCGTGCGCGACTTCCATCCGGAAGAGACCCTCTTCCTGGTGGCATCCAAGACCTTCACGACCCTGGAGACCATGACCAACGCCCACTCTGCCCGGGCCTGGACACTTGGCCGGCTCAAGCAGACCGAAGCCATCGCCCGCCACTTCGTGGCCATCTCCACCAACGCTGAAGCCGTGGCCAAGTTCGGGATCGACACCGCCAACATGTTCGGCTTCTGGGACTGGGTCGGCGGACGCTACTCCATGGATTCAGCCATCGGCCTTTCCACCATGATCGCCATCGGGCCGGAGAACTTCCGCTCCTTGCTGGAGGGCTTCCACTCCATGGATGTTCACTTCCGAACCACGCCCCTGGAGAAGAACCTTCCCGCTCTGCTGGGGCTGCTCACCGTCTGGTACACGAACTTCTTCAACGCCCAGACCGTCGCCATCCTGCCCTACGAGCAGTATCTCAAGCGCTTCCCCGCCTACCTGCAGCAACTGACCATGGAGTCCAACGGCAAGCACGTCACCTTGGACGGCGCTGAGGTACTGGCCGATACCGGTCCCATCTACTGGGGCGAGCCCGGCACCAACGGTCAGCACTCTTTCTACCAACTCATTCATCAGGGCACCCGGCTGATTCCTTGCGACTTCATCGGCTTTTACAAGAGCATCAACCCCCTGGGCCGGCATCACGACATGCTGATGGCCAACGTCTTCGCCCAGGCCGAGGCGCTGGCCTTCGGCAAGACGGCTGCGGAGGTTCGCGCTGAAGGCGTCCCCGAACCGCTGGTTCCCCACAAGGTCTTTGCCGGCAACCGCCCCTCGAACATCCTTCTGGCGGAGCGGCTTACCCCTTATACCCTGGGCACGCTGGTGGCTCTTTATGAACACTCCGTCTTCACCCAGGGCGCGATCTGGTCGATCGACTCCTTCGACCAGTGGGGCGTCGAGCTTGGCAAGGTTCTGGCCACTCGGATCCTGGGCGAGATCGAATCTCCATCCGAACCGTCTCTGACTCACGACCCCTCCACCTCGAATCTGATTCGGCTCTATCGCAGCCAACGGTAGAGGAATTCTCCTCGAAGGCGTCCCGGCGGAGACGATTACCAACCTCTTCCGCAGTTAGCTTCCCGGATATCGAACAAAAATATCCAGCAAGTGATTGCATCAAAACAGCCGTGCGTTTATCGTAGAAATGGAGCGGCAATCGCTTGGGGTTTCTGAATCCCAGGCGGTTGCCTTGCCTGGAGTCCTTCGATGACGCCTCGATTGTCAACCGCCGCAGCGGCCTTACCGCCGGCGGCTCCGCCCAAAGCCAAGATCCTCCCCGGTGTTGCCCTCGATTCCTACACCGGAGACCCGAACTTCATGGCCTCTCTGGCCCGGGGCCTCGTGGTCATTGAAGCCTTCACGCCCCAGTCGCCGCAGATGACCATCTCGCAGCTCTCCCTGCGCACGGGCCTCTCCCGGGCGGCCGTCCGCCGCTGCCTTTATACCTTGGTCAAGCTGGGCTTTGCCGGGGCCGATGAGTCCCAACGTTACTCGTTGCGCCCCAAGATGCTCTCCCTGGCCAATACCTACACGGCCTCCAGCACGCTGGCCAACGCAGCCCAACCAATCCTTGAGCGGATGTCCAACACCTACCATGAGAGCTTCTCGGTAGCCACGCTGGACGGCGACCAGATCGTTTACATCGCGCGCAGCAGCGTCACGCGCGTCATGTCGGTGGATCTGCACATCGGTTCTCGCCTGCCCGCCTTCTGCACCAGCATGGGGCGCGTGCTGCTCGCCTACCTTCCCCAGGATCAGCTTGAGGCGGCTCTCGCGCGCCTGGTCCTTACCCAATACACGCCGCGCACCATCAACTCCATTGACAAGCTGCGCCTGGCGCTGCGCAACGTCCGCCGCAACGGCTATGCTCTGGTGGACCAGGAGTATGAGATCGGCCTCCGCTCCATCGCTGTGCCCATCTACGCCGGCAACGGCCGCGTGGTCGCCGTGGTGAATCTGAGTGGCCATGCCCCGCGCATCCCCATGTTGGAGATGCAGACGCGCTTCCTGCCTCCACTACGCGCTGCCGCCGCCGAACTCAGCGTCTTCCTGCGCTAAAAGTTTTTCCTGTACGTGTAACCTGGCGCCTCGACCTTGATGAGCGCCGGGTTCCTCCTGCACGAAAAAGCTTTGGGAGAATCCCTCGAATCTGCCTGCCTCACCATTACAAATGTCTTACACGCGCCGGCGAGGCAGCCGAGTATCGTCAATAACAGGACTCGGAGAGTCCAAACTTCCTCCCAAGGACATCATCCCGGCAATGAATTCAACCCTACTCGACGTTGAGACCGGAGCCGCCACCCCTGCCGGCGCTCTCCTCTCCGCTCAAGAGATACAGCTCAAAATCAAGCAGGATCTCCGCATGGGCCGCAAGTATCAGCAAGGCCGGGTGAACTGGATCACCGCCATTGCCATGGGCCTGTTCCACCTGGGCGCAATCGCAGCTCTTTTCTTCTTCTCCTGGAAGAATCTGGCTGCCTTCTGCATCATGTACTTCTTTGCCATCAACGTGGGAATCGGCATGGCCTACCACCGTTTGCTCACGCACCGCGGCTACAAAACGCCGGCATGGCTGGAGTACCTGCTCACCGCGTGCGGCTGTCTTGCCCTGGAAGGCGGTCCTATCTTTTGGGTGGCTACTCATCGAGTCCATCATCAGAACTCTGACCAGGAGGGCGACCCCCACACTCCCCATGAGGGCACCTGGTGGGCGCACGCCGGCTGGATCCTCTCCGGCCGGGCGCTGCATTCGGAGACCGCTCTGCTGGGCCGCTACGCTCCAGACCTTACCCGTGACCGCGTTCACGTCTGGCTGTCCAAGTATCATTACGTCCCCTTGATCCTCAGCGGGCTGGCCCAACTCGCCGTTGGCGCAGCGCTCACCCCTGGCCAGCGCATCGCCGGCGCCGTCGGCATGGTGCTGTGGGGAACCTTCCTTCGCGTGACCATTGGCCTCCACGCCACATGGCTGGTCAACTCCGCCACGCATATGTGGGGCAAACGCCGCTTTGAAACCAAGGATGACTCGCGCAACAACTGGTGGGTCGCCCTGCTTACCGGCGGCGAAGGATGGCACAACAACCACCACGCCCACCCCGTCAGCGCCCGTCACGGCCTGACCTGGTACGAGTTCGATATCAACTACTATGGCATCTGGCTGCTCTCCAAGCTCGGCCTCGCCAAGAAGGTCCAGATCGCCAAGTTCGACCCGGCCGATCCCAGGCCCGCCGGGGTATAGTCCTCCACTGACAACCACTGTCGCGACGATTGTCTCAGGCCCGCCCGGCTGCGCCGGGTGGGCCTGATTGCTCTATGCTCGTTAATGCATGAACCTTAACCGACGCCGCGGAGCCAAAGCGTTTTTCATCGCGCTGGGCGTGTGCCTGACCGCCGTGGCCATCATCCTCAACATCACCTGGATTCATCACAACAGCCGCCGCATCGCGATCGACTTTCTGGGCGTCGTTCTCTTCTTCATCCTGATCGCCGGCCTGGTGCTCAACACCGTCTTTCTGGTGCGTGAGGTGCGCCGCAACGAGCGTCAGGACTCGTTTCTCAAGGCCGTCACTCACGAACTCAAAACTCCTATCGCCAGCATCCGCCTCTACCTGGACACCCTGGAGCGTCATCCCGGCGACGAGCAGCAGCGGCGGCGCTTTTACGCCATCATGCGGGAGGATAGCGACCGTCTGCTCGCCACTGTGGAGAGCGTCCTCAAGGCAGGAGAACTCGGTCAACGCCAGCGCATCCAGCAGCGCACCCGGGTTGAACTCCATCCCCTGGTTGCCGACTGCATCTCCACCGTCCTGATTCGACACCACTTGCCGCCCGAAAGCATCACCTTGGATGAGATCCCGGGCAGCGTCCGGCTCTTCGTCCTGGCCAACATCGAAGATCTTCGCACGGCCATCCTCAACCTGCTCGACAATGCCGTGAAATACTCCCCTCAGGGCGTCTCTGTCCGCTGCAAACTGGCCATCGAACGTTATACCTGGGTGGTTCTCTCCATCTCCGACAACGGCCTCGGGCTGCTTCCCCGCGAGATAAAACGCATCTTCAAACGCTTCTACCGCGCTCCTTCCAACGATCAGGTTAAGATCAAGGGAACGGGTCTTGGTCTCTTCCTGGTACGCACCATCGCCCGTCAACATGGTGGCAGCGTCCACGCCGCCAGCCAGGGACAGGGCAAGGGAAGCACCTTCCAACTTAAACTTCCACTCTTCATCGGCAACCTGCCTTCCGATACACCATGAACCTTACAAACATCCTTCTGCTATGGAAGTTCTTCGCTCTCGCCTTCAGCGCTCTTCTTCCGCTGGTCAATCCCCTGGGCTCGGCGCTGCTCATCGTCGGCTTTGTGGGCCCTGTGCCCATACACCTTTATCAATCCCTGGCTCGGCGTATCGCCATCTATGTTCTCTTCTTCTTCGGCATCATTGAGTTGATCGGTTCAGCCATCCTCAACTTTTTTGGCGTCTCTCTGCCCATCATGCAGGTCTCCGGCGGACTGGTCATCGCGGCCATGGGCTGGGGGCTGCTCAATCAGAAGAGCACCACATCCAGCACCGACGAGCAAAAGTCTCAGGTTGAGCCGGAAGACATCAAAGCCATCTCAAGCTCTCTTTCTGAAAGATCCTTCTACCCTTTTACCTTTCCGCTGACCGTCGGTCCAGGTTGCCTGGTCGTCACCCTCACGCTGAGCGCCAAGGCCACTCAAGGCAATGTCTCCAGCACCATGTTCGCGCACAGCGGCATCTTCCTGGCCAGCATCGTCATGAGCGCCATCATTTACGTCAGTTACGCCAACGCTCCTCGGATCACCAAGGCCATATCGCCTTCCACGGCGCATGGCGTCCTGCGCGTGATAGCCTTCTTCCTGTTCTGCATCGGCGTGCAGATCACCTGGGCCGGCCTGAGCGTGTTGCTGAAAGACTTTATCCACCACTAGCAGTTTTCTTGAGGGCGACGTTTCGGGTCGAAAATTACCCAACCCACGACATACCGCTTCCGCCTCACCGCCCGCTACGCATCGCTTGCCGTTTGGCGCCTCTTTCAACCAACTCCTCACCCGTTCCGATGACCTTATCCGCATGACCCATCCCGGCCCCCTCATTGCCGTCATCGAAGACGAAGAGCACCTGGCCCAGGGCCTGCTCTTCAATCTGCAAGCTGAAGGTTACCGCACCCACCATGAGGCCGACGGCGAGGCTGCGCTGCACTGGTTGCTGGAGGCGACCAGCGCCGCATCCAGCGGCCACCCCGCCGCCATTCTGCTGGATGTCATGCTGCCCGGGCGGGACGGCTTCTCCATCGTGAGCGCCCTTCGCCAGTCCGGCTGCTACACCCCGGTTCTGATGTTGACGGCGCGGGGCCGCAGCGAAGATATCGTCGCCGGCTTCGCCGCCGGCGCCGACGACTACCTCCCCAAGCCCTTTGACCTGGGCGTCCTGATGGCTCGCCTCTCCGCCATGCTGCGGCGCATGCATTGGCAACAGGCCATCCCTGCGGCCGCGCCGGCAACCACAACCAAAACCAACTTCACCCTGGCCGGCCACATCATCGACCTGGACGCTCTGGAGATTCGGCCCCTTCGTCCACAAAGCTCTGCTGCAAAGACCGTCCATCTCACCCTGATGGAGGCCGAACTACTGCGTTATCTGCTGGACCATCCGGGCAAGGTCATCTCCCGCTCCGAACTGTTGGAAAACGTCTGGCACGTCCGCGAAGATACGGACACGCGGGCCATCGACAACTTCATCGTCCGCCTGCGCCGCTACCTTGAGCCAAACCCCGCCAAGCCAATTCACCTGCTCACCATCCGCGCCGTCGGATACCGCTTCCTTCCCGAGCCGTAAGAGAACGACCCTTTGGCTTCTTGCCCAAAGAGGATGCCGGATCACGCCCTTCCAAGCCGCGCCACACACAGAGGATCCCCTCTCGGAATCTACCCCGTCGCCATCCTGCTCTGCGAGCCTTTACACCTTGTTCCTCTGCTCCGCGGGGATTCGCGGCACCGCGGTTACCGGATCTCAGTTCGAGTTTCCTGATTTTGTGACCAACATCACAATCAGCCCTGCTCTCCAAAGCTGATCTTTCCTCCAATCATCTCCATCGGCTCTCCCATCCTCTCGAACCCGCCGCTCGCTGGCCGAACCGGAGTTGGCATCCCGGAATGACCCGGACATCATCCGAAAGTCTGGACAAAACATCAGTCGATTGAACCAGGCGGAAGCTGCCCGCGACCATAACGCCGCGGGCGCATCATATTTAATTATGTCGACACTTTCCCTTCGCATCGAGAACATGCACTGCGGCTCCTGCATCCGCCACGTCACACAGACCCTCAACTCTCTCCCCGGCACCCACGCCGAAGAGGTCCGCATCGGCAGCGCCCGCATCACCACCAGCGCCGAAGCTGAACAGATTCAACAAGCCCTGAAGGCGGTCGGCTATCCGGCCTTCGTCGATCCGGCCAGTGTATGAGCGACCAGATCCTCCGCATCCAGGGCATGACCTGCGCCTCTTGTCAGATCCATGTACAGAAGGCGCTGCAGGCAGTTCCAGGAGTCCGATCGGCCAGCGTCAACCTGATGGCGCATACGGCCCAGATCTCCTCCGAGACGCCCATCGAAGCGGAGACGCTCATCACCGCTGTGCGAAACTCCGGCTACGGCGCCTCTTTGCCCTCGGCCTCCGGTCTGCTCCAGGCTGACTCGCCGCGTGGTTCGGCAACGAAGAGTTCCTCCTCCGGTGACGACGGAGAAGACGCCGGAATCCACTCTCTTGGTCTGCGCGCCGTCCTCGCTCTGGCCACAGGCATCGTCGCCATGGCTCTGTCGATGCTGATCTCGAACTCCGGCAATCTCCCTGCATGGGCGCACCTGTCTGCGCAACCCATCCGCTGGTTCCTCTGCATCCTGTCTCTCGCGACCATGCTCTTCGCCGCCCCGGAGATCTATGCTGCCGCGTGGCGAGCCGCACGGCATGGCGCCACCAACATGAACACCCTGGTAGCCTTGGGCACGCTGGCCGCCTTCACGGCCTCCTTTGCCGCCACCATCGCTCCCGCCTACTGCCTCCGCCACGGGCTCTCCTCTGAGATCTACTACGAAGCGGTGATCTTCATCCTCGCTTTTCTGCTCCTGGGCCGCTGGCTGGAGGCCCGAGCCCGAGCCCGGGCCGGCAGCGCCCTACGCAGCTTTGCCCAGTTGGAATCCTCCGACGCCCGCCTGCTCGACCTTCCCGCCAGCAACGCTCCCGGCGAAGGCTCCGCCCCTATCGACTACGGCCGTCTTCCCGAGACCATCCTTCCACTCTCCGCCATCGTACCCAATGATCTGATCCGGGTTCTGCCCGGAGACCGGATCCCGCTCGACGGCCTCATCGTGGATGGCCGCAGTTCGGTCGACGAGTCCATGCTCACCGGAGAGCCTCTGCCGGTCACCCGCTCCGCCGGAGATCGTGTCTCTGGAGGAACCCTCAACCTGGACGGGCCGCTGGTGCTTCAGGCGACAGCCGTAGGACAAGACTCGACGCTGGCCCAGATGCGGCGCCTGTTGGAGCAGGCGCAATCCAGCCGTGCTCCCATGCAGCGCCTGGCCGACCGGGCCAGCGCCATCTTCGTCCCCACGGTCCTCACCCTCTCCGCACTCACCTTTCTATTTTGGTCGGTTGCCCTGAACACCGGAGCTCACCACGAAGGTTATGGCCGTGCTCTCTCGATCGCGATTTCGGTTCTCATCATCGCCTGCCCTTGCGCCATGGGGCTGGCCGTCCCGGCCGCGATAACCGTCTCTCTGGGCCGGGCCGCCCAGTCCGGTCTGCTGATCAAAGGGGGCGAAGCTCTGGAACGGCTCGCCGAGGTGGACACCATCGCCCTGGACAAAACCGGAACCCTCACCGAGGGACGCCCCCGCATCGCCGCCTTCGCTTTGTCCCAGGCCGCCATCCTGGACGCCCCCACGCTTCTGGCCTGCGCCGAGGCCGCCGAGCGCCTCTCCACCCACCCGCTGGCGCAAGCGGTAGTGGAATACGTTCACTCCACCGAACAAGCCCCGGAACTCTCAGTCCCTCCTTCCCCTCCCACCATCTCGGACCACCTCACGCTTCCAGGAACCGGAATCACCGCCACAATCTCGCTGGCCAATGGCGAGACCCATCGCCTGGCTCTGGGCAATGCATCTCTGCTCCCTTCCGCTGGATTGCAAGGCCGGACGGCCACTGAGCTTCGGCCACCCAGCGATCTGCCCAACGCCACACCTCTCTATCTGCTTCTCGACGACATCCCGCAAGCGGTTTTCTTCGCCACCGACGAACTCCGTCCCAGCGCAGGCACGGCCGTAGCGCAGCTTAGCAGCCTGAACATACATCCTGTGCTTCTGACCGGCGATGTGGCCGCTTCAGCCAACGCGCTCGCCCAGCAGGCGGGAATCGGCGACGTCCACTCGCATCTGCTTCCGGCCGATAAGCTTACCGTCATCGGCGCGCTTCAATCCGCCGGCCACAAGGTCGCCATGGCCGGTGACGGCATCAATGACGCCGCGGCGCTGGCCCAAGCCGACGCCGGCCTGGCCATGGCATCCGGCTCCGACCTGGCTCGCGAGGCAGGCGACATCCTTCTGCTGCACCATGATCTCTCGCTGGTCCCGCTCGCCATTCGCATCAGCCGCCGCACGGTGAGGATCATGCGCCAGAACCTGGGCTGGGCCATGGTCTACAACCTGATCGGAATCCCGTTGGCGGCCGGCGTCCTCTACCCGCACTTTCACATCCAGCTCAGCCCAATCCTCGCCAGCGCCGCCATGGCCCTCAGCTCGGTCAGCGTGCTCACCAACTCGCTGCGCCTGCGGTCTCTGCCCAATGCCTGACTCCGTTCCAGCCCGGCCTGTCTTCTGGACTCTTGTCTTCACGCGATACACTTGAACCACCGCCGTCGGCGGATTCAACGTGCGCATCTTCACCCGCTATATCCTCCGCGAGATCACCGGCTACGCCCTGCTTGGCGGCGTCCTGTTCACCTTCATTCTCTTCATGCGCTACCTGCTTCCGCTCATGGAACTCACGGTGCGCGGCGTCGCCTCGCCCGTGGATGTCCTCCGCCTGATCGGGTATCTGCTGCCAGGTTTTTTCTCCTTTACCATCCCCATGGCCGTACTGGTGGGCATCCTTCTGGGTTTGAGCCGGCTGGCCGCCGACAGTGAAGTCACCGCCATGCGCGCCTCGGGCGTGGGAGTACTCTCCTTTGTCCGCATCGTCAGCCTCTTCGCCATCATCTTCTGGATGATCGGCATGGCCAACTCGCTCTATGTGGCGCCCCGGGCCGCAAGCGCTCTGCTGGCGTACGAGAACGCCAGCAAGACCAGCCAAGCCACGGTCGAGGTCCAGCCGCGGGTGTTTTATGAAGACTTCAAAAACTACGTTCTGTACGCCCAGGACGTCATTCCCGGAGCCAACGGCACCGCCATCTGGCGTCACGTCTTCCTGGCCGACCTGAGCAAGCCGGCCAACCCCCACATCATCACCGCCAACAGCGCCACGGTTCTCAGCGGAGGCCCCCAGACCCTTCGCCTGGAACTCTCCAACGGCAGCCGCCACGATATCTCGCTCTCCAATCCCGGCCAGTACGATATCTCCACCTTCATCAGCACCGAACTGCCCATGCAGACCACCCCTCAGGAGGAAGGGTCTCACCTGAGCCGCCGCGACACTCCCATGCACTCCCTCAATACACGCGACCTGTGGAATCTGGCCCAGGCCCCAGGTGACGTATCCCGGCCTTACCGCATCGAGCTCAACTACCGCTTCGCCTTCCCTACCGCCTGCCTGGTGCTGATGCTGGTCGGTGTTCCGCTCGGACTCTCCTCCAAACGCGGAGGCAAGGGCGCCGGTTTCGTCGCCACGCTGGGTCTGGTCTTCATCTACTACTTCCTCTCCTCGATGGGCATTGCCATGGCGCGTCAGGAAAAGCTTTCGCCGGCCCTCGGCGTGTGGAGCGCCAACATCCTCTTTGCGGTTGCCGGAGTGGTGCTGCTGCAGCAGATCTCCCGTGGCGGCGCCGTGCTGGAGACCTTCGCCGGCATCAGCAGGAAGCTTACCCGGCTGTTCGATCGCCTCCGCAGCCGGCCCCAGTCCCATGCTTCCGGCAGCGGTCCCCATTCGGATGGAGAAGGCGCTTTCATGCAGCGCCTCCGCCGCGTCTTCGGCATTCACTTCCCCCTCATCCTGGATGAGTATGTGATGGGAAGCTTCCTGCGCAACTTCCTCCTGGTTCTGTTCACCCTGATCCTTCTTTTCATCATCTTCACCTTCTTCGAGCTGATCGGCGACATCCTCCGCTACCGCACCCCGCTCTCCGTGGTGGGCGACTATCTGATCAACCTGATTCCCTTCATCATCAACTCCGTGCTTCCGCTCTGCTCTCTGGTCGCGGTGCTGATTACCTTTGGGGCGCTCAACCGCAACAGCGAACTTACGGCGATGAAGTCGGCCGGCGTCAGCCTCTACCGCATCGTCGCTCCCATGCTGGTGGTCGCCACGCTGCTCTCCGCTCTTTTGTTCGTCTTTGATGAAACCTATCTGCCGGTCGCCAACCGCCGGCAGGAAGCTCTGCTGTCCCAGATCAAGGGGAAACCAGCGCAGACATTTCTTCGTCCGGATCGCAAATGGATGTCAGGCGACACCACCGACTCCAAAGGCGGGCAGGTGGAGCCGACACGCATCTTCTACTATCAGTTCTTCGACCCTGACCACAACATCTTCGACAACCTCACCGTCTTCGAGTTCCAGCCCGGCACCTTCAATCTCACCCGCCGCATCTTTGCGCGCAGCGTTCGCTGGGACGACAAGCTCAACCAGTGGGTCTTTGAAAATGGTTGGCAGCGCACCTTCGCGGGCGAATCCATCACCGGCTACCAGCCCTTCACGCTGGCCACCTTTCCGGAGATCGACGAGCAGCCCAGCTACTTCAAGAAAGAAGAGCTCCAATCGCAGGAGATGTCCTTCACAGAACTCTCCCGTTACATACGCGACCTTGAACAGAGCGGCTTTGACACCATGCGTCTGCGCGTTCAGCTCAACCGCAAGCTGGCCTATCCGCTCATGACGCTGGTGCTGGCGATCCTGGCCATTCCGTTCTCGCTCTTCGCCGGCAAGCGAGGCGGCATCGCCGGCATCGGCACGGCGATCGGGGTCGCCATCTGCTACTGGGTGATCGCCGGCATCTTCGAGAATCTGGGTGACGTCAACTCGCTCCCCGCGATCCTGGCCGCCTGGTCCCCGGACATGCTCTTCGCCATCGCCGGAGCCTACCTTCTGCTCCGTACCCCCACCTGATGCCGGTTCCACAACCAACTCCCGGCCAGGACTCGATCGGCTACACTAGTGCCGATATGAAAATTTCAAGCCTCCCTTTTTGCACCCTTGTCCTGGCGCTGGCTGCGCTCCCCATGGGAGCGCAAACCTCAGCCAGCCACACCGTTCACCATACCGCCGTTCGCAGCACCCACGCCCCCGGCTGCGTCGCCCCGCCACCGGTCTCGCCCAAGATCCCGGCACTGCCGGCAAACGCGCCCTGCCCGCGCATTCTCTATACCCTGACACACACTCCTGACACCCATCTGGACTACGCCTCGCCTCTGCTCAGCAAGGATCTGCGCGAGGATCTCTCCGGAGAAAGGACCACCTACTCGCTCATCTATGTTGACACTCAGGTGGGAACCGGTCCGGTGGCCCAGAGCGGCAAGTTTCTCACCGTACACTATACGGGTTATCTGGCCGACGGGAAGAAGTTTGACTCCTCCGTGGACCGTGGCCAACCCATCACCTTCCCCTATGGCAGGCACCGCGTGATTCAAGGCTGGGACACTGGCTTTGAGGGCATGCGCGTAGGCGGCAAGCGCCGTCTGTACATTCCCTACCAGCTTGCCTATGGCGAGACCGGCCGCCCACCCATTATTCCCGCCAAAGCGGAACTGGTCTTCGATGTACAGTTCATCGGCCAGAGCGACGAGATGCCCAAACCCACAGTGCCCTTCCGCCGCTCCGGGCCGGCACAGCCCGCAGCCAAGCCGGCCACCCCGGCGCAACCTGCGCCCAAGCCGGCCACCCCGGCAAAACCTTCCACCTCCCAGCCCAACAATCCGCAGGCCTCCAATTAAGTCGCAGGAATTGGAGTGTAGAGTGTGGAGAAGGCAGCCGCGCTGGGATTGCGGGCTCAAGGCAATCTCGTCGCTTCTTCTCGGCACTCTCCGCTCCACCCTTTTTCTTTTTCCTTTATGTTCTCGCGCTTGAAGCCGCTGTTTCCGTATCTCCGCCGCTATTGGCGAAACCTGCTTGCAGGCGGCTTGGCACTGATCGTTTACAACGCTTCCAAAGCAATGATTCCGCTGCTCATCGGCGGAGCCATGAATGACATCCAGCGCAACCTCTCGGCGTCCAGAGTGGAACACGCCGCCCTCCGCCTCGTCTCCATCGCCTTGCTGGCCGCCGTCGCTCTCTATCTCACCCGCCGGATCATCATCGGCGCCTCCCGCGAGATCGAGTTCGATCTCCGCAATGACATCTTCTCCCATCTTTGCCGGCAACCGGCCGAGTTCTTCCAGCGCCACCGCACCGGCGACATCATGGCGCGCACCACCAATGACCTCAGCGCGGTTCGGCAGTTGCTGGGACCGGCAATCATGTACTCGGCAAACACCATCGTCTTCACTGCCCTGGCGCTGCCCTTCATGCTGCGCATCTCGCCGCGGCTCACCCTGTTCGCCTTCCTTCCGCTCCCCTTCGCTTCCGTGCTGGTGCAGTACTTCGGAGCCCGCATCCACACCCGTTTCGAACGCATTCAGGCCATGTTCTCGGACATTACCGCCCAGGCTGAGGAGAGCTTCTCCGCAGCGCGCCTGATCCGCGCCTTTGCCCAGGAGGATGCGCAGATCAGCACCTTCGAGGCTTCCAATCAGGAGTACATCCGCCGCAGCCTGCTGCTGGCCCGGCTGATGGCCATGCTCTGGCCAACCCTCGAACTCGTGCTCGGCCTGTCGCTAGTGGTGAGCCTTCTGGTCGGCGGTCATGAAGTCGTTCTGCACCGCATCAATGTTGGCCAATTCACAACCTACATGGTCTTCATGGTCCAACTCACCTGGCCCATGATCGCCATTGGCTGGGTGGTCAACCTCGTGCAGCGCGGCACCGCCTCAGTCATCCGCATCAATGAGCTGATGACGGAGAAGCCCAGCATCGACGACACTCAAGCGGATCCCGTCCTACTGCGGAGCGCCGCCGGCCTGACCAAGCGGGACGGAGACTGTCTTGCGGAGAACCACCCGCCTCCCATCGCCGGCAACATCGCCTTCCACCACCTTCACTTCGCCTACCCTACCGGGCCGGAGATCCTGCATGACATCACGCTGGAGATACCCGCCGGATCCTCACTGGCCATCGTCGGCCCAACGGGCAGCGGGAAATCGACGCTGGTCTCTCTGATTCCCCGCCTCTACGACCCTCCCCACCCATTCCGCAACGCCATTACGCTGGACGGCCGCCCCCTGCGCGAGTACCCCCTGCACATGCTCCGCGCCGCCATCGGCTTCGTTCCCCAGGAGACGTTCCTCTTCTCCACCAGCATTGCCAACAACATCGCCTTCGGAGTTCCGGTGCTCCCCGGCCAGGAGTCGACGCTGGAGCAGCAGGTGGAGGCTGCGGCCCGCATCGCCCAGATCGCCGATGAGATTCTGGAAACTCCGAGCGGCTTCCGCACCATCGTCGGCGAGCGCGGCATCACGCTCTCCGGCGGCCAGAAGCAGCGCACAGCCATCGCGCGCGCCATCCTCGCCAATCCGCCCATCCTGATCCTGGACGACGCTCTCTCCAGCGTCGACACCTACACCGAGGAACGAATCCTCGCCGGCCTCCAAAAGCTGATGCAGGGCCGAACCACCCTCCTGATCGCCCACCGTCTCTCGACCGCCCGCAATGCGGACCGCATCGCCGTGCTCATCCAGGGCCGCATCACCGAGTTGGGCACCCATGAAGAACTCCTGGCCCGCGGCGGCTACTACACCGACCTCTTCGAGAAACAGTCTCTTGAAGAGGAGATCCTTACCAACTAATGCCTTCTTTACCCGCCGCCAAAAGCAAATGGCAGCCGCTACGCCGAGTGATGCGCCGGGGTAACGGCTGCCATGGGTTTCTGCCGTCTCTTGCCCGGCTGTTCTAAAACTCGTAGTGCAGCGACAGGGTGAGGATGTTGGTGTGGAAGTTGCGCGGGGCCAGGAAGCCGTAGGCCGGCGCTCCGGGGCTCATCGCGGAGTTGGCGATCGTGCTGCACGGAACCGAGGTCTCCGAGGTGGCGCCAAGGACCGGAGCGGTGTTGGTGTTGCAGTACTGGGCTCCGGACTGCGCATCGCTCTCGCCATAGCCGTAGAAGTCATACTCGCCCTTCCAGATCAGCCCGGGGTGTACCGTCCAGGCCACATTCACAAACGGTGTCTGGTACAGGGAGTCCAGCGCGCCGTTCACGTCGCCGGTATCGCTGAACGCCCGGCTGCCGCTGGAGTCGCTGAAGCGATAGCCCAGGTTCGTGTTCACCTTGGGGGTCGGATTCAGCGCCAGCGACGCCGAGCCGTACTCGGTCGGCGCGCTCTCGAAGTCCTTGTAGGGCACCAGGATGTTGTCCGAGCCAAAGCCTTTGGAGATCGGCGAGCAGAGCGAGCCGGTCGCATCGGCGATCGCGGGAAGCACCGAGCCGCCTGGCAGATGGCCGGCCGCTCCCTCTCCACAGGCGTTGGTGGAGACATACACGTCGTTGAACGCGTAGCTGAAGTCGAAGCCGTAGTACGGGCTCGGCGTCAGGTCCATGCCCAGGCTGGCGATCCGGGTGTGCGCCTCATGCTCCAGAACGATCGGCATGGTCACATACACTCCGCCCACTTCAACCGGGTTGGCGGTGCTGGCCCCGGCCGTGGAGATCCCCGTGTTGTTGGTGTTGTTGTGCAACTCCATGTCGTTATAAGCCGCTGTGACGCTGGCCCACTCCTTGGGCCGGTACAGGAAATGCACCCGATAGTGCTGCTCTTGCCGCGGCATCACCGGCGTATACACGTTGTCGTAGTAGAAGACCTCGGCCGTGCCGTTGATGTTCATCTTGCTGCTGGGGCGCAGCGAGGCGTTGAAGATCCCGCCGTTCTCGTTGATCGTCACCGTCCCCCCGGTGGTCGGATCCGAGGTGGCCGTGATCGGCCCCAGGGGCACATTGCCCGGGTTGCCGCCGCCCTCGTTCTGCATGATCACATGATTGCTGTAGCGGTAGGTCAGCGCAAAGCTGGCCCGCGGCGTCGCATCCCAGCTCACCGTCGCGTTGTTGGTCAGGAAGCGCTGCCCAAAGTAGGCCGGCAGAGGCGCGCCGCCGATCGTCGGTCCGCCCTCAAAGGCCGTTCCCGTGGCCGCCGAAGTGGTCAGCCCGGCGATCTGGTTGATGGTCTCCTCGCCCGCCGTGGTGGGCGTCTTCACCAGCGTTCCGCTCGTGAGCGCCGCCGCTCCCGGCTGATGCGCGTCCGAGAAGGTGATCTGGTCCGAGAGGCTGATCGTCCGGGTCGCATCCCAGGTGATGCCATAGTCGGCCGCAATCACCTCCCGCTTGCCGCCGGCATGGCCCTGATACCGGATCTCGGTCTCGTTGCCGTCCAGACCCTGGAACTCCTCCCAGTAGTTGGGCATATTCATGTTCGCGTTGGTGTAGCGCAGATCCCCGTTCATCTGGATGTTCTTGATGCTGGTGCTCTGCAACCGGAAGATCTCCGTGGGCAGAATCACCCGCCACGGCTGGGAACGGTAGTAGCTGCTGATGACGTTGCAGGCCGGATCGATGATCGGCAGACCCCCGCCGGGGTTGGCGGAGAGAATCTGCCCGCTGTTCTGCAGGCTGCTGCTGTTGCAGTTGGCCCCTGGCGCAAAGCTCCCTGCGCTGTTATAGCCATACGGATACGCCGTGGTGTAGCTGTCCAGCAGGGCCACCTTCTCGCCGTTGCCCTCCTGCACCGTGTACAGCGCCGGATCCATGGTGAAGTAGGAGTCGGCCTTGTAGTGATCCACCTGCTCCTCAAAGGTCAGCTTGGTCCCCGGGACCGGCTTCCAGTCGATGGCCCCCGTGAAGTCGTCCGTGCTGTTGCGCTGGTACTCCTCCAGGATCACCTCTTGTCCGGCCACCGAGTTGCCGCTCGGCGACAGGCTCGGCCCCTGAAAGATGTTCTGCGCGTAGGCCACGCGAATGGTCACCTTGGAGAGCGGAAACAGCGTCAGATCCGTATTCAGCATGTGGCGAACCGTGTTGTACAGGAAGGGCGAGTCCTGATAGGTCACCTCCGGCCAGCGCAGATACCCCGTCGGCGCCGTCGCCGCCCCGATGGGAACCCCCGCCTGCCCGGTGGGGATCTGCGGGTTGCCCAGCAGATCGTAGTCAAAGTACGTCCGGTCGCGCCGGAACAGCCCGTTGAACTCGTATAGCTTGCCCTTGGAGAAGTTCAGGCTCGCAAAGTTGTTCGGATCCCCGCCAAAGCCGTTGCTGAAGGCTGAAAGATCGTCCAGCAGCGGATGCTTGCTGCCGGGAAGCGCGTGCAGCGTAAAGGTCTCGCCCAGCACCCGCGGCCCGGACTGGATGTTCACCAGCGTGTCATACATGTCCCCGCTGCCGTTCTTGGCCACAAAGTGTCCGCCCAGATCCGCCGTCTCATGCAGCACATAGCCGTCCTGCACCACCGCCTGCTGCCCCTGCGGCACACTGGCCGTCTGGGCCCCCGCCACGCCGGTTACCAGCAACAGTAGAGCCGCTCCTACGCCCCCAGCCAACCGCTGGGCGCCGGTGAGATGTTCCTTGCTCCGCCGCGCTTCTCTTGTCTTGTTCATCTCAAGCCTCACTTGACTCAACCTCGCTTCCCAAAACCTGGATCCATGAATCCGGATCCCTGAATCCGGATCCCTGCCGGCCTCCAGATCCCCCGCGCCACCGGCCTCATCCGCCGCACAGCGGCGCAGCCTCCAGCTTCCCTAGCGCAGAAACGCCTCGTCCATGTTCGATCCATGAATGTAGGTGTGGCAGGTCGTACAGGGAATGCTGTCCGACGATCCCGAGTTCATCCCATGCACCGTATCGGCAGCCACCTGGCTGTGACACTGGTTGCACAGCACGTTGATGTTGGGCATGTTCAGCAGACGCGCGTTCACCGAGCCGTGCGGCGTATGGCAGCCCATGCAGCCCTCCGCCTTCACCGGCGCATGCTCGTAGACAAACGGCCCCCGCACATCAATGTGGCACTTGACGCAGACCATGTTCTGATCCACCGTGTTCCTCAGGTTGTTGGCCTGGAACGTGCCATGCACGTCATGGCAGTCCGTACACTGCATCAGCCCTTCGTTCACCCGGTGATGAAACGGCATCGAGAAGGACGGCTTGATGTCGCTGTGGCAGCGGTAGCAGAGCAGCGGCTGGGTGGCCACCAGCAGCGTCGTCTCCGGCTCCGCCTTGTGGATGCTGTGGCAGCTCAGGCAACTCACCCCAGCCCGGCCATGCGGCGAACGCATGAAGTTGGGATGCGTCTGCGCATGGCAGCTCAGGCACGTCGCATCGATCTGGCTGGGCGTCAGCACATCGAAGTGGCGGATCTTGGTGATGTCTCCGCCCCCATCCACGTGCGCCCGGCCCGGCCCATGGCAGCTCTCGCAGGTGTGCCCCGCGTGACCCTCCAGCATCGCGATCTTGTGGTGCGGATTGCCGGCCATCTGGCTGGCCAGCTCCTGATGGCACATCGCACAGGTGGCGTTGCCCACATACTGATTCGAGCTCGCCGCCGCGCCCGATCCATGCTGCAACGTCGCGGTCTGCGCGCTCGCCCTCCGGCCTCCGGCCAGGGCCAGCAGCCCGGCCAGCGCTGCCAGGGGTACATACCTTGCTATCTTGCGGGGCTTCTGCCTCATCACGGTCTCTACCTCAAGTCTGCGGATTTTTGGTCTTCTGTTGCTTACATCCTCCGCTAGACCTTTATCTCGTGCCAGCCTAACGGCTCCCTCTTGCCCTTACCTGTGATACCCATCACAATATGCACTTTTCATTTCTGACAGAACATTCACTCAAACCTCAGAAAATCACGTAAACCACTGAAAAATAGGATATTCTTCATCATAGACGGCCAACAGAAGACGAGCGCTCATCGGTTTTTATGTGCGATATTCGGAATAAAGACGAGGCCG
>JAKAQS010000306.1 GCA_021819585.1 Acidobacteriota bacterium
GGCGATGGCCGCGATCTGGGCCAGCTTCTCGCGGCGGAGCTCATAGAGATTCTCTTCAAAGGGGCTTTCGTACTGGGACAAGAGGCTGCTCGTTTCGTGGCGAATGTGGAGGTTTCAGTATAAAAGCACTGGGGCCAGGGAAAGACAAATCGGACTGCGGAGGCAGGGGCGGAGGCGCTTGCCCACCCCCCAGACCTGCGGCTCAGAATCGCGGGGATCCTGTGTTTGATCCCCGGGAAGGTGCGCAGACCGAGGCCGGGGTGTTATGGTTTGGGTCGATGGCCGACCAACGACAGGACGAAAACACCAAGGACGGGACGGGGCGTCCGCGTGGCGTGCTTGGCGATCTGGTGAAGGCGGAGTCCATGATTCAATTGGCTCTGGTGCTGCCTGCGGCTTGCCTGATCGGGGCCTTGCTGGGCTCGGCGCTGGATAAACACTTCCACACCGGCTGGATGGCGGTGACGGGAATCCTGCTGGGCGCCGTGGCTGGGTTCATCCAGATCTACCAGACCGCGTCGCGGTTCATGCGCCGGGATAAATAATAAATAGAGGACAGGCAGGGCGAGGAAGAGAAGATGGGGAAGGGAATGAGGGAGCGCTGATGCCATCCATGGAAGAGTTTACCGACGCGGATGTTCGTATCATGCTGCTTCGGACGCTACGGCTGCTGGGCGTGCTTACCGCGCTGGGAGTGCTGCTGGTGGGATGGAAGCTGGGCTGGAAGAGCTCTCTTTTTCTGCTGTTGGGCTCGGCCATCTCTGGATCGGGTCTTTGGGAGTGGATGCGGTTGATCCGTGCGGTAATGGAACGAATGGAGGTTGGACGGAGCCCGAGGCCCATGGGGATGGTATTGACGGGCTTCTTCCTGCGCTTGGCAGTGGCGATTGTGGTGCTTTATATTAGTGTGAAGTATCTCAATGGTTCCGTTGTTGCGTTGGCCGTAGGGCTTGGACTGGGCATTGTTTCGCTCACCGTGGAAGCCATACGAATGGCCAGAGCATGGACGGTTTAGCAGGATGTAGCACCTGAACCTCAGGCTGCGCTGGTTCGTGGCCCGTTTGCCGATCCCCTTATGCCTTCGCAACTGTTTTTTACCCGTTTTCTGAACCACCTGATGGCCGGGCCTGTCGACAAGGCGATGGCGCTGCTGCATCTGGCGCCCACCTATGCGCAGGCGCCGATCAACAACACCGTAGCGATGGGCTTCCTGGTGTTTTTGCTGGTGCTGGCGTACTTCGTCGCCATCCGGTTGACGCTGAGCGTGGAGTCGCCAGGGCCGGTGCAACACATTGCGGAGATGACGCACGAGTTCGTCTCCAACAGCGGTGAACAGATCATTGGTCACGGCTATGAGCGATTCACCAACTATCTGACGGTGCTTCTGCTCTACATCCTGATCTGCAACCTGATTGGGTTGCTGATGCCCTGGTTCGAGTCGCCGACGGAGAATGTGACTGCTCCCATGGGTTTTGCCCTGGTGACGTTCGTCTATTACCACTACCATGGCATCCGGGCCAACGGCGCAGGCTACATCAAGCAGTTCCTGGGTCCGGTGTGGTGGCTCTACCCGCTGCTGTTCCCGATCGAGATCATCTCCCACCTGGCCCGCATCATGAGCCTGACGGTTCGACTCTATGCGAACATCTTCGCCGGCGATCTGCTGATTCTGGCCTTCTTTTCGCTGATTCCCATCGGCATTCCGGTGCTGTTTATCGGCCTGCACTTTGGCGTGGACATCATTCAGGCGTATGTGTTCTTCCTGCTGGCGTCGATCTACCTGAGTCTGGCTGTGGCGCACGAGCACTAGGAGGAAGAGACGTTCGATTCGCTGGGATTCGATTCGCTGGGAAGTGATGTTACGTGTAGCAAACAGGATCGAGTTTGCGATCTTGCCGAGCGGCACGGTTTGCCGGGCCGTTCTGAAAGGTTGAGTTTTGTTGCAAAGATTCGGCTCCAAGGGCCGAAACAAGATCCTGCGGAGGGGCGCTCCCTCTCCGTAGCGTGTACTGCCGCTGATTCAGCGTGAGGGGGCCAGCACGGTGAGCCTCAACCACCCACTGACGGCGAGATCAAAGGGAGCAGGGAGTGCAATGTACAACACGATGCGGATCATGAAGTACCTCTTTATGACCATGGCGGCGATTCTTCTGGCATCGCCGGCGTTTGCCCAAGCGGGCGGCGATGGGATCAGCCAATGGGCTCCTATCGGCGCCGGCGTCGGCATGGGGATTGCAGCCGGCCTTTGCGGCATGGGTCAGGGCCGCGCAACGGCTTCGGCCACGGAGGCGCTGGCGCGCAATCCGGGAGCGCGCCCGGGTATCTTCACTTTTCTGATTCTGGGCCTTGCGTTTATTGAGTCGCTTACCCTGTTCACCTTTGTCATCGTCTTCCTGTACGTGAAGTAACGCTGATAGGAAAGAGCAGAGAGTGGAAATCAAGCCGGCCTCCGTTACGCGGAGGCCGGCTTCGTTTCGGCGTTTGCGGAAGGATCAAGTCGCTAGAATCCTCCGCTGATCTGTTGTCTCTTGAAACGGAGGCGCAGGGGCGTCTTTGGGTAAGACGGCGTCTTCGGGCGCATGACCGCCTCCTGTGGCGGTGGAAAGGGATGCCGGGGAGGGCATCTCGTTCCCGGCCAGATGCGAAAATCTCATTCCGGGCCGCAGGGGTTGGGCGGGAAGTTGCGTACACTGGCTGTTGTTGGCGAAGGCGATTCAGAGAGTGAAGACAGGGCGGACGGAGCAAAAGATCAGGCTGCGGGAGAGGTTCGAGCACCTGTTGTTACGGGCGGTCGCCGGCACAGTGGGCGCTCTGCCGCGCAGCGCTGCCCGGGCGATGGGAGCGGGGTTGGGCTCTTTGGTCTGGGTGCTGATGGGCCGTTTGCGCCGGGTGGGAATGCAGAACCTGAAGATGGCCCTTCCGGAGAAGACAGAGAAGGAGCGAAGACGGATTCTGCGCGAGCAGTTCCGGTCGTTGGGCTGGCAGATGGGCGAGTTCTGCAAGATGAGTGGGTACACGGCCGAGGAGGCGTCCAGGTTTATCCGCTATCAGGGGCTGGAGCACTACCTGGCGGCACGCGCCAAAGGCCAAGGGGTGCTGGTGCTGACCGGGCATCTGGGGGCATGGGAGCTCTCCAGCTTTTATCACTCGCTGATGGGATATCCAATGTCGCTGGTGATCCGGCGGCTGGATAATCCGCTGGTGGACGCGTATGTGAACCAGATCCGCTGTCTCCATGGGAACCGGGTGATCCATAAGGATGATTTTGCCCGTGGGCTGTTGACGGCGATGCAGCGCGGAGAGACAGTGGGAATCTTGATGGATACCAATATGACTCCGCCGCAGGGGGTGTTCGTGCCGTACTTTGGAGTGGAAGCCTGTACGGGGTCGGCGATGGCGCGGGTGGCGTTGCACTCCGGAGCGGCGGTGCTGCCGGGCTTTCTGCTCTGGGAGAAAGCCGAGCAACGGTATGTGCTGCACTTTGGGCCGGAGTTGCCGCTTATCCGTACGGGCGATGCCGCCAGAGATACCGTGGCCAACACTGCCATGTTTACAGCCGCGATCGAGTCGTATGTGCGACGCTATCCAGAGCAGTGGTTGTGGGTTCACCGGCGCTGGAAGACGCGCCCGGAGGGCCAGGAACGGATCTACCAATGAACGCAAGAGTGCTGAGCAAAGGCGAGATTGCCGAGCTGGTAGGTGGTCGCTGGGTTGCGGACGAACCCAGAGTCGAGGATGCCATCTCGCGGGTGTCTGGGTTGGAGGGCGCAACCGCGGATGCGGTGGTCTTTGCCGGGGATGAGCGGACGCTGGAGCAGGCGATGGCCTCTCAGACCGGTTTGATTCTGGTGGGCGAGAGAGTATGGAAGACCGCGTCCGCGGAAGGCTCCGGGCCAAAGGGACTTAATCCAGGGAGTACGGACTCGAGGTTGCTGGTGGTCCAAGACCCCCGATTCGCCTTCGCCCTTTGCGGCAAAGCGCTGCGCGAACCGCGAATGGGCA
>JAKAQS010000050.1 GCA_021819585.1 Acidobacteriota bacterium
CTTCCCGCGAGAACTCGACGCCTGGCTGGCTGGTCAGTACCCCGAGCAGGATGCGACAGGCGGAACGGAGGAAAGCCACCCTGGACCGCTGGGGCATTCCCCCATCACGCACCCTGCAGAGATAGCAGCGGTTTCCGTAACAGACCCTCCATGGCAGGCTGTCCGTCCAATGGCGCAAGCCGCTTCACGCAGTCGACTGTGGCGGGGCTGGAGGGGCCTGATGGCGGCGGCGGCGTTTGTGGTGTGTGCCCCGATTGCCGTGATGCTGGCGATACTGCGGTCTCCTACGGTCCTGAGGGTGTCCAATCCCACGCCGGTGACCCGATCGCACACACGCATCCTGTCGCCGCTGTTGACCGACGGGCCCCATGTCCTCTATCAGCGATACGAAAACGGAAGGTACAGCGTTGCCTCTGTGCCGGTGGGGGGCGGGGTCAACACAGATGTGAGGACGAGCCTGAAAAATCCGGAGTTGTGTGACTTTACTCGGGACGGGGAAAGAATGTTGTTGCGCGACCTCAGCAACACCCGGGACGAACTCAATCCTGTGTACATTCAGCCGGAGGGGGGCACGGCAGAGAGAGTTGGGGAGTTCCAGGCCTACGATGCGGCCTGGTTCCCCGACGGAAAGAGCGTTCTCTACTCGGTGGATGGGGCCGTTTATGCGAGCGATACGGCGGGGACGGTGCGGCAGCAGATGTTCCGCGTCCCCGGAAATGCCTACTGGTTCCGATGGTCTCCAGATGGCAAAAGATTCCGGTTCACTGTGATCGACAAGGGAACCGAACAAACGTCCATCTGGGAAGCCGAATCGGATGGTTCGGGGTCACATAAGCTTTTTCCGGAGGTCCGGGGCCTGCTTTGCTGTGGTTCGTGGACCGGGGACGGCAAGTTTTTCATCTTCGAGGCCCGTGTCGGGGACAGGTTCGAAATATGGGCAGTACGCGACCATGACGGCGTTCTCGGCCGAATCCACGACCGGCCGTTTCCGCTGATTACAGGGGCAGTGAATTATCGGGGACCACTTCCAGACCAAAACGGGGAAAAGATCTTCGTGCATGCAGAATCGCCCAAAGGCGAAGCGATGCGCTTTGACAAAAAGTCTGGAGAGTTTCTTCCGGTGCTGCCGTCCATCTCTGTACGCACGCTCGCATACTCCAAGGACGGCAACTGGACAGCCTATACCAGCCTGACAGACAAAAACCTTTGGCGGTGCCGTGCGGATGGAACGCAATGCCTTCAGCTTACGCAGGGCTTCAAGGACACCGTGCTGCCGCGTTGGTCTCCAGACGGGCAAACCATTGCGTTCATGGGGATTGGTTTTACTGGAGCGTGGACAGTCTATTCCGTCCCTGCAAATGGAGGTCCGGTCAGGCCGTTGTCTCACAACCCGTGGGCGATGGGGTATCCCGACTGGTCACCCGACGGCCAAAAACTTGTCTTTAGCGAGGTGCCTCCGCTATCGCAGTCCAGGGGCATCTATCTTCTCGATCTGCGCTCGGGCGATGTTACGGTGCTGCCTGGATCGAGCAGTTATTTCTTTCCGCGATGGTCGCCCGATGGCGATTCCATTGTTGCGGTCCATGCAGTAGACCAGTATCTGTATTTGTATGATCTCCGATCAAGAAAATGGCGGCCCCTGGTCAAGACCCCATCGTGCTATCCGAACTGGTCGCACCATGGTAGATATATTTATTTCCTTCCGCTTTCGCGCGGCGACCGCGCTGTGCTCCGCGTGGCCGCTACAAACGGCACGGTAGACAAGGTCGTCGACCTCACAGGCATCGAGCGTGGCCCGTTCTTTATGGGAGACTGGATCGGGCTCGCCCATGACGATTCCCCACTGGCCGTGCGCAATTCGACGATTGAAGATATCTATGCGTGGGACATGCAGGCACAGTGACTACTGAACTCCTTTGGAGCAGACACGGAATGAGAAGAGTCCGCAAGGGTTAGGGCGTATCAGTCGTCCTAAAACTTCTGAAGCCGAAGGGTGCAAGTCGGCTTCTCGCCGAACAAGTTAATTTCCAGGTCTCCTTGAATTTCCAGGACTCCTTGAATTTCAAGGACTCTTGGATCGCCTCCTCCAGGAGGCAGCCCTGAGTGAAACATCACCGAGGTCGAAGGCATCCCCCTCTCAATCGCCTCGAAAATCGCCTGCAACTATCCGAAACTTCTGAGCGAGAACCCAGGCTTCCTAAGGTCTTTCCGGCGTGGACGGGACCCGGGGCCGAGGGTAGGGAGTCCCGGTCATGGGGTGATATGCTTGCCGGCATCGGGATTTCGGGGAGCGATCCGAAGATGGTCTTTCGAAAAGCGCAATTCGCTGGTTTCACGCCTGTTTACAAGGAAAGGCTTCCTTGCTGACTCATCATTAGGGTAGATCAGCCCTGGAGCGATTGCCGAACGGCGCTTCGCTCAAAGGAGCTTTCCGGAGGCGATGTCGCGGATGAGGGTCAGGTCGGCGGCCAGGAAGTCGTACTTGGGAAGGTCCGGGATGGGAATCCAGCGCATCTGCTGAAAGATGCGATTCACGAACTCGCCGGCGAAGGTCCGGACAAGGAAGAACTCGATCTCGATGGCTCCGCCGTTGCGGTAGCTGTGATGAACCGTGGAGACGCGGTCGCCGATGGTGGCCGTAACACCAAGCTCTTCGTTGAGTTCGCGGATGAGAGCCTGCTCGGAGGTTTCGCCGGGCTCGATCTTGCCCCCGGGAAACTCCCATTTGAGGCCCATGGGCTGGCCTGCCCGGCGCTGACAGATGAAGATCTCGCGATCAGGATCCTCGCCGCGCAGGATGAGGGCCGCTACGACGCGGCGCAACGGCCTGGCGCCGGAGGGTTTGCCAGTCCGGCGGAGTTGATCTTCGCTCAACCTGGGTGTTGGTTCCTTCACGTCTCCGTCCAGTGTAGCGGTTGCGAGGCCGGCGTGGATCTCCGCTGGTGGAGAGTTCAGGGCCGGACAAGGGCAGGATAGTAAACCGGCCAGCCTTCGTCCGTCGCACGCTCCAGCAGAGCGACCGAGGGATTGACCGGAAAGGCGCCGCAGCGGCCTGCCGGTTCGCCGTCCACTCCCTTGGCGGCGAAGCTGCACGCAATCGAGAGCATGGCGGCGTCGTGGATGGAGTTGCCGAAGGCGACGTTGGGAGGGTTCCGCTCATCGACGATGCCGACGCGGCGCAGCGCCTCGACCTTGTCCTCGTCGGTGGGAACATGGACCAGACGGTCCGTGACCATGCCACGGTCGACTTCCACGCGAGCCGCCAGGACGTTGGAAGCAGGGATGTCGAAGCGGCGAACTCCCTCCTCGATCACCCATTGATTGGTCGAACTGACCGCCCAGATCTCGCAATGACGGTGCTGGAGTTCGGCGATGAGGAGAGCCAGTTCGGGGAAGATGTAGGGCTCAATATAGTCGCGGAAGAAGTGCGCAGCGGCTTCACGCAGGGTGTTCTCCGGCAGGCCGCGATAGACCTGGACCATCTGGCCGCAGATGTCATATTCGGATACGTCGCCGCGCTGGTAATTCTCATAGCGATCCTGGATCCAGGCAATCTGCCCGGCGGAGATGAGCTTGGTGTCGATCGTCCAGTGCATGAAGGCCGAGCCGGCGTCCGGGGACCAGAGCGTGCCATCGCAATCGAAGACGGCAATGGCCGGATTCAAGGCGTGGACCCGGGCGTGAAACTCTGGGGTGGTGAGGCGGCGAGGAGTAATGCGGTCAGACAAGGAGCATCTCCGTTCGGGTTTTCCTGCCGGGCGGCAAGGTGAAGAGATCAGCCGGTCAATGCGATGATGTTCAACAATGAGTTTGCTGACCCGTTCTCACTTTATCAGTTGTTGCCCGGGGCGGTATGCTTACAAGGTGGAAGCTAGAAAGGTCAGACCACAAGTGATCCAGGCATCACAGCGAAGGTGAGGAAGCATGAGTCTATTTTTTGCGGCAGGGTCGGCAGAGACGGAGATGAGCGCGGCGGAGGTTCGAGCAGGATTGTTTGAGGGGCTGCGCAAGCTGGGCCGGCGGAACAAGGTGCTGGCTGTGCCGCCGGACTTTACCCGCTTTCACTCCAAGTCTGGCGAGCTGACCGAGATGGCCTGGGAGTTTTACGGCGATGCCATGACCGATGTGTTGCCGTCGCTGGGCACCCATGTGGCAATGACGGATGCCCAGATCGACAAGATGTTTGGCAAGATCCCGAACGAGCTGTTTCGGGTGCATGACTGGCGAAATGACATTGTGACCCTGGGTGAGATTCCAGGGGAGTTCATGTATGAGGTGAGCGAGGGGAAGCTGGACTACTCCTGGCCGGCGCAGGTGAACAAACTGCTGGTAAAGAAAGAGGGCGGCCACGATCTGATTCTTTCGATTGGCCAAGTGGTGCCGCATGAGGTGGTGGGGATGGCCAATGGGAACAAGAATATCTTTGTTGGCACCGGTGGGGTGATGGGGATTCATCGCTCGCACTTTCTGGGGGCGGTGTATGGGATGGAGCGCATGATGGGGCGGGCGGATACTCCGGTGCGGAGGGTGCTGAACTATGCCAGCGAGCACTTTGGAGACAAGATGCCGCAGATCGTCTATGTGCAGACGGTGGTCAGCAAGAACCATGCCGGCGAGCTGGTGATGCGGGGTTTGTTCATCGGCGACGATACGGAGTGTTTTGAGCGGGCGGCGGCGCTGAGCCTGCAGTGCAACTTCCTGATGATGGACAGGGAGATCAAGAAGGCGGTGGTGCTGCTGGATCCGCATGAGTTCCATACCACCTGGTTGGGCAACAAGAGCGTTTACCGGACGCGGATGGCGCTGGCCGATGATGCGGAGTTGATCGTGCTGGCCCCGGGGGTGCGGGAGTTCGGCGAGGACAAGACCATCGACGGCCTGATTCGACGCTATGGGTACTGCGGGACGCGGGCGACGTTGGAGGCGGTGAAGAACGATCCGGATCTGGCGGCCAATCTGAGCGCCGCGGCGCACCTGATCCACGGTTCCAGCGAGGGTCGATTCACCATTCGCTACTGCCCGGGACACCTCACGCGGTCCGAGGTCGAAGGCGTGCATTTTGCCTATGGAGACCTGGCCGAATATACGGCAAAGTTCGATCCAGACAAGCTGACCGATGGTTGGAACGTGGTGGATGGGGAGGAGATCTTTTATATCTCGAATCCGGCACTGGGGCTGTGGGCCTACAAGGGGCGATTCAGGGACTGACGGGTCTTGAAGCCGGCGGAAGACGGAGCTTGTGCGAAGACGCCATCCGGGGCCTCGGGTGGCTGTTTCCTCCGTCCGACCTTTGGTGGCCCGGCTCGGCTTTCGCTAGTGGGCTCCGGAGGGACCGCGGCCAGGTTTGACGCGCTGGAAGAACCAGACCACGATGACGCAGGCAAAGCTGAGCAGCGAAGTCCAGCGGAGCACGTCGATGAAGGCCCAGTAGGAGGCCTGCTGGTTTAGCTGCTGATAGAGCGTGAGACGGGCGGCGTGTTCCGCGTTAGCCGGGCCGAAGTAGGTTTTGAGGAACTCTTTGGTGACGTGCAGGGAGCGCTCGAAGGCTGCGCCCGACTGCGGGATGTAGTTGGTGAGTTCATTCTGGTGGGCATCGGTTCGGCGAGTCAGCAGCGTGGTGGCGATGGAGATCCCGATCGAGCCGCCGACGTTCCGCATGAGGTTGAAAAGGCCGCTGGCGTTGCCGATCTGCTCGTTGGAGAGCGTTCCGTAGGCCGCAGTATTCATGGGCACGAAGACGAAGCTGAGGCCAAAGCCGGTGATGAGAATGGGGAAAAAGAGCGTCCAGGGTGAGATTCCCAGGGTGATGGAGCCAAAGTACAAGGTGGTGATGCCAAAGGTGATGAAGCCGAAGGTCAGCAAGCGGCGGGCGTCCACCTTGTTGGAGAGATAGCCGATGACCGGCATGGCCAGGATGGCTCCCAGGCCGCGCGGGGCTACGACCAGGCCGGCGGTGTAGGCGGTGTAGCCGATCAGCTCCTGATAGAAGAGGGGAAGCACGACGATGGTGGAGTAGATGGCGATGCCGAAGAGAAAGATGAGACTGAAGCCCACCAGAAAGTTGCGGTTCTTCAGGACGCGCAGGTTGACCAGAGGGTGTTTGCCCCAGAAGGACTGGTAGATGAAGACGGCCAAGGCAATGACCATGATGGTGAAGGCCCAGCGGATCCAGATGGCGCCGAACCAGTCCGACTCCTGCCCTTTATCCAGAATGACTTGCAGACAGCCGACCCAGATGACCAGGGAGCCGAAGCCCAAGTTGTCGAAACGGGAGACCTTGGCATTGCGGATGTAGGACGGATCATGGATGTACCGGTTGATCATGTACAGGGCCAGGATGCCGACGGGGATATTGATGTAGAAGGCGTAGCGCCAGGAGTAGCTGTCGGTGAGCCAGCCGCCGAGGGTCGGCCCAAGAATGGGGGCGACGACCACGCCCAGGGCAAAGACGGCCATGGCCGCCCCGCGTTTGACGGGAGGGAAGCTCTCCAGCAACACAGCTTGAGAGATGGGCTGTAAAGCGCCGCCGCCGGCGCCTTGGATGACCCGGAAGATGAGCAGCAGGGCCAGGGAGGGGGCGGCTCCGCAGGCGAAGCTGGCCAGGGTGAAGATGGCCACGCAGGCCATCAGGAAGTTCTTGCGTCCGAACTTGAGCGAGAGCCAGTTGGAGGCCGGCAGGACGATGGCGTTGGAGACCAGATAGCTGGTCAGAACCCAGGTGGCCTCGTCCGTGGAGGCTGAAAGAGAGCCCGCGATGTAGGGCAGAGCGACCGACGCGATCGATGTGTCCAGCACCTCCATGAAGGTGGCCAGCATCACCGCGGCCGCGATCCACCACGGACTGAAACCATGGGTAATCTCACTCTGGATGTCGGGGCCGGGGGCGGTGGCAGTGGCCATGCTCGAGGGATTCTCAACTCTCTGGCAGAAGGTTCAGGGGCATCTCTGGCAGGCGGAGACAGCTTTTAGGAAGATGGATCGCCTCACACCCGGTTTTTGTGTTCAGAAGTTGGATGTCTGAGGCGAGCTTGAGGCGCCATTTTTTGTCTCAGCGTTGCATTCAGGTTCGATGATGGTGCGAACGGTGGGGCTCTGCCAGGGGCTCTCCCCAGGGCAGGGAGGGATACAAGGGGAAGTACCGCTTGAGGGAGAGGATGGGTTGCTCAAAGAAGGTGAAGGAGAGCCAGGAGACGATGCAGGTGATCAAAAGGGCGAACAGGGCGCGGACGATGTGGTAGTAGTTCCCGGTGGTCTGGTGGCTGTAATGGGCGCCCAGATTGTCAAAGAGCGGCTGAAGCAGGATGTGGTAGATGTAGAAGCCGTAACTGATGCGGCCCATCCATCCAAGCGGCGGATTGGAGAAGACGGTGCGGAGAAGCCCGGGGCGAAGGACCAGAGGGATGGAGGCCGCTGCCGCAATGCTGATGGCGGGCAGCCCCAGCCAGAACTGGATTGGATCGGTGAGGTAGAGGCTCCCGGACAGGTAGCTGGTGTACAGGTAAATAGCGGATCCGGTGAAGAACGCGGGCAGGGCGTACTTCCGGATCAGCCGATGAGTTCCGGGCTTGCGGCCGCTGGGGCTGTAGCGGCTACCCATGGCCAGTGAGGCCGCGCAGCCCAGGGCGATGGCGCCGCTCTGGGTCAGCAGGAAGTAGTCGTAGAGGTGATGGGCCCGGATTCCAGCGAAGGCCGGCATGGCGTAGATGATGAGCAGAAAGAACAGGGAAATGGCGAAGAACCAGAGGCTGAGGCGAAGAGCGTGGCGTCGGCTGTGGGCGAAGAGCAGGATGAGCGGCCAGAGGAGATAGAACTGCTCTTCCACGGCCAGAGTCCAGAAGTGATAGAGCGGAAGGGGAGAGGGGTTTTGGATGGCCTCAGCGGCCAGGTGAGGGAAGTTCTGAAGAAAGAAGACAAAGATGGCAAAGGGCTTCAGTTGGGCAAGCGTTGCGCCGTGGAGTAGAGCGGCGGCTACGGCGGCCAGCAGGGCGATGCTGTAGATGGGGAGGATGCGCAGGGCGCGGCGGGCGTAAAAGTTGCGCAGACGATGCCCCTGGGCGACGGTCTCCCAAAGGCTGCCGGTGATGAGAAAGCCGGAGAGCGCGAAGAAGAGGACGACACCCAGCCAGCCGGCCTGGGTGAGCAGGCCGAAGAGCCGGACTTCAGGCCGGGAGGATTGCAAGCCGCCGCCATAGTGGAAGAGGAAGACCATCAACACGGCGAGCCCGCGGAGGCCATCCAGCGCGGCGTCGCGCCGAGTTCTGGGAGCCGGCGGGGTGGAGTAGGGAGGACCGAGGCCGGTTGGGGAGGTCTGGCGGGATGCGGCGCTGAAACTTCCCGGAGCGTCACCTGGGGCCGATTCGGGGATCATCTTGTCCGAAGCCATTGGGCACAGCCTAGTAACTTCAAGGGCCTGCGTCAATGAGGGAGGGAAAGGAAAACGGAAAAGGTGGTAGCTTCTGAAAGATGCGAGAGATGGAAGCGGCGGAAGAGGTTGTGGAAGATGTTGGCGCGCTGAAGACGCAGGATGAGACAGAGGCGGTGGCCGGCAAGAGTCGAATGAATGAGCGTCCGTGGCTGTTCGGGCTGCTGGGAGCTCCGGTGGCGGTGGTGGCCAACGGCGTGATTCAAGGCGGGGTGCTGGCCTTTCTGATGAGTCGGCAGGGGATCCCGGAGCTGCGCGCTTCGCAGATTATCTCGCTGCTGGCGCTGCCGACGACGATCTACTTTCTATGGAGCCCGCTGACGGATTTTCTGGTGCGGCGCCGGACCTGGCTCCTGATGGGTGCGGTGGCAGCGGCGCTGCTGATGACGTTGGCCCTGGAGCAGCGGCGGCTGGATACCGGCAGCGCCGTGGTGTTGATGTTTCTGAGCGCCTGTGCGGCCCAACTGGTGGTGTCCAGTTGCGGCGGGATGCTGGGGGCGCTGCAGCAGGAGCGCTCCAAACGGATCGCCGGCGGGTTTTACCAGGGCGGATCGCTGGGGTTTGGAGCAGCCTCGGTACTGGTGCTGGTGATGCTTCGGGAGCATGGAGAGCTGAGTCTGGTTCCGCTGGCGGCGGGAGGGATGATTGCGGTGCCGGCGCTGTTTGCCCTGGCCGCTCCGCGACAGGATTTATTGGTGGAACAGGGCTTTGGACGCACGCTGCGCAGGATCTGGGAGGAGTTTCACGGAACCTTTCTGAACTGGAGGGCGGTGCCGTACATGGTGCTGATGCTCTCTCCGTTGGTGACCGGAGCGGCGATTGGCCTGCTGACGGGTGTGGCGCGGGATTATGGCGTGAGCGGGAAACAGGTGGCGTGGATGAATGGACTGGGCGGAGCGCTGCTGATGGCCGCCGGTTCGCTGGCGGCGACGCTGATTCCGGCACGGATCCGGGCCTCTGTAGCTTACCTGACGGTGGCTCTGGTAAACGCTGCGACCCTGGCGGTGCTCTCTCTGGGTCCATTGCGGCAAGATACTTATTATGTTGGAGTTGCGCTGTATCTTTTTACAGTGGGCATGGGCTATGCGATGTTTACGGCGGTGGTGCTGGAGTTTCTGGGAAGCTCGGGCAAGAGTGGGAGCAGCCGCTATTCCATCATCAACTCGATGGGGAACGTGCCGGTGGTCTATATGATCGCGCTGGATGGATGGGGAGGGAGCCGGTTCGGCGTGCGGGGCCTGCCGGGGACCGAGGCGGTGATGGGTGCGTTGGCGGCGCTGCTGCTGCTGGGATACTTTCTGACTCTGGGACGCAAGCCGAGAGCTTGAGGACTGTGGTTCCGGCGGTCCATGCCCTGCCCCGTCCGCATGGGTACAGTTTGCGGCGTTGGGGAGCGTCTGGAGGCGGTGCGGATCCGGCCAGAGTTTTTGCATCCCTGGAGCGAGTTTCTTCATCATAAAAGTTGACAATAAGTCACTCACATGGGAAGCTAATGTGAGTCAGTTTAGATTTGGGCGGACCGCCTTCAAGGATGGACATGGATTATGGGAAAGATTATTGGAATTGATCTGGGAACCACGAATAGCTGCGTGGCGGTGATGGAGGGTGGAGAGCCCAAGGTGATTCCCAATGAAGAGGGTGGGCGGACGACGCCGTCCATTGTTGCTTTTACGAAGAATGGAGAGCGGCTGGTGGGCATGGTAGCCAAGCGCCAGGCGATCACCAATCCGGAGAACACGATCTATTCGATCAAGCGCTTCATGGGCCGTCGGCTGGGCGAGGTAAGCGACGAGATGAAGATGGTCCCCTACAAGGTGGTGGCCAAGGGCGACAACGTTGCGGTGGTGGCGCAGGGCAAGGAGTATACGGCGCCGGAGGTTTCGGCGATGATTCTGCAGAAGCTGAAGAAGGCGGCCGAGGACTATCTGGGCCAGTCTGTGACCGAGGCGGTGATCACGGTTCCGGCGTACTTCAACGACGCGCAGCGCCAGGCGACCAAGGATGCGGGCAAGATTGCCGGGCTGGATGTGAAGCGGATTGTGAATGAGCCGACGGCGGCGGCGCTGGCCTACGGGTTGGACAAGAAGAAGGACGAGACGATTGCGGTCTATGACTTTGGTGGTGGAACCTTCGATATCTCCATTCTGGAGGTGGGCGACGGGGTCATCGAGGTGAAGTCGACCAACGGCGACACGCATCTGGGAGGCGACAATCTGGATCAGCGGATTGTGGACTGGCTGATTGCGGAGTTCAAGAACGAGACTGGTCTGGATCTGACGGCCAAGGGCAACGAGATGGCGTTGCAGCGCCTGAAGGATGCGGCGGAGAGGGCCAAGATCGAGCTTTCCACGGCGCAGGAGACGGAGATCAATCTGCCGTTTGTGACCGCGGACGCCAGCGGGCCCAAGCATCTGGTGCGCACGCTGAGCCGCGCCAAGCTGGAGCAGCTTGTGGCCGATCTTCTGGAGAAGTCGGTTGGGCCGTGCAAGCAGGCGATGAAAGATGCGGGCGTGGATGCCGGCAAGATCCAGGAGGTAGTGCTGGTGGGCGGCCAGACGCGCATGCCGGCGATCCAGGAGCTGGTGAAGAAGCTGTTTGGCAAGGAGCCCCACAAGGGAGTGAATCCGGATGAGGTGGTGGCTGTTGGAGCGGCGGTGCAGGCCGGCGTGCTGGCCGGCGATGTGAAGGATCTGCTGCTGCTGGATGTGACCCCGCTGACCCTGTCAATCGAGACGCTGGGCGGAGTGGCGACCAGCATGATTGCGCGCAACACGACGATCCCGACCAAGAAGACGGAGGTCTTCTCGACGGCGGCCGATAACCAGACCGAGGTTGAAGTCCACGTGATGCAGGGCGAGCGGCCGATGGCGGCGCAGAATCGCACGCTGGGCAAGTTCAAGCTGGGCGGCATCATGCCGGCTCCGCGGGGCGTGCCGCAGATCGAGGTGACCTTCGACATCGACGCCAACGGCATCCTGAACGTGCATGCCAAGGACAACGCCACGGGCAAGGACGCCAAGATCACCATTACCAGCTCTTCGGGCCTGAGCAAGGAAGAGGTGGAGCGCATGGCGAAGGAAGCCGAGGCGCATGCGGCCGAGGATCGGGAGGTCAAGGAGAAGATCGAGGCGCGGAACCAGCTCGATTCCCTGGTCTACAACATCGAGAAGATGCTGAAGGAGAGCGGAGAGAAGGTTGCGGCCGCGGACAAGGGAGAGGTGGAGTCGGCCCTGGCGGAGGCCAAGGGAGTGCTGGGCGGAGACGCCGACACGGCTGCCTTGAATGCCGCCAAGGAGAAGTTGACCGCGGCGAGCCACAAGCTGGCCGAAGCGGTCTACAAGGCCAATGCCGCCGCGCCGGGTGATGGCGGAGCAGCTCCCTCAGGAGCCGCTGAAGAGGCCAAGAAGGACGATGGCGTGATTGACGCGGAGTATGTCGATACGGAGAAGTAAACGGCGGCGGCGCGAGCGTCTAACGAATAAAAATGAGGAGGGGTTCTTCTGGCTCCTCCTCATTCTTCAGCCGGCATCTTTTGCAGAGCCGTTCGGTCTCGTTGCAGAGCCTTTGATGGAAGATGAGGCTTACGGAGCGGTCCCGCGCGAGGATGGCTGCGAGCAGGTGTCGGCTACGATGGAGGTGCGGAGATGACACAGGACGGACAATCGGGTTGGGGAGAGGGCCAGCCACGACCGGTGGAGGTGCGTTGGGACCTGGGCGACCCGAGGGTGCGGGCGCAAGAGACGCTGTGGCGCTGCGATGCGCTGCGCGCCGGGCGGCTGTATCAGCGGAGCGTTTTTGCGTCCCGCGAGGAGGCCGAAGCCTTTGTGGCGAAGATGCAGCGGATGGAGCCGGATCAGATGTTCAATGTCGAAGCCATTAAAGCCAGCGCGGTCTGGAACTGATCGCAGACAGGCAGCAGGGCGCCGGCGCGGAGGCCGGTTGAAGATTCGCTCAGCGTAACGGCTGATGGGGATGGAGGCGGCAATGGATTGCAGCGGCTTGGTGATGCTTGAACTCCACACCGGATTGTAAGATCTGGGCTGAAGACCGCGGCGGCGATAGAAGGGACGCGCAAGATGCCAACGAGCAAAACAAAGGATTACTACAGCACGCTGGGAGTGAAAAAGACGGCGTCTGCCGATGAGATCCGCAAAGCGTTCCGGAAGCTGGCCCGGAAGTATCACCCGGATGTGAATCCCGGGGACAAGAAGGCCGAAGAGAGGTTCAAGGAGATCTCTGAGGCCAACGATGTGCTCAGCGACGAGAAGAAGCGGAAGATCTACGATCAGGTGGGCTTTTACTCGGACAACATCGACGCTGGGGCAGCCGAGGCGTATGCGCGAGGTGGCGCGGGTGGTGGAGGTTTTCAGGGCTTTGGCGGCGGCGGGGAGCGTGCGCAGGGAGTCCCCTTCGACTTCGAGGGGTTTGACTTCTCCGGGTTTCAGGGTGGAGGAAAGACCTCCGCGCATTCGGAGGGCTTCGGCTCCAGCTTTCGGGATGTGTTTTCGGGGATGTTCGGGGGGCGCGGAAGGCAGGCGCGCGGGCCGCAGCCGGGGACAGATCTCGAGTATCAGGTGGAGATCGACTTCTGGACGGCAATTCGCGGCGGCGTGACCCGCCTGGAGATCCATCGCCAGGAGCCGTGTCCGGCCTGCAAGGGCAAAGCGGTGACGGGCGGGAGCATGCCGTGTCCGGAGTGTCATGGAAGCGGGCAAGTGACGCAGATGGGCGGAAGGATGAAGTTCAACATCCAATGCCCGCGGTGCGGGGGTAGCGGCAGCGTGCAGAACGCCTGTCCTACCTGCGCTGGAGCTGGGGTTTTGACGCGCAAAGAGCCGCTGCAGTTCAACATCAAGCCGGGAACGCGGGATGGGCAGAGGATCCGGCTGGCGGGCAAGGGCAACGCCGGCACGGAGGGAGCTCCGAATGGAGACCTGTATCTGATCATCAAGGTGGGAGCGCACAAACTCTTCCGCCGCGTTGGGGATGACATCCATATCACCGTTCCGGTGACGGCGATGGAAGCCGCGTTGGGATCCAAGATCGAGGTTCCGACGGTCGATGGTGTGGGAACCGAGACGGGACGGGCCACATTGAGGATTCCACCCGGAACCCAGACCGGGCAGAAGCTGCGGATGCGCGAGAAGGGCGTGGCGAGCGCGACTCACGAAGGGCTCCGCGGAGATCAGATTGTGGAGGTGAAGATCGTGGTGCCGCAGGTGCAGGATGAGCGTTCCAAGGAGATTCTGCGCGAGCTGCAGCGGTTGAATCCGCAGAATCCGCGGGCGGAGATGCTGGCCGAGATTTGAGTCATTGGCGGAAGCGCAACCGCGCCGCTCCGGGTTTTCACGATCCTGGAAGCTTCACGATCCTGGACGCGGTGTCTGGGAGCGGGAGCGCAGTCTGGCCAGGCTTGCCGAGCTTACCCATCCGGCTCATCCAGGTGGATGGCTCGGCTGGGCGCCGATGGTAGGAGCAGGTTACTGTTTCGGGTCTTTGGGCAGGATATGGTGGTTGGTCAGGGCATTGGCGTACTGGAGGAGTTCGGGACAGAGTGCGCCAAAGCGTGCGGCCAGCCAAGCCTGGGGGCTGATGGTGATCTCCGCGCGGCCGGCGGCTGCGGCGTGATAGATGCGATTGGCGGCGTGGCGCGTCGTCACGGCGACTCCGGGAGTTCGCGCGGCGAAATTGAACCAGCGCTGCTCTGCACTCTGGTTGCCCCGGAAGTTGGCGTGGGCTTCGCCGCCGGTGCGCATCAGGCCCGGGCACACGGTGGTGACGCGGATTCCCTTGTGGCGGAGTTCGGCGTGCAGGCCTTCCGAGAAGCCGACCAGGGCGAACTTGGCAGCCGAGTAGGGAAGCATGTGCGGGACGGCGATCTTGCCGCCCACGCTGGCGATGTTGACGATGGAGGCGCGGCGGCCACCGAACGGATGGCCGGCCAAGGCCGGTTGACGGCGCATGTGAGGCAGAGCGGCCCAGGTGACGTAGAGCGCGGCGAAGAAGTTCACCCGCATGGTGTGTTCGAAGATCTCCAGCGTCTGGGACTCGACTGGGCCAATATGGATGATGCCGGCGTTGTTGACCAGGACGTCGATGCGGCCGAAGCGAGTGATCGTCTCGGCGACCAGGCGTTCGCACTCCTCCGGCCTGGCCAGGTCCGCGGCGACCAGGTGAAAGTCCGCGGGGCTGAGATGGGCAAACTGGGTGAGCAGTTGAACCTGGGCCTGCTGCAGCTCTTCGAGGTGGCGCGCGGCCAGAACCAGGCGAACCGGATCCTGTGCGAAGCGGGTAGCTATGGCCAGCCCCAGGCCGCGGGATCCTCCGGTGATGACGACGACGGGGCGGAGGCTGTCGTTGAGGGCTCTCTGAGACCAACTCCGGCGGGTGCGCAGGGAGCGAAATACGAGCACCGCGGCTCCGCTGGCGGCGGCAGCCGTCGCCACGGCGGCAACGGCGGCTCCGGTCATGGTGATGGTGGCGGCGGTGGCGAGGGCGGTCAGGCTCGGGCGGCTCATATCTGGATTATTTGACGCCGGGCGAGGGATCGATGTCCAGTGGTTGTCCAGGGATGGAGAAAAGGAGATATCCTTCAGGCGATGGCTACGAAACGGAAGGCGAAGGGCGCGTACATGATCTCGGCGGTGGCGGAGATGTATGGGATCCATCCGCAGACGCTGCGTCTCTATGAACGGGAGGGCCTGCTGCGGCCATCGCGGTCGGATGGGAACACCCGGCTGTACACGGATGAGGATCTGGAGCGGCTGGAGTTCATTCTGAACCTGGCGCGCGATATGGGCGTGAATATGGCGGGCATCGCCATTGTGCTGCAGATGCGCGAGCGTATGGAGGAGATGACCCGGCAGATGCAAGGGTTTGTGGAGTATGTGCGAACGGAGATGCTGACGCGGATGCCGCAAGAGGTTCAGCAGCCGGGGCTTGTGCCGTTGCGCAAACGGCCCAACAGTAAGCTGCAGGAGACAAGACTGGGCCGTCGCGTAGACTAATCCCTGGTGCTTGCTGCGAGGGGGCGGCCGGCGATTTGCAGCCGGCGATTCAAGAGCAACTTTCTCTGGCGTGGTGCGATGAGGCTTTTCCTTCAGATATTGTTCTGGGTGGCGGCCGTGGGGTCAGTCACCTCTTCCATCTACTGCCTGATGGCGATGGTGGCGGCGGCGAGGTTTTGGCTGCGCAAGCGCCGGGAACAGAGCGCTCCGGCTGACTTTCTTCCCGCGGTGAGCATGCTGAAGCCGCTGCACGGAACCGAAGAGGGTATGGAGCAGAACCTCGCTTCCTTTTTTGAACAGGAGTACCCGGGCGAGTGGGAGCTGCTCTTTTGCGCGCGGCAGGAGAGCGATGAAGGGTTGCAGTTGGCGCGGGAGGTGGGCAAGCGGTATCCGCGGGTGGCGGCGCGATACGTGACCTGCGGAGAGCCGCCACCGCAGTTTCACAATGCCAAGGTGTACTCGCTGAGCAAGATGGATTCGGTGGCGAAGCACGATCTGTACGTCACCAGTGATGCGGATGTGCGGGTGGGCCGGGACTACCTGCTGCGCATGGTGCAGACGCTGGAGGATCCGCGGATGGGTTTGGCGAGTTGCGTCTACATTGGGACAGCTCATCCGGGGGCGGGGTTTGCCTCACAACTGGATGCGGTGGGCAAGAGCGTTGAGATGAGCTCCGGCGTGTTGGTGGCGGACATGTTGGAGGGAACGAAGTTTGCCCTTGGCGCCACCATGGCGGTGCGCAGGAAGAGCTTTCAGGATGTGGGCGGATTTGAGGATCTGGGACAGTTTTACGCCGATGATTTTGTGATCGGAAACCGGCTGGCGGCGCAGGGAACTGGGGTGCGAATGGCCACGTATGTCATCCGCCTGATGGTGCAGGATTCGCCTTTTTCGCTGAGCTTCCGGAATCAGCTTCGTTGGATGCAGAGCACGCGGCGTTCCCGTCCCTGGGGGCATCTAGGCAGCGGGTTGACCTTTGCTACGCCCTTCGGCTTGCTGGGCATGGCATGGGGTTTGCTGAGCGGGCATGCCGTGCTCGGGGTTCTGTGGCTGGCGGCGATGGTGATCAACCGATGGCTGCAGGGGGTGGCCATTCTGGGAGCGTTGGGGGATCCGGATCTGTCTTATAACACTCTTATCTATCCGCTGCGGGATCTGTTGGGAAGCATCCTTTGGTTGCGGAGCTACGGCGGGGAGAACTTTTACTATCGCGGAAAGATCTATGCGTTGAAGCATCGTGGGCGCGTAGAAGATCGAGGATAGGGCGAACGTTGGACCCGATCAAAAGCTGCTCGGTTCCGCTTCTGAAGGATGTATCCGGGAAGGAGGCGGTTCGCGCCGAAGCAGCTAACAGGGACGCTTGCCGGAGGCGATCGTTTCGGCCTGCATGCGCCGGCTGGGCCGAGACGCTACACCGTGATGATGACCTTGCCGATCTGCGCATTGGACTCCAGGTAACGATAGGCGTCGGCAGAGTTTTCCAGGGTAAATGTTTTGGCGATCCTGGGGACGAACCGGCCATCCTCCAGCCGTTCAAGTATGTATCTCAGCGCCTGATCGAGCAGGGTGCGATTGTTGCGAATCTCCTGCAGAGAGTAGCCGCGCAGGACGATGCTTTTGCCGATGCCAAGGGCAGTGGGGTAGATCGTTGGCTGCATCGAGAGCGCACCGTAGAGAAAGATGGTTCCGCCAGAAGCAACGGCCTGGGCCAGCGTTTCGACGTACGGTCCTCCTACCGGGTCAAAGATAATGCGTGCGCCTTTGCCTGCGGTGATCTCATGAACGCGCGCTGCAAGGTCTTCTTCGTCCGTGACAATCACGTGGTCGGCTCCAAGCGCGAGAAGTTGTTGCCGCTTGGAGTTGGCGCGGGTGGCGGCGATGGCCGTGGCGCCGGCGTCCTTCACGGTCTGGATGGCGGCAAGCCCGACGCTGCTGGAGGCTGCCGGAATCAGGACGAAATCGCCTCTCTGGACGTTGCCGGCATGAATCAACGCGCCCCAGGCTGTGAGATATTGCATCCAGATGGATGCGCCCTGAGCGGGCGAAAACGCGGCTGGGTATTCGGCAACTGAGGAGGCTGGAACGACAGCCTCTTCACCCAGTACTCCGTATTGATTCTGGGAGAAACCGGGAATGGTGGATACGCGCCTGCCGATAAGGCTGGGGTCGACGCCGGGGCCGACGGCTTCAACAACGCCCGCGGCCTCATAGCCGATCCGCGAGGGAAGATCCGGCTTTTCAAAGTAGAAACCGCGCATATACAGCGCTTCGGCGCGATTCAGGCCGGTAGCCTGCACGCGGAGTTTCAGCTCCTGCTCGCCTGGCTGCCTCGGGGCAGCATCCTCGATGCGCAGGTTCTCAGGCCCTCCGATCTCATGGAAGCGAACGACTTTGGGCATGGATCTTCTCCTCTGAAGCATTCGATGTACGAGAGTCCTCCAGGATTCCAGCGGAGGATCGCTCGGCCCGAACGGATTTACGTCCTCTTTCTTCCGCCGGATTTCCCGGGTTGTTCACTTGTTAGACTTGAACCATTGCCTGGTTCACTGCACAAGGAGCGCTCGCGGTGACTCCAGAGGAATCGTGTGAGTCTTGAACAGGGTGGATCGAAGAAGATGAAATCTGCGCGCGCCTGGCTCGCGATGGGGGTAGTGGGTGGGTTGCTGTTGATCGTCAGCGTGGCGATGAGGGCCGGAGCGCAGGCGAGGGAAGGAGGTCCGGAGGCGCCGATGCGGCCTGGGTCGCGGGTTGTCTCCTCGGCAGAACCGAATGTGCCCCGGCCGTCTTCAACGCCGTGCATGGTGACGTTGGCGCGGCGAGAGGCCTTTGACGATCGGGGCGATGGCTCCTCCATGGCCGCCCATGCGCACCGGTTGGAGTTTGCGCCTCCGCGCGGATGTGCCGGTGCGTGGTCCAAGGTGGTGCTGGTCGTGGACTTCTCGGTTCCAGCCGGACGCCAGTTTGACCGGACGGCGACGATCTGGCTCGGCGGGGTGAACCTCTACTTTGGCGCCACCATGGAGCCGGAGCCGGATCTCGCCCAGCATTGGCAAGTGGAGCGTGACCTGACCGGCTACACGGCTCTGTTCCATAAGGCGCAGACAGGACAGATCATCCTGAACAACTCGATCAGCCCGACGACCAACCAGCCGATCTACGTGACTGCCAAGCTGCTGTTCTACCCGGTCGAGCCCGGAAAGCAAGCGCCCAGGGTGGCCAATCGAGTCTTTTCCCTGAGCAGCGAGCCGGCCGGGAAGGAGCAGCCGGTACAGACTTCGGACGGCATTCTCTCGCGCCGGCTCATTTTTCCCCGCGACGTTGAGCGCGCTTCTCTGGATGTCATCGCGCAGAGCCAGGCGCACGATGAACGCTGGTATACGTGCGTCGACAAGCGTTATCTGGCCGAGACGCGGGAGTACTCCCTGGAGGCATTCGAAGCCTGTGATGGAGGGAGTTTCCGCGGCGTTGAGGTGCTGGTGGATGGAAGACCCGCCGGGCTGGCGCCGGTCTATCCCTGGATCTTCGCCGGCGGGATTGGACCACATCTGTGGTTGCCGACTCCGGGGATTCAAACGACCAACTTTCTGCCCTTTCGGGTAGACCT